>JANNEV010000664.1:0-8407 GCA_031379145.1 Gemmatimonadaceae bacterium
GGGCGGCGTCACCGAGGTCAAAGCGGACGCTGCGGTTATCGCCGCATTCGTGTCTCGTGACTCGATGTACAAGTACATCCTGGCCACGTTGGATGAAGGCAGCACCGCACTGGCGGCCGGTGGCGCAAGCTTCCCGTTCACGCTGCATGCTGGTTTCGCGGGGTTCAGCACGCCTGCGACCTTCAACCAGTTTAACCGCGCCATCGCAGGCAAAGTGGCCGCATACTACGCCACCTCCGGTGGCGGTGCGGCGGCGTGGCAGCGTTCGCTCACGGCGCTCAGTGCCTCGTTCCTGAACACCGGTGCCACGACACGGGCTGCGCTCGACGCCGGACCGTTTCACCCGTACTCGGGTGCGACCGGTGACGCGGGCAACCCGTTCTTCGGCAGCGCGGTGGATCTATTCCTCCACCCGTCCACGGACACAGACGCGCCGCTCAAGGCCGACGGCACCAAGGACAATCGGTACCTCGCCAAGGTCAAGACCAAGGCGTCGCGTGGCCCGCCAGCTGGCGTCACAGGCATTGCCTCCAGCCTTGGCTTCGTGGGTGACGCGTCGATCTCGAACTCCATCGCCATCATTCGCAACGAAGAGCTCCTGCTGCTTCGCGCAGAAGGACTTCTCGCCACGGGTGACAAGGCGGGTGCCATCAGCATCATCAACCAGATCCGCGTCAACTCGGGCGGGCTGGCTCCGTCCACGCTCACGGCCGCCTCGGCGGACGCGGCGGTGCTGGACCAGCTGCTGCTCCAGAAGCGCTACTCCCTGTTGCTTGAGGGCACGCGCTGGATCGACATGCGCCGCTACAATCGGCTCAACACGTTGCCCCTCGACGCGTCGAACCACTTCGTAGCGCGTGTGATGCCCGTGCCGCAGGCCGAGTGCCTGCAGCGCGTAGGCAAGGTGGCGCCGTTCGCTGGTCCTGGATGCTGATGCAATGAGCTGCTGACGGTGATCGGACGCTTGATCGCCAGCAGCTCAGTTCAGAACACCGAAACGCCCCCGCAAGCATCTGCTTGCGGGGGCGTCTTGTCTGTTCGGCACACGATGACAGCAATGCGCGTGACTCAGTACCCGTCTCGCGTCCAGATCAGAATGAGGCCGCATCGTCGATCAGTGCCGCCGAACTGAGGCGGCGCAGTGGCTGCGCCCGAGTACACCTCGATGCCGGAAATCAACTTCGGGGACGGCAGCAGGTCGAGGTTGAAAAACCGCGGCAACACGATGCCATCGAGCAACACCTGCATCGCGCAGGCACCGGTGCCGTCGCCACCCACACTGCCGCCTTCACGGCGCGAAAGCGCGACGGTACCCTGAAACGCCTGGTTGGTGAGTCGCGACACCTCGATGCCGCGCAGATTGCGTAGGAAGTCAGCCGCTTCACGCGAACCGCGCTTCTCGATGTCCTCCTGCGTGATGAACTGACCGATGCCCTGCAATCGTCGCCCCTCGAACTCGGCCATGCGCAGCGAGACGCGGCGTTCCTTTACTCGTACGGTGTCCAGCGAACTGACGGAGCGTAGCAGCGTGTAGGCCAGGCGAAGCGTGTCGCTGACGGGAACCTGAATAATCCCCGACGTGGGCGCGTAGCCGATACGCCGAGCCACCAGGAGATACTGTCCTGGGGGCACCTGGAGCAGACGGAACCTGCCGTTCTCGGTGGTGACCACGCGTGCCCCGATGCCGACGACTGAAACATCAGCGGCACCGAGCGGACGCAATAAGGTGTCGGTGACGATGCCATCCACCACACCGAAGGCGCTCGGCTGTCGCACCGCCTCCTGCGCGGCGCGATCACGGACCCCGGTGGCGCGTTGCGCGGCGGCGGGAATCGCCAGGGTCGCCGTCGCGAGGGCGAGAATGGCAAGCCGACCGGGCACGCCGCGCTCGAGAAGCGGTCGACGGACGGGTTCACCGCAGCGCGAACCGTCCAACGACGGCGCAGATGTTCTGGAACGGAGAGGAATACGCATGGCCAAAGATACCCAACTCGAGGGGTGAAGACACGTTCGGCAAAGACACGCTTGGGGTCGATACCCCCGACGCTACTCCTCGTTCAGTGCGCCTCAGGGTGCCCGCTTCCGCGCCCCGCTGACTCGCGCGAGGGAGCGTCGAGCATCAACCCAGAGCACGGCCAACGCAGCCAGCACCGCCAGCAGGGCAACGCCCAGCAGCGAACGCGTGCGCGTGGCACCTGACGTGAACGAGAAGACCACCAGAATCACCACCGCAAACAGCTCGATGTATCGCAGTATCCATGTCTGGAGTCTCGTGGGCTGCAACCGCGTGCCGCGAGGCGCCAGCCCAAGTCGATACTCGGCCTCATTCACCAGGGCGAAGACGCGACGTTCTATCCGCTCCAACATGACCATCATGCGCCGATCACTCGTCGTCCCATCGCACCGCATCGCCAACTTGGATCTCTCCGTCATCCAGTACCACCGCGAACGCGCCGCCGCCCCAGTTGGGACGCATGGCCGCCTGGAGCCCGTGGTGCACTTCATCCATCTGGTGGCACGGCTTGGTCTCGCCAGCGATACGCAGCCGCACGGCACCGATAGCGAGCACCCTATTCCGAGAGTCGGCCAGCGAAATCCCGCTCACCAACAGGTTCGCGCGACGACGAGAGGGATCGATGTTGGCGTCAAGCACCGCGAGATGGGCGGCCCACCGCTCCGCCTCGAGCAGTGTCACCTGACGTCGCCCGCCCTGATTCGCGTTGCCGACGAGTCCTCGATCGGCGCGAAGGCGTGCGGCAGGCGCGGAATCCATGGGTCCGAGTTTGGCGCGCTTGATCCAGATTTTCTCCAGCGTTCCTGACATGACGGTACGCGTCCTCCGCGAGCAACGGGAATGGGCTCTCTGCGTCACTGGAGGATGGCGAGACGGCGGTTCCGCAACAAGATTCGGCGGATGCGAACTCTCCTGAATTTTTCGGCGCCGCTGGCGACGCTGCTGTTGGCAGCGACCCAGCTCTCAGCCCAACCCAAACAGCCCGCCTCCAGCAGTGCGTCGGAGTATGGGCCATCGAACGGCGCACTGATCATCGCCGGCGGCGGCGGCCTTGCTGGCACGGGCATCAGTGAACGATTCATCGCGCTGGCCGGCGGCCCGGAGGCGCGCATCGTGGTCGTTCCCACGGCGGGAGGGAATCGTAAACCGGACGGGTCGGTGACGGTGTACGAGGAAGCACAGGTGCTCGCCTCGTGGCGCGCGCTCGGCCTCACCAACGTGCGCATGTTGCACACGCACGACGCGAAACTCGCTGATACCGACGCCTTCGCGGAACAGCTTCGCGGTGCGACGGGCGTGTGGTTCAACGGTGGGCGCCAATGGAACATCGTCGACTCATACGCGGGCACCAAGACGTACCGCGCCTTTCACGACGTCCTCGCGCGCGGCGGCGTCATCGGCGGCAGTTCGGCCGGTGCCACTATTCAGGGTGCCTACCTCGTTCGCGGCGCCATCAGCGGACCTGACGTGATGATGTCACCCGAGCCCGAACATCAGGATGCCTTCGGCTTCCTCAAACGATCGGCGATCGATCAGCACATCAACACCCGCAACCGGTGGGACGACCTCATTCCGGTGATCAAGCGCTTCCCCGACCTGCTCGGCATCGGGTTGTCAGAGGGCACCGCCATTGAAGTGCATGGCGACACGTTCACCGTGATGGGGAAAGCGCAGGTTACCGTGCACGACAACACGCGAAGCTATCGCCCCGATGCGAAGCCCTATCTGCTGCTGAAGGCCGGCGACGCGTTCGACATGAAGAAACGCGTCGCGACGTTGGGCACGCCGTAGGTCGACGCGCATCGATCAACGTCAGGTTCGTTCGACGATACGATCGATGAGGAAGCTCGATTGCTCGAGTGCCTCGGCGGTGAAGTCGCCGAAGAAGGTGCGGACATCGTCAAAGAGCGCCGTAAACGCGACCTGATCGCCACTGGCCAGCACGTCACCGAGCAGATGCGCAGCCTCCGAGAACGCGGCGGTCACCTGCGGAGTGCTCGGATTGCGCATTTCGATCGGGCCATACAGGCTCGGCTCTTGTGCGAAATGACGGGCGGCGACGTAGAGCTCGAGCAGGTACGCCGGCGACGTGAACGGCATCGTCTCCTGGAGCGGCACGCCCAACCGCGCCAGCGTGAGGCCGAGCACCTGCGTTTGAAAGTGTGTGAGCACCTGCACCACTGACATCGCACGATCGTGCTGCTGCGGTGTGGTCTCCGTAATCACGAGTCCACGGGACGCGAGCGTCCGCGCCACCCAGTCGGCCCACTCGTCTCCTCGGCCGCGGCACAGCACCACGCGTTGCCCTTGCAGCGTGTGCACGGTGGGACCGAACATAGGATGGGCCCCAAGCACACTCGCGCTCGTGCTGGCCAGCATCGCTGCGACGGGGGCTTCCTTGATGCTGGTGACGTCCATGAGCAGCGCATCGGCGCGCACATGTGGCCCCACGTCGCGAATCACACTCTCCGTGAGGTCAATCGGTACGGAGATGATGGTGACATCGGCCGCTGAGGCAGCCTCGGCGGCGCGAAGAACGGTGTGACGGTCGACGATGAGGATTTGGTGGCCCAAATCACCGAAGAGACGGGCCACCAGTCGACCGATCTTGCCTTCGCCACCAATGACCGCGATTCGTCGCGGCTGGTCGTCGAGCGGTACCTCGGCGCGATGTGCGGCTTGCTGATCCCGACTCGATCGCAGCAGTACGCGAAAAATCGACTCGATTTCACCAGGCGGAAGGCCGAGTTCTTCTGCGCGAGCTCGACGGTCTGCGATGACATCGCGTTCTCGCTGCGGGTCGCGGATGCGCGCACCATGCTCCCGCTTGAACGCGGCGACTTCCGCCACGAGCGACATGCGGCGCGCCATGATCTGCAGCAGGTCACGATCGAGCGCGTCGATCATGGCCCGCAGCAACGAGAGCGAACGCGGGTCGGCGCTCAGTGGCCCATCTTCCAAAACGCGATGCCGCTGGCTTGCTGCGCGACGTCGACGGTCCCGACCTTTGCGACCGATCGCAGGTCGATTACATCCACCTTGCCCGGTGCCGCGCCAACGCCCTCACTGCTGACGAACGCATAGCGCGAATCCGGGCTGAGGGTCACGCCATGCGCGATGGTGTTGGACGTCTTCACCTGCCCCAGGCTTCGTCCCGTGGCAAGTTCGAACACCTCCACGGCAGAGCCCTGCTTCAATGTGGCCACCAGCAGCCGACCGTCATCGGTGACGGCCAGATTGTACACGCCGCGTCCAGTCTTGAGCCGCCGTGAGACCGCCCAGGACTTCGTATCGATTTCGAGAATCTCGTCCGCCTTGTTGCACGCCACGAACACGCGCGCGCCATCGAACGATGGCTGCGCCCATGTTGGGGAACACGACGCCGGCACCATCGTGTGCTTCTCCATGCCCATCCCTGAACGTCCCTGCTGCGCCGGGTCGATGGTCGGGGCAGCGGACTTCGGTTTGTCCGACGTCGGCTTGGCGCCGTTCATGGCGGCCATATGCGCGTTGTGGTCCATGCCCGCCATGGCACCCATGTCGCCCGTGTTGTCCACGGCCAGCGGTCCTTCCTTCCCCTTGGCCAGCGAGAAGCGACGCGCGACTACGAAGTCCTTGGTATCGATCTCCACGAGTTGGTCATCCATCATGCACGTGGAGTACTGCCGCAGCCCATCCGGCGACACACGACTGCCGTGCGGCATGGTGCAGGTGACGATTCGTGCGACTTCCGTGTTGTTCTGGGTGTATACGACCGACACGGTGGATGGAATCATGTCGCCGTGCTGATTGAAATTTGCCGACAGCGTGTAGAGCCCGTCCGGCGTCACGTCGATTGAGGCGGGGAAGTTGCCGAGCAGCACGCCGGGGCCAACGAGGGTATCCGGACCAAGCGCGTACCGCCAGAACTTGCCGTCCGGCGTGCCATGGCCGGTTGTCATGTACAGGAACTTGCCGTCCCTCGAAATGGCGAGCCCATGCGGCCCTTCCATTTCTGCAGCCAACTCACCGATCAGGATGGTCTTCTCCACCACCGTGCCAGTCGGACCGAAGCGCACGCGATGGATCTTGTCCGCCGACTCCGCCCCTACATACACCCAGTAGTCGCGTGTGGGAGCGGCGGACGCCGGCGGCACGCCCTGCGCCCACAGCACAGCGACTGAGGGCATGAGCAGCATCGCGGTCGCTGCCGTCGCGATGACAGCTGCGACGATCCGGCTCGGCATGATGAGCCGCTCGCGGAACTGCGTCACGACGCGGCCATGGGGACTCGTCTTGCGGGGCGTGAAAACGGGCGGCATGATGGGCCTACTCGATGCCCGGGGTGAACCCGGCGGCGTTGGGAAAACAAGACTCGAACTTGCTGAACGTTTCGCATGTACCAGCCGTCGCTCACCGACCGGAGTCAACGCCTTATGAACGTAGCGCGCAACCTGCGGTTCGTCACGACCGCGCTGGGCGTCTTCGCCATCACGCCAGCCCTGCCCTCATCGGGCATCCTCGCACAAGCGGCAGCGCCCTCCGCACAGCCGCCGGCTGTGGCTCGACTGGTGGCCGATCCTGGGCGCATCACCGTGCGCGCTGGTGAGAGTCAGGACTTCCGGGTCACGGCGTTCGACGCGCAGGGTCGTGAAATCAAAGACGCGGTGGTTCGCGTGGTGGGCCCCCGCACGGCCATGGCGATTCAGAACGGCAAGCTCACCGCATTCAAGGCGGGCTCCTTCACCGCCACCGCGACGGCGACGGGAAACGGCGTCCCTGTCACGCTTGATATTCCAGTGCTCGTCACGTGGCCGGCGCTCAGCAAGATCGAAATCATCCCGGACTCTGGCCGACTGTACACCGGCATCACCATTGGGCATCGGGCCACTGGCACGCACGCGGACGGCAGCGCACGCGCCGGCATGGCGGTCACCTGGCGCACCAGCAACCCAGTCGTTGCGACCGTCGATCGCTTTGGCAATGTGTCAGCGCTCAGCGTCGGCATGGTGTCCGTATCGGCGGAGGCCGAGGGCGTGACCGCATCGCGCGCGTACAGCATCGTGGCCAATCCCGTGCGCAGCATCGCACTGGGCATCGCCGAAGACGTGATCAACACGGGTGATGTGGTGCACCTGAACGCAACCGCACGAAACGCCGCTGGCACCGCCGTAAGAGATGCGGCGATCACGTGGAGTTACACGTACACGCCAGACGACACGACGGTCGCTCCCGGCGGCCCCGGCATCATCGACTGGGGCCGCTTCACCGCCAACGCGCCGGGGAGATTCACTCTGTTGGCCAGTTCGGGGAACGTGACCGCGCGCAAAGTGCTGGAAGTGAAGCCTCGCGACGTGGTGCGTCGGATCACCGTGACCGGCCGCGGCAACGTGAGCACCACGCATACGTCGGACCTGTGGCCCTGGACGGGCAAGGACGGCCGCGACTACGCCATCATTGGCACGTGGGGAGGCGATGGCTATGCCATCATCTTCGACATCACCAACCTCGGCAACATCGTCAAGACGGACTCGGTGCGCATCGACGCGCGCACGATCAACGATGTCACCGTGTCGCCGGATGGCCGCTATGCCGCACTGTCTCGCGAAGGCGCCTCGAATCGCGTGAACGGCGTGGTGATTCTGGATCTCTCCGTGCCGGCACACCCGACCATCGCCTCGACGTTTGATCAGGAACTCACCGGCGGTGTACACAACATGTTCGCCACGAATGAACATCTGTTCGCCATTTCCGGCGGACAGAAGTACGTGATCATCGACGTCAAGGACATCAGGAAGCCCACGTACGTGAGTGAGTACCAGTACCCCAATGCGCGCATTCACGACCTCTGGGTAAACGATGGCATCGCGTATTCAGCGCAGGGCGGCATCGGCGCCGTGATGGTGGACGTTGGCAACGGGAAGTACGGCGGCTCCATCGCGAAACCCAAGTTGATCAACGTCTTTCCCATCAATTCCGGACACGAGATCTTCCCATACTTTCAGAAGAGCACCGGCAAGACATACTTGTTTCTCGGCGACGAGGAAATGAACCGCCGTGGACGAGTCTGGGAGGGTACGCAATACTCGCTCGCGGGCCCCGATGGCAAGCCACCGAAGAACGGCATTGCGCAAACGTCCGGTGGCTACACGCATATCATCGATGCCACGGACCCGATGCATCCGCGCAAGGTGGGGCGATACCACCTCGAAGACTACGGGTCCCACGACATCATCGTGGAGAACGACATCCTGTACCAGGCCTACTACGACGGCGGCGTGCGTGTGGTGGACGTCTCCGGTGAACTGATGGGAAACCTGGCCGATCAGCGTCGGGAGATCGCCGTCTTCAAGCCGTACGACCCGGATGCCTACACACCGAATGCGCCGTTCGTGATGAACGCGATGCCGTGGA
>JANNEV010000697.1:0-17463 GCA_031379145.1 Gemmatimonadaceae bacterium
CCGCACGGACGCCGCTGTACCACGCCACGAAGAACTCGATCATGTAGGCGCAGCCGACCACCATCGAGGTGAACAGCACGACCTTGGCCGTCGCATCGAGATGGTTGAGCGTGATGTAGTGCTCCAGCTTGAACCACTTTCTCATCGGAATGGCGATCGTCCACACCATCGCGAAGCCGGAGAAGATGGCGCCGGCCACGAAGTACGGCGGGAAGATCGAGGCGTGCCAGCCAGGCGTCAGTGCCATCGCAAAGTCGAAGGAAACGACCGAGTGCACGGACAACACCAGCGGCGTACTGAAGGCGGCCAAGAACAGATACGCCTTGGCGAAGTGACGCCATTCGCGATCACTGTTCCGCCAGCCGAGCGAAAGGATGCTGAGGATCCGCTTGCGGAGGACGTTGGTCTCCTTGTCGCGAAGCACCGCGATGTCGGGGATCAAGCCGATGTACAGGAACGTCGTGGAAATGGTCAGGTACGTCGAGATGGCAAAGACGTCCCAAACGAGCGGCGACTTGAAGTTCGGGAACAGCAAGCGCCAGTTCGGATATGGCACCAACCAGAAGAACTTCCACGGACGCCCGATGTGAATGATCGGGAAGAGTCCGGCCGTCATGACGGCGAACACGGTCATCGCTTCGGCCGCGCGATAGATCGATGTTCGGAAGCCAGCCCGGAACAGATACAGGATGGCCGAAATGAGCGTTCCCGCGTGGCCGATACCGACCCAGAAAACGAACGTGATGATGTAGTTACCCCACATCACCGGCGGCTCGTAGCCGGCCTGACCGAGGCCCCAGTAAATCTGATAGATCCATGCCGACATGCCGATGAGCATGCCTGTCACGGCGACCATCAGCCCCATGAACCACTTCTTGGTGAATCCCAGCGTCGCGATAATCTCGCGATCGACCTGCTCGTAGTCCTTAACGGCGGGGAGCTGGACGTCGGCCGACGCGATGTTGGGCCCACGAATGCCCTCACGCACCGGATGCATGATGCTAGCCATGTACGATGCGCCTCCTCAGGCCTTGCCCGACGCCGCAGGCGCCGGATGGTTGACCTTCTTCAAATAGACCACCGCCGTATACGTGTTGAGTTCTTCAAACACGTGGTAGGCACGGCGATCATACGCCATCTTCGACACGCTCCAGTTCTCATCGGCCGCGTCACCAAAAATGATGGCGCGAGATGGACACGCCTGCGCGCACGCCGTGGTGAACTCATCCGCCTTGACGGGACGTCCTTCGGCCTTGGCGCGATGCTCTGCCTCGCGGATGCGCTGCACGCAGAACGTGCACTTCTCCATGACGCCCTTGCCTCGCACGGTCACATCCGGGTTGAGCGCCCAGTGCATGGGCTCCGGCCAAGCATACTGCTTGCGTTCGGGCTCACCGTAACCGAACCAATTGAAATAGCGCACCTTGTACGGGCAGTTGTTGCTGCAGTAGCGCGTACCCACGCAACGGTTGTACACCTGCACGTTGAGGCCGTCGGGCGAGTGATACGTGGCATACACGGGGCACACGGGTTCGCACGGAGCGTTGCCGCAATGCTGGCACATCATGGGCACAAAGCGCGTGTCGAAGTCGGGCGAGAACTCGTTGGCCGTGTTCTCATTGCCTTCGTAGTAGCGCTCGAGCCGGATCCAGGCCATTTCACGGCCCTTGATGATGTTGGCGCCGGGCCGCTCATCCCACGTGGACGGGCTGAGCGCGCGGCCCTGATACGGAGCGCCGACCGTCGGAATGTTGTTCTCGCTGTAGCACGCCGTGACGCACGCCGAACAGCCGGTGCAGCGCGCGAGGTCGATGGTCATGGCCCAGCGGCGATGCTCCATCCCGGACGAATGTTCCGGATCGTACATCCCCGTCGCCTTCCCCTTGGGGTTGGCGAACTCGCCCTGCGCATCTGCGGCGATCGGAGACTTGAGACCGGACTGAAAATCCTGCGACGGCGAGCCGGGAATGGCGTGCCCATGCTCCGTGTCACCGCCCTCTGAGGCCAACGCGGCGAGCGTGATGGCCTGGCCGATGCCACGGCCGTGCTGCCGGGCCGAGCCTTCGGTG
Source organism: Gemmatimonadaceae bacterium (assembly GCA_031379145.1). Classification (GTDB taxonomy): domain Bacteria; phylum Gemmatimonadota; class Gemmatimonadetes; order Gemmatimonadales; family Gemmatimonadaceae; genus Gemmatimonas. Next base: position 2,070 of record JANNEV010000697.1, read on the forward strand.
GTGGCGAGCTGCGACGCTTCCGCGAGTACCGTGACCTTGCCCTTGACTGCGCTCAACGTGAGCGCGCCAGAAGCATCCCACCCGTGCGGCAGCAGATCGTACGCGTTCACGCCGATGTTCTGCGCGAATCGGCCATACGCCGTGTGCCCCAGTCCAAGCGCCACGGCGACGGTATCCGGACGCACGCCCATGTATTGATACGCTGGCGCGGTGACCTTGCCGGCACTGGTTTCGATGGTCAGGTGCTGACCTTCTCTGAGCCCAAGCTTCTTGTAGGTCTGCGGATGGACTTCGACCCACGACTGCCACGCGATCTTGGTGACGGGATCAGGAAGCTCCTGCAACCATGGCTTGTTGGCACCGCGTCCGTCGCCCAAGGTGGCCGACGGGTACACATGCACGAAGTAATCGCCCGCACTGCTGGCGAGCGTTGGCGCAGGAGACGCGGGCGCCACCGACGTGCGAGACGATGCTGCGAGGAGCGGCTTTCCGGCGACACTCGCCTTGGTGAGCGCCGAGGTGAACGCGGCGGCACCGCCCGGGAACTTGCTCAGGTACCAAGTGCGATAGTCCACGACGTTGTACTTGGCGGCAATGGCTTGATCCTTCTTGGCCACCTCGATCAGCACATCCGTTGTCGCGCGCGTGTCGAACACGGGCTCGAGGGTCGGCTGCTGCAAGCCGATCTGCCCGGGCGTGGTGACTGCATCGCCCCAGCTCTCCAACCAGTGGTTGTCGGGCAGCACCAAGTCGCACAGCGACGTGGTTTCGTCCGGCATCGCCGAGAACGAGACCTTGAACGGGACCTTGGCAAACGCCGCTGCGAATCCAGCCGACTTGGGCATGGTGTGCGCAGGGTTCGCGCCGCGGACGAACGCCACCGGCACGCTTCCGGCCGCCATACGCTGCACGACGCCGGCGAGATCGGCGTACGATGAAAGTCCATCGTATCCGCCGTGTGCTGCGGCCGGCTTGATCGTAACGCCGACCGAACCGTTCTTCTTGTTGATTTCGGCCGCCATGACGCCGCACTCGACTGCGTCGGCGGTGGTCACGCCACAGATCGAAAGGACTCCGTTTCCTGCCTTGGCAATGGCCGCCGCCAGCGCTTCGATGGTCGCCGCCGGAACGCCAGACGCGTCCGACGCTGCTGCGGCAGTTCCCTGACCGGTGAGCGCTGCGCAAATCGCCATCTCTCCACCCGGCTTGGACGCGATCCACTGATCCGCGTTCAAACCCGTGAGAGAACGACGAGCCCCCACATAGACCAACTGCGGCGCGCCCTCGATTTTAGCGCGAGCGTCGGCCCAATCGAGCTGCTGCTGAACGCTGTGTCCCCAGCCGTCGAGGAAGTCGGCACCGAAGCTGATGATCAGCTTGGCTGCTCCGAAATCGAGCGCCGGCCACGCTGCACCGTACGCCTTCTGGTTCGACGCGATCGTCGCACCCGGCGCGAGCGCGTCAACGCTCAGATGCGCCGGCATGCCGTTGTCGCTCAACCACTGATCCAGGAAGCCAGGGAAGGTGCCCGTTTCATGCTGATTCACGAACACCGCGCTGGCCGACTGCCCCTTGCTCTTGACCTCTCCGAGCTTCTGCGCGAGCAGCGCGTACGCCTTCTCCCACGTGGTCGGCTTGAGCGTGTTGCCCTCGCGCACCATCGGCGAGCGATAGCGATCGGGATTGTAGACCCCTTGCATGGCCGACAGGCCGGTGGCGCAAATCGCGCCCCGGTTGAGCGGATGCTCCGGATTGCCTTCGAGCTTTATTGGGCGCCCGTCCCGCACTTCGGCCAGCACACCGCACGCGGCGGCACACTCGCGACACGTGGTCGCGTAATAGGCCGAAACGCCCGCGACCGTGTTGTCCGGTGACGAGACGTACGGAATGAGCTTCCCCACCTTCTCGGAGGAACAGCCCACGACCGCCGTGGAAGCGCCAGTCGCGCCAAGGATTTTTAGGAAGTCTCGGCGCTTGACGCCGGTTCCTGCTTCAGTGCTCATGCAGTCACTCCGCTCCGGGCGGCCGCACGTGACCATCGACGCGCACGCTACGCGCCGACGCCCCGTGTCTGAGGGTCTGTCGACGAAATCAGTAGTGGCAAACGGCGCAGTCGTACCGCGCTTTCTTGGCTGGCATGGCTTCGAGGGCCGGCGTCACCGGCTCGCCGGCCAGCCGTGCGCCTTCCGCAGGCTTGTAGCCCTTCACATGACAGTTCACGCACCACCCCATGTTCATGGAGGTGGCCTGCTGCACCGGCACATAGTTGGTATCGGGGCCCTGCTTGCCTTGGTTCTGAATCTGACCATGGCAACTCTGGCACGTTACACCCGCATTGACGTGACGCATGTGGGGAAAATGCACGTAGTCCGGCACCTTGTGCACGCGATTCCAAGGGATGGGTTCGGATTTCGCGTAGTAGGCTGCCACCTTCTTGATTTCCGCCGATCCGGTCTTCACGACCGTGTGGCATCCCATGCAGGTGGCGACAGATGCGTTGCCGGGATCAGGCGCTTTGTTCGCGCCGCTGTGACAATACAGACAGTTCATCCCCGCCTTCTGCACATGCGGCGAGTGCACGAACTTCACCGGCTGCTCGACGCGCAGCCCCTGCGAGGTCGAGGCACCGCTGTACGCCGACAGCAACGCTGCCGCAGCGGCCAGCGCGAGAAATCCAGGAATCACCGTCCACTTCTTCTTGACCGTCATTGATGCGACCGGGAAGGCTTGGGTGTCAAAGCGAGCGTAGACCGCCGGTGAAGGCTCTCCACGCGAAAGGGCGGACGGCCTCAGCGGATCGACCAAGCCGTAGCAGAGTCAACCGCGTAAGTCGCTGTCCGCAGAGTTTTTGCAGCGCGAAGTATGTCTGGCACCGTATTTGTACGCAAGTGCGATTTGCTCGCACAAACATGTGTGTTGGAATGGGTTCCACAATGTTTCAAGGCGCGGTGCGTGTTGCGGGTTCCCGCATTGCGGAATCACGTGTGCCGAGTCCAGAGACGGTCCGCGCGCACAGTCCGATGCGCGCCCCATCCGCGAACTCCTGGTCAGGGGTTGCGGACCGCAGGTCAGCGGGCAAAAGGTCAACGAGCGCGCGCGCTTGCTGCGTCAGGCGCAACGGCCACCAGGATGACCACGCAAGACGTGACGCACCGACGGTGCGCACCAAATGCGCAAAGTGATCCTCTGGCGGGCCCCACACCCACCCAAAATCGTACCAAACGCGGGCCTGCTCGGCTGGCGTGAGTCCCCAATGCGTCTCCTCGATCAGTTCACGCCCGGCACCCGCGACCAGCAAATGCGCACATGAGCCAGGATGCCGGGCCAAGCCGCGCAAAAGTGCGGCGGAGACGTCACCTGCGGTGTCCAGAGCGTGACGTTGCCGGAGATCTTCGAAGCGCACGGTGACGTGCATGACCACCCCTGCTTCGCCACACGCGATCGCCAGCTCTTGCAGCGCAGAATTCCCAGGGCTGAGTCCCCATTGCGCTGGATAGACGCGGATGGCGGGAGCGCCCTCGCTCACTGCCATGCGTAACGTGGCTTCCCATGCTGGCCAGTCGGGTCGCACTATCGGCGCAGGGTAGAGCACCGCACGATATGGGGCCAGCTCCCTTAGCAACGCTCGGTTGGAAGGGGCCGGATCTCGGTGGAACGCTCCGGGAAGATGACCGACCCACGCGCCCGAGAACCCTTCGCGTTCGAGCACTCGAGCCAACACCGCTGGCTCCGGATGGGGTACCTCACGAAACGGATAGCCGCCGATCCAGGCGTTGACGTCCACCGGCCCCGGCGTCAGGAAGGTGGTCACGGCCGCTGCCGCCATCGACGTCATGCGGACGGCGCCTCAGCCAGCACCGCGTCAAAGGAACCGGGGGGGAAGATGCGCGCGGCGTTCTTCCAACGAATAGCCGCGATGTCGTCAGCGGATGCGCCGATGTGCGCGAGCGATCGTAACTTGGTGAGCCCCGTACACAGGGTCAGGTCGGCCGCCCAGAGCAATCGCGTCGCACCGACCCACTGCAGTGCCTCGTCGATCATCCCGCGGTCTATTCCGCTGCCGGACAAATCCATGACGATGTTGGGGATCTCGCGCACCGCCGGAAACGAATGCGCCCAATCTCCGCCACCACCGATATGCGCGAGAAGGAACGTGGTACGAGGGTGGCGTCGCGCGAGTCGCGCCAAATCCCGTGCATCCGATGCATCCTGATTGGGCCAATCGCGCTGTCGATGTTGCCAGATGTGATGCAACACCGGCAACCCATGCGCCGCGGCGAGCGACGCGATCTCATCGAGCAGCACGTCGTCCGCGCGTCGGCCGGCGGCCAGCTTCACGCCAATGGCACCTCGGCCAACGCCGCGCGCGATCTCGGCGAGTGCATGCGCCTGATAGTTGGGATTCACCGCGACGAACGCGCGCACCCGCGGACCGATGGAGTCGGCGAAATCAAACATCCAGGTGTTGGCCTGTGTTTGATCGGACGGCGAGGAGAAGTATGTGGGAGACGTGTAGCCCCATGAACCCAGCACGGACGCGACATGACAGCGTACGCCGATCCGATGGCCAGCCTCAAGGCGCGAGGCATTGTAGCGCGCCCAGTCCGACCGATTGGTGTAGGGCGTGTGGAAGTGCGCATGCGGATCGATGAGCGGCTCGTCTCCGCCGAGCGAACTGCTCATGATGGGTCCTCCATTCGTCGCGGGCCGGGCATCAACGCTTCGGTGATATCGGGCATGGCCTGCGCGACCAGTTCGATGACGGCTTCGTCGTGGGCGAGGGACGCGAACTGATAGGCGCCGCGCTTGAGCAGCAGGCCCGCACGCATGGCGCCAGCGACGAGCGCATCCAACTGTTCGGGAACGGTCGCGGTGAGCCTCCACATCGCCAGAGGTCCCGCGGCCTGAACCCCAGTCCACGGCGCGTCACGGAGGGCGGAGCCGATGGTGTCCAACAGCATTCCGCCAGCCCGCGCGATGCGCTCAGGAACGTCGACACGTTCGTGCCAATCGAGCACGGCCTTCGCTGCGGCCAACCCAGTGCTTTCGGCGGCAGCCGTTGAGGAAATCCACGTGCGGCCGGCCGCACTCATGATCTCAGCGCGTCCCACAACGGCCGCCAGTGGGTAGCCGTTGGCGAGCGCCTTGCCCACCGTCGTCACGTCCGGAATCACGCCCAGCAGCTCCTGTACGCCACCGGTGCGAATGCGAAACGCCGTCTTGATTTCATCGAAGATCAACACGGCACCGACCTGATCACAGGCCCGCCGCGCGGCGAGCAACCAGCTGCGCGTGGCCAGATCATGCACCAGCGGTTCGAGCACGATTGCAGCCAGCGCTGTGCCAATTGCCTGTACTGCGGCAACCAGCGCGGCCTCGTCATTGAAGGCCACCCAGGTGATCGACTCCCGGTCGACGTCCGACACACCAGCGGCATCGCTGCACCAATCCAGCCAGCCGAAGTACCCACAGGCGATGACGTGATGTCGACCCGTTGCTGTGCGCGCCAACCTGATGGCGGCGGCCGTTGCCTCTGCGCCAGTGCGCAAAAAACGCACCTGTTCAGCGCTCGGGATCACGTCGATCAACCGCTCCGCCACTTCGACTTCAAGACGGTGTGGCAAGCCTGACACATTCCCTGCTGCCGCGGCGTCCTGCACCGCGCGAGTGACCGCGCGATCCGCATAGCCAATCGCGACTGCCCCCAGCGCCATGGAACAGTCCACGAACCGCCGTCCGTCTGTTGCCCACACGAAGCACCCGGCTGCCGTCTCGTAGTGCGTGGGGAGCGTCGTGTCGCGTGCCCGCGTGCCGTAGAGCACCTCGGGCCGCTTGCTGCCGGTGGATGAGCCGCCGGGAATGGCATCAGCAGCGCGCTCCCGCCAGCCGTCGTCGTGTCCACCGGTGAACGGAATCACCCGAGTCATGCGTCGACTGCTGTTGGTGCGCCAGCGGCGAGGGCTCGCGCGACCGCGAGCCTGGACTCGCGCTCGATCGTACGAAGTACTTCGATGCTGGCGGTTCGCAGCAGCAGCAGCTCGCGCGAGTCGGGAGCGGCTCGGTAGACCAATGATCGCATGGCCCGCATGATGTGCTCGGCATTCCGCGTCTTGAAATACGCGAGCGCCTCGAGCGCCGACTCGATGTCGGTGAACGTCAGCTCGAGTTCCTGCATGGTTGGTGGCGCCGTGGCCTTCTTCGGACCGGCGATCTTCTTGGTCGCATCGCCCGCCTGCGTATGGAGCTCGTACAACGCCACCAGGCACGCCTGCGCGACGTTGAGCGAAAAATGTTCGGTGGTGGGAATAGTGGCGACCGCGTGGGCCCGATCGAGCGCCTCGTTGGGAAGCCCGTGGTCCTCGCGCCCGAACATGATCGCGACGCGTCCATGATCCACGTACGAGAGCAGGTCGGCGGCCGCCGTTCGTGGTGTGTGCCGCGCCCACTTCGCAGCGCGACGACGTCCGGAAAAGGCGATCACGCGCACGCAGTCTTCGAGCGCCGCATCGATGGTGTCGAAATGCCGGATGCGTTCCACCAGGTCCCGCGTGTCGTGCGCGATCTGCTCCAACCGATTGGGGTCGTATCGACACGGGCGGATCAGGCGCAGATCAACCGCACCCATGTTCTTCATGGCGCGAATGACCGCGCCAATGTTGATGGGATCCTGCGATTCGTACAGCACGACCGTCACATCGGTCAGAACAGAGTCGGGCATCCAGAGGGGAAACAGTGAACGTCCACGCAACGACAGATCGGAGCGATCCGCCACCTCGCACAAGATAGCCGAGCCGCGTCAGCGAGGCGTCGCCCCACCGCGTCGCCGCGGGCGACGGCAAGGCGATTTTACATGTCGGGTGCGTCAAGTACGAGCGCCACGCAGCGAGCCGGCTCATGCCGATCGCCGCGCAGGTAGCCGAAACCGCCGCCGCCGCTGAGCACCAGCTGCCCACGTCGCCGCTCGCGATCGGGCGACCGCTCATTGATCACGAGATCGAACCGCAGGGAGCCTGCTGGACCGATCGGAAGCTGGCTTCTTTGCCACGCAAGCCGGAGCGCCCACCCCTCTGGCGTCAGTCTCCACCCACCCGATACGGCCAGCTCCTGGCGCGGCAATAGCTCCGTGACCCGGAGCGTGCCTGGCTCGGCTGGCACCACCAGCGCGGCGGCCAGCCAATCTCGCCCACTCGGCTCCGCGACGTACCACTGCACGCCGTCGGCGTTGATGTCCGCACGCTCATTATCCAGCGGATTCTCGATGGGCGTGAGGCTGCGCACGAGCGGGCCGGTTCGCAGGTCGATGTCGACGATGAGCTCGTTCTCGGTGGCCGCGAACTGAACCGTAGCCGATGGCGCCCCGGCCGCCGTCCAGGCCAACTCGGTCTGCACGTAGTGCCGCTCACCCAGAGTCACGCTCGTCGCGCCGACGATACGCGACCCGGGATCGGGTGGCACGGACCCCGCAGGGATCAGTGGAACGCGGACGAGCGACGGCTCGGACGCAACCGTGGCCGGGCGATCACCACGCCCCTCGATCAGCGCCTCCGCGGGTAACGGAGCGCCGACGGGCAGCCTGCATATGACGGGCGGACAACCGGGGGCGCCGTTCCGCACGACCTCCCAGCCCTCCTCGGACGGACGATGCTCCTCTCGGACACCGTTCGCGAACACGACGCGAATGCCAGGATCCGTGCCGAGCGCGAACGACGCCTCTCGCACGGCAACGGAACCCGAGCGCGGCGACGGCCAACTCCACACCCCGGCAATTCGGCCTTGTCGCGCGCGAACCGTCAGCCAGTGTCGCTGCGTTGGCGGTTGGCCGGGGGCACCTGGCACGGTCCCGCGCACGACCAGCCCGGGAGCGCTCGCCGCATACCACAGGGCCGCCGGCATGGGATCATTCGCCGTGTCAGCCGACGACTCGAAGGCGGTGTTGTCGATTGCAAATGCGTGAGCAGCGATCGATCGGAGCGCCAGTCGCGCGGGAAGCGGCGCCTCGAAGGCGCTCTCCACGAAATCGAATCCGTCCTCCAGCCCACCCGCGCCGAGAGGGTGCGCCGGCCTCCACGACAACCGGTCCATTTCATCGGCGTGCGCAGCGATTGGGAGCGTTATCTCGCGGTCGGCTTCCCTGGCTTCCTCAAGACCGTCCCTCGCTACGCTGTGCCATTCAAGAAGGTCCACGAGGTAGCCATCCCCCACTACCACCCTACGATCGACAAGGAGACCCGCAGCCAACTCGGCGCGTTTCCAGATCCAGCCGTGCGTTCCCGAATCGTCGAAGGCAATCAATTCCCCGCGCACGGCAGGCTGCGATCGACCGTTCACCAATGGCGCGAAGTGCGCGAGCGTGCTGCGATACCAGTGCAAGGACGCATCGACGTAGCTGCCAGTGCCCGGATCCTGCAGCCAGCGATTCCCGTTTACCTGAAGGGTCAAGGCCAGACGGTCCGGATGTCCGTGACCGCCGCCGGAATGGCCACCCTCCAGCGCAACGTAGGTGTGAGACGCATCTCGACGGATGACGGCCAGCCCCTGCGCGGGTAGGCAGCCGCTCTCGCCGAACATTGCGTAGGAAGTCGCGTCCATGACGGGATCCGCGATCGCCGCCAGCAGCCCGCGCCACGACAGATCGGACCTCGACAACATCGCCGGCGGTGCGTTGCGCTCGGCATCGGCCGTTGAGCACCAGCGCTCCGTGTCGCGGAGCGGAGCGCGGCCGTCATAGATGCGAGCGAGAACGCCGCGAAGACGATCGTGCGCCGCGTACGCGACGCCGAGCTCGCACCATTCCGCGATGCGCCACTGTCGCATTGACACGGCGTATTGGGAATCCCGTCGCGAAGGGAACGTGTCGTCGGGCAGCAAGCCAACAAACGGCGTCAGAAATCCCGCGCGAAAGCGGGAGTCGAGCGTCGCTGGCACAGACATGCCGAGCGCCTCCATGAGCTGCACACCGTACCAGAGTCCGCGATGCGCGAAGAGATGGTAGTTCTCTCCTTCGTACCAGCTGCCGTCGGGCAGGATCGCCTGTTCCATGATGGACAGCAGTCCGTCCGGAGCGTTCAGGCGGCGTTCAAGTTGTCGATCTTCTCCAAGCAGTCGCTGGGCCGACAACACCGCCACTTCATTCCACACCTGTCGATTGCTGGTGCCTTCGTGAAAGCCGGCGATCAGTTGTGCGCTCGGTGCGATGAGCGTATCACGGACGGTCGCGCCGAGCGACGCCACGCCGTCGGCGTCGGATGCTTCGAGCAACGCCAGCGCGTGACAGACATTCAACAGCCAGATCGACTCGAGATACGTGCTGAAGAACGGCCGAGAGGGTCCGAGGACATTGTCGCGGTTGGGCCAGCTGTCGTATCGCGCCGCAAGCATCTCCAGCACCGACACCGCCAGCCGCGCGTGACGGGGGTCGCCACGTACCGCGAAGAGCGCGGCTCCGTGCACTGCTCGCTCCACCGTCCACAGCTGCGCGCCCATCGCCCACCAGTCGTCGTGTTCGCGACCGACATAGCCAACACCGCAACGCCGACAGTTGTGCGAGTTTGGCGCCCACGGACTGAAGTCCAGCAACGTTCCATGCACGGGACAGCGTCCCCCGATGCGCGTAAGCCGAGCCTTCTGCCGAGGAAGAGGAAGGTCGCGCCCGAGCACGGCGTTCAGATCGGCCGCCAGACTGTCCGCCAGGGGTCCCAACGGCGCGGGGGCCACGCGCACGGCTGCCGCGCCATTGAGCGAGCCGACCAGCCGTGCACGCGCGAACAGGTCCACGGGAAGCAGCGCCGAGTGTCGTCCGTTCACGGCAACTCCCGACGTGTCCACTGCGAGACGGTCACCAGCTCGCCGCGCAAGTCCATAACGACATTTTCGAGTCGCCGCGATCGCCCCTGCACGCCGCGCGCGTGATACAGCCAGGCTACCGGCGTGGATTCGGCCAGGTTTTCATCAACGGTGCGCCAAGCGGCGTCGGCCTCCCGTGACGGTGCGCGACGCGCGCGCGCCAGCGCGCTGTCCAGCGTGGGAGAATGGAATCCGGTGTAGTCCAGCGCGCCTCCCCGCTGAGATCCGCTGAACATCGCCGAGAGATGCCCCAGAGCGATATCGCCGGGCACGCCGGTGAGCGCGAGATCGTACTGCTTCTGCGGTGCGCGCAAGGTGGAAAGAAAGGTGGCCAGCTCCACGACCCGAATCTCAAGCTGCACGCCCCGCTCTCGCAGGTCGGCTTGCACAAGCTGCTCTACCGCTTGATCGCCGGAACCAACAGTGAGCAGCGTCATCTGCAGGGAGCGTCCGTCGCGGCTCCGCATTCCATCCGAGCCGCGGCGCCAGCCAGCCTCGTCAAGCAGCCTATCCGCCGTGACGGAGTCCTTGGCGACGGCGGCTGGACTCGAGACCGTCAAACCTGGCGGGAGCGCGCCTCCGGCCGGCGTCGCAAAGCCGGCGACGGCCGCCTGCACGATGCGTTTTCGGTCGATCGCGACCGATACGGCACGCCGAACGCGCTCGTCGTTGAACGGAGCACGCGTCGTGTTGAAGGCGAGGATCGTGGTAAACAGCGCTGGCGGTGTTTCGAGGGCCAGTGTTGCATCTCGTCGCACCAACGAGGCCATGGTTGGCGAGACGCCCGCGACGTCGAGCTCACCGCTCACGAGGCCCGCGAACTTGGTGGCCGCCTCATCAACCACGGCGACCACCAGCTGTTCGAGCTTGGGCGGACCGCCCATGGTGGCCGGGAAACGCGCGTTGCGTGCGAAACGCCACCGTCGACCAGCGGTCCGATCCACGAATCGAAACGGTCCGTTTCCCAATGGCGCGGTGGAGAACGCATGTCCGCGCCACCTCGCCAGCGGGACGGTATCGAGCAGGTGCTCCGGCACGAGCGGCAACTCCGCAAGTACCGAGGGCAACGACCCCTGCGCCTCCCGGAACTGTATTCGCACACGCGTCGGGCTCAACACCTCTACCGCCGTGACCATCTGAAAATCCCCAGCCCGCGACGAGCCGAGCGCGAGATCGCGCACTGACGCCATCGTGAACGCCACATCCCGAGCGGTGGTGATGACCCCATCGTGCCAGTACAGGTCCGGCACCAACTCAAAGGTGACACTCGTTCGCGCTGCGTCCCACGTCCATGACTGAGCGAAGTAGGGTATCGGCTGCAGGTGAGTATCGAGCCGAACGAGCGTGACGAAAAGCGCATATCGCTGCAACTGCCGCGATAGTGGATGCACCGTCAGCAGGGGATTCCCCGATTCGAGATCCGTTCCCGAGGCCATCACCACGGTACCCGCTGGGCGCGTAGGCGCGCCGCAGGACACAGGTCCGGCCAGCAGCGCCGCGCACGCTATGGCGGCACAGGATCCTGCCCGGCGGGTTGACGTACTCCGTCCGTGCGCCATCATCCCCGCGTGCGCCAAATTCCGTCGCGCGTCTTTGACGCGCTTCTCCTCTGCTGGATTGTCACTACCCTCACCTTTGCGCTGATTCATCTGGCGCCGGGTGATCCGGCGACGTTGCTCATCGCGCCCACTGCCAGCATCGAAGAGTTGGCGAGGGAACGGGCCAGACTCGGGCTCGACGCGCCCGTCATCGTGCAATATGGGCGATGGATCTCCGCCCTGCTGCGTGGCAATCTCGGGACGAGCATCGCCCTCTCTCGCCCGGTAGCGGAAGTCATCGCTGAAGCGCTGCCGGTTTCATTGCTGCTGGGAGTTACTTCTCTGGCGCTCAGCGTCGTCTTCGGCCTTGCGTTGGGTGCGCTGCAAGCGCTGCGAGTTGGCCGTAAAACGGACACGCTCCTGACGATCGCAGCGACCACTGTGTATGCCGCGCCGAGTTTCTGGTTGGCGTTGGCGCTCGTGGCGTTGGCCACCTCCGGTGCGTCCCGCGTGGGCGCTCCCTCCTGGCTTCGACTGCCCGCGTTTGGCCTGCGCGACCCCGCCGGGTTGACGACGGGAATCGACGCGTGGCGGGATCTGGCACGACACGCCGTGCTGCCGCTGCTTGTGCTCTCGCTACCGGGGGTCGCAGGTGTTTCGCGATACGCGCGGCAGGCGCTCAAGGATGCTGCAGCAGCGCCGCACGTGCACGCGGCGATGGCACGTGGACTACCGAGCTGGCGCATCGCCACACGTTACGTCCTTCGCAACGCCTGGTCGCCGCTGATTGTACTCGTTGGCCTGATGCTGCCCGGCGTGATCGCCGGATCGGTGTTCGTCGAACAGATCTTTGCGTGGCCAGGGCTTGGCCGTGCCATGATGAGCGCGATCGCTGCGCGCGACTACCCCGTCGTGCTCGGCCTGACGCTCATGTACGCGGCGGTGGTCGTCACCGCAAACCTGATCGCGGATCTGCTCGTTGCGCGCCTGGATCCGCGCCGACGTGCTCTGTCGCAGCACGAATCGGAACCGGCCACATGACCCAAGCCACTCGAAGCTTCGCGCGAGACGCGCGTTGGAACGACACCCGAGTGCGTTGGGCCGGCGGCATGCTGCTGGCGATGTCTATTGGTGCCGCGCTGGTTCCGCTGTTGGCGGGCAACGGCCCCGCTCCGTTCGACGACGTGCTTGCGACTCGGCTTACTCCCCCCTTGAGCGCCGACTCTCGTGGCGATTGGCGCTGGCTCGGCACGGATGCCTTCGGTCGAGACATACTCTTGCGACTGTGGCTCGCCGCGCGGATTTCGCTCGGTGTTGGCGTCGCCGGATCGCTTGGTGCCGGCGCTCTCGGCATACTCCTGGGAGCCGTCGCCGCATGGCGAGGCGGAACGGTGGAGCGCGTCATTCTTGCCGTGAGTGATGCGCTGCAGGCAGTGCCGCGGCTCGTGCTGCTGCTGGTGATTGCATCGCTCTGGGGACCAGGACTTGGCGTGGTGGTGTGCGTGCTCGGACTCACGGGCTGGATGTCGATCATGCGATTGGTTCGCAGCGAGGTTCTGGGTGTGCGCGTACTTCCGTTCGTCGAAGGCGCCCGTGCGCTCGGGGTGCCCTCACGCCGAGTACTGTGGAGACACGTGCTCCCGAATGCGCTGGGCAGCGCGACCGTCGGTATCACGCTCGGCGTCGGAAACGCCATCGTTCTCGAGAGCGGCCTCTCGTTTCTCGGACTTGGCATACAGGCGCCGTCCGCGAGTTGGGGCAACATGATCGCAGGCGGGCGCGAGTGGTTGCTCATCGCCCCCTGGATTGCGCTCGCGCCCGGTGTACTGCTCATCGTCACCGTCGTAGCATGTACGCTGCTGGGCGATGCACTGAGCGACCGCACGCACCACGAGATGTCCGCGCCGTTGGCTACGCGCGCGACACCCTGAGCGTGACAAGGGAACGCGCACCCGCCACCACAGCAATGCGTTCGCCCGCCTGAACCGCAGGCCCAGTGGGCGTTTCATCCAATCGGCAGGGCGTTACCCACCAGGGTCCCTCCAGTGGCATCCACCACGCCCCTTCAGTCGCCGACTCAGTGATGTTCGTGGCGCGCAGGATCAGCGAGGTTCCATCTGTCGAAAGCGTGACCGCGGAGACACGGAGACCATCGCCTTCGAGCCTTGGCCCTTCGCGCCGCAAGGATCCGACGTCGAGGTCACGCCATGTCTCACCAACGAGCGGTAGCAGGAGCGCATCGGCGGCGTCTTCGACGCACCCGAGCGCAGCGGTGCTCCACCGGTCGTGCAGCAGGATGCCGAGTCGAGCGCGGAAGGCGCCCAGCGACTGGGACCGCGGCGTTGCGCACGGCCAGCCCGCATGTCCAGGGCGTTCCGGCAAATCGGCGCGCGACAACTCGCCGATAGCCCGCAGCAAGGTCACCGACAACGAACCGTTGGACGCGTCCGCCTCGGCAAGTCCGTCAGAGAGCACCGCGAAACCAGCGGCAGAATCACTGGCCGAGAGCCATCGATGGAGAGGCATGCTGGAAGGCGCGCGTTCGCGGGATTCCGCGCTCTGGGGTGCCGCAACGGCGGGCCGGAGCACGGGACCGAATGCAGCGTCCGCCCAGACAACATCGTGGGCGACATCCGTGCGGAATCTGATGCGAAGTCGATGGTTCCGACGCCGATTCCTTCCGCGCACATCAAACCTGACATGACTGGCCTGCGCATCAAGCGTGACCACAATCTCAACGTCGACTCGACCGGCGCGCCCTCGCCTCGACTGAGGCGGGTGTGTCATGGACTCGATGTCGCTTACCACGGAGTGATCGTGCGAGCCGAACGCTTCGCCCTCGAGCGACCACCGCATTCGCGCACTTGCCCGCAACGGGCCGACGGCACCCGGACGAACGGATCGCAGTGAAAGCGCGCGAGGTTCGCCGCGTGGCGATGCCGTATAGCTGTCACCGGCGTCTGTGGTACTCTCCACGAGCAGCATATCAGTCAGCAATCGATCGCCCATACGAACAGACAGGCCACCCGGGCCGCAGTCGACCTGCACTCGTCCGTTGTCGAGCCGGTAGCTTCCTTCAACGTCACGCAGCGTGACCGGCGTCGGCATGATGCACTCCGCTTGCCCACCCTCTCCGGCTGAGGCGGCGGCGCTCGTCGTGGGCATGACGCGAACACCGAGTGCCGGAACGGGAGGGACCCACGCGACGACCTGATGAACGCGCACGAGATCATCATCCGGGTAGTGCTGCGGCGACTCGCGGCGATCGTGGGCAAAACGCACGCGACCAGCCTGCATGGGGACCCCAACAACGATCGGCGCAGGCGCCGTTGCATCGGCCCGGGGCGCCCGTTGTTCTGCACTGTCCGGCCCCACTCGAATATGCGCGACGGTGTCCATGATGCGGAGTTCGGCAATTCCGCCTCGCGGACGGGCCAAGCGATTGCGCACGACGACAGGGGGCGCCGACAAGACCTCACTCCCTCGGGCAATGACAGCGTCGTAGTCCATCGCCAATGACAAAGCGCTTTCGCGCAGCCCCGGCAATTGCGCGTGAACCGCGCGTTGCCGTGCCTCAACCGCCGACGCGACGTCATCAGTGGAACAGCCACAGAGCGAATCGTGCGGATGGGTACGCAGGAGCGATTCCCACGCCGAGCTGACAAGCGCAGGAAGCTGGGCGAGCGAGACACTCGCGTCGGCTGCGACGGCCGCAACGCTCGCCCCACCGTGTAGCCAGGACAGCGCCAGCCACGGCTCTACATCACGCAGCAACGCACGTTCGAGACGCGCATTGTCCCGCTTCTGCTTGGCGCGCGTTCCGAACGTCCCTTGCAAACACCAGGTGTATCCGTACGAGTCCCGCAATTCTCCATGCACAACCGGTAACTGGCGCTCGTGTGCAGCCTCGACCAACGCGGCGCTGAACTCCTCGAGGCTGCTCTGCCGCACCGTGGCGAAGTCGCCCACGCCCGCAAATCGGAGCGCATCGATCGCGGCGGAGAGGTCTGGTT
>JANNEV010000718.1:0-6961 GCA_031379145.1 Gemmatimonadaceae bacterium
GGCCGGCGCACCGATTCCCCGACCTGGATCTTGCCGCTGGTTCCAGCGCGAACACCGGACGCAACGTGTCTGGCAGCTGGGCCGTCAGCACGTCCGAGCAAACCATGGACCTCGACACCGTCCTGCGGACGGCACAGACCATCGCGGGGGAGCGCCAGCTGGATCGCCTGCTGGACCAACTGCTGCGACTCGTGCTCGAGAACGCTGGTGCGGAGCGCGGCTGCGTTATTGTGCGCCGCGCGGGCGACCTGCTGATCGAAGCCAGTGGCTCGGTGGAGGATGCGGCGATCTCGGTGCTGCAGGCCAGCCCGGCCGACGTAAGCGCGGAGCTCTGCTATCCCATCGTGCAATACGTCGCCCGCACCAGGGGCGATCTGGTGGTGGCAGACGCGCGGGTCGATGCGCGCTTTCAGAACGATGCGTACGTGTTGCGTACGCGGCCCAAGTCGGTCCTTTGCTCCCCGGTGCTCAAGCAGGGGGAGCTGATCGGTCTGCTGTACCTGGAGAACAACCTGACCAGCGGCGCGTTTACGCCGCAACGGTTGCAGGTGCTCCAGTTGATCGCATCTGAAGTCGCCACGGCCATCGAAAACGCCCGTCTCAGCGAGAATCTGCAGGAGAGCACCCAGGCGCTGGATATCGCGCGAAGCAAGGTTGATGTCCTGCAGAAAGCCAAGATGGAGCTGTCCAAGTTCGTGCCCGCCTCCGTGCAGCGCGCCATCGACGAAAATCCGGACGCACCCCAGCTCGAGAAGCGTGACGCAGACGTGTCCGTGTTGTTCCTCGATCTGGCGGGATACACCCGCATGTGCGAGGTCCTCGGCACGGATCGAGCACACGAGACAGTGCAGCGCTACTTCTCGAGCTATCTCGTGGACATCCTTGACAACGGCGGCGAGATCGCCGAAACGGCAGGGGATGGTTTGATGATCCTCTTTCAGGATCCGGACCCGCAGGTCAACGCACAGAACGCCGCCCGGGCAGCCTTGGCGGTCCGCCGAAAGACTCGGGCGTTGAACGCCACCGCGGCCCAGGACGCCGAGGCGGTGATTGTGAACATCGGCATCAACTCCGGGGCAGCCTCACTGGGGGCCACGAAATTCGAGAGTGCAGTCGGCACGAGATACACGTATACTGCATCGGGTTCGACGACAAATCTGGCGGCGCGCGTGGGTGCGGCGGCGTCCGACGGTTCGATTCTGGTGACCGCGGCCACGGCACGACGGCTTGACGATGGCTTCGTGCTCTCCGATCAAGGCAGACGATCGCTGAAGAACGTGGCGGAACCGGTGTGGGTGTTCTCGCTGGATGCGGAGCGGCTTGACTGAGCTTTCCTGATGAATGCGAATGGTGGCGGCATGCTCGTGCGATGCGCTCGTTCCGTTCTCTCTGGGGGCTCCATGCTGTCTCAGAACCTGAAGGCACTGTACGTGCACGCTCGCCGTTGCTGCCAGAACACATTCGGCGCCGGCTTCGGCCCGCCGGTGGTCGCGAGGTGGTGTGGCGTCGTGCTCCTCTGCGTGCCAATGGTACGTGCTCACGCACAGTCCGAGCGCGCATCGGTCGGCGTGGTGGCTGGCGTCGTGCGGCAGGTGGATGCCCGCACCCCCATCGCACTCGCACAAATCGAAGTTGAAGGCACACGCCTGCGCGCCCGAACCGACGAGCGAGGGCGTTTTCGGCTGGAGGGCGTTCCTGCCGGAGACGTAGTGCTGATTGTTTCGTGGATGTCCGCGGGTGGCCAGCGGGTATCGGTGAAACTGGCGCCTGGAGCGAGCGTCGAGGTGCAGGTGGAGTATCGCACCGTACCTTTTGCCCTCAAGGGCGTGGTCGTCAATGGTGGTGCGCGTGTGCCGCAACGTGTCATCGACGCCCCCGTGGCCATCGCGGTCGTTGAACGTGTGCAGTCCCGCAACTACTCCACGACGGGTCAGTTTCCTCAAGTCATCAAGGGACTGCCGGGCATGGATGTTTCTGCCAATGGCATTCACGACTTCAATGTGAACACGCGCGGATTCAACTCGGACCTGTCGCAGCGGCTGCTCGTCCTGTTGGACGGCCGCGACCTCGCCATTCCGTTTCTCGGCGCGCAGGAATGGAGTGCGCTGAGCACCCCGCTCGAGGATGTGGAGCGCATCGAGGTCGCACGCGGCCCGGGCGCGGCGCTCTACGGCGCCAACGCGTCCAACGGCGTGATCAATATCATTTCGCCGGCGCCTCGCGATGTCACGGGCAGCAAGGTGTCGTTCGCTGGCGGCGAGTTGAACACCATGCGCGGCGACCTCCGGCACAGTCGTGTGTTCGGCGCGAACCAGCAGTTCGGCCTTCGCGCCAACCTGGGCATTTCCCGGAGTCAGGACTGGCACACCGCGCGCACAAACATCGGTGATTTCGAGCGCGAATACGCCGCCACGATCGACACGTCGAGCTTCCCGGTGCGAACGCCGGCCCCCGGATTCGAAGTACTGCCGCTGAACGGCCAAACCGTGGCCGGCATTCCAGGCACGGCCCGCGGGCAGCCCGATCCCGTCGAGAATATCTACGGCTCGACTCGGCTCGACTACTACCGCGCGAGCGGCGCAATCGCCACGCTCGAAGGCGGCGCTGCTCGAGCAAGCAACCAGCTGTTCATGACCAATGTCGGGCGGTTTCAAGTCGATCGCGCGTGGCGTCCGTGGGCGCGCGCGGCGTGGAGCGACAAGCGATTCTCGGCCATGGGCTGGTACTCGGGCCGTAGTTCCGATCAGCATTCGCTCGCGAGTGGCGCACCGATCCAGGAGAAATCCAGTCTGCTGCAGGTCGAGTCGCAATGGAACGGACTCACCTTGGGCGGCCGCATGCGGTACGTGCTGGGTGCCTCCTACCGTCGAAATCTGGTCGACTCCGAAGGCACGCTGGTGGCCGCCGCTGACGACGCGCGGAACGACTGGCTTGGTGGCACCTTCGGGCAAGTCACCTTCGGGTTCACGCCCACGCTGCGGTTAGTTGTTGGCGGTCGTGCCGATGCCTCGAACCTGTTCAATTCGCAGTTCTCGCCCAAGGCCGCGATGGTGTACACACCATCAGAGAATCAGGCGCTTCGTATCTCCGTCGGCAAAGGGTTTCAGACGCCACGCATGACGAACTTCTTTCTGCAAGTGCCGTTGGGACTGCCGGCGAATCTGACCGCGCTTGAGAACGCGATGCGATCGGCGTTCCCTTCGACGCTGAGCGGCGTGCCGCAGGGCACGCTGTTTTCGCAGTCCAGTGCGGTGCCGGCTCTGGGGCTGGGCAACCCGGATCTAGGGGTAGAGCACATCACCAGTTACGAGCTTGGCTATCGCCACGCGTTCGACAAGCGCGTGAACTTCACCATCGATGGCTTTTACTCTGTTGTGCGGGACTTCGTGAGCGCGCTCCTTCCGTATGCGAACAGCGCGTACGCTCCCTGGACGGCTCCCGCAAGCGTGAGCCCCGCGGCCCGCGGAGCACTCGAGCGCGCGGTGTTGGGTGCGCTCGGTCCCGGATCCGGATTGACGCGGCTCAACGATGGAGCCCGAACGTCAGCGATCGTGTTTTCGTACGGGAATGCTGGTCGTGCCACGGAATGGGGCGTGGAGTTCGGCGGCGGGTTGGCGGTCAGCCGCACGGTTCACATCGATGCCAACTACTCGTATTTCGGGTACCGGGTGGACGACGGCGTTCCGTTGGTACCCGGCGATCTCATTGTGCCGAACACACCGGCGCACAAAGGCAATGTCCGCGTGGCGTACACCGCCAGCCGTTTCGACACATGGACCCGCGCCACTGCCGCCAGCGCGCACGACTGGTCCTCGGGGTTCTTTCGCGGGCGAATTCCGTCGACTGGTACCGTGGATGCAGGCGCTGGTTTCCTGATGTCGCAGCGCGTGCGGGTGCACACGATTGCGACCAATCTGTTCGACCAGCGCCGTTACCGAATCTACGGTGGATCGATCGACCGGCGACGCGTGCTCGCCGGCGTCACGGGTTTCTTCTAGGCGTAGTCGACGTCCAGCACACACATGACGAGGGCATGCGCGTGTCAGCGCGGCCCGCTCGATTCGCCGATCACCGTGCGAGGATAGCCGGAGACCGCTCTCGACGCCTGTAGCCCCGACATCGTGGCCGCCTCCACGCAGCCACCGCAGATGCCGGTGTCGGTCCAATCACCGGCGAGTACCAGATTGGTGAATCCGGACTCGTTCGCTCGCAGTCGGTACCTGGTGGTGTTGGCTGCATGTTGCACATAGCGCTCCGTACCATCGAGGTTCGCGCGATGGTATTGCGAGTCCATGCGATCTTCACCGCGGCGATTGAGCGGATCGACCAGCTGCGTCCAGGCGAGTTCACGGCCGCCGCTGGCAAACGCGGGCCAGAGCGTGCGCGCATGCGCGGCGAGCCAACGGGTCGCTTCTCCCATCACGTAGTCGCTGTTCCCGGCTGGTGTCGCCGTGCGCGCGGCCGGCTCCAGTGCACGCGGAATGGTACCGGTAAAGTACGCAATGGTTTGTGGTCGGATGGCGTCCGGCCAGTCTTCGCTCTTTGCCAGATGACTGAAGTCGGTCCAGGTGTGAAACGGCTGCGCGTACGCGCCAAGCACAGCGCGTTCACCCGCGGCGTTGGGGTCAACCGCCTCGCCCTCAGGCTGCGCGGATAGCTGCTCGACGGACGGTTGAAGCCAGAGTTGGAACGCCTGCGTGGCGACCGTTTCGATGCCCGCGAGCATGTCTCGCCAGCGCGCGCTCCGTTGCGCCAACGGCTCGCAGATTGAGAGCGCCATGGCCGGTATGCCAAGGATCACCGTGTCGTAGTCTACGCCTGACTCCAGCATGACCCGTCCCGATGGCGCCCAGTCGCTGTCGTTGACCTCGAGCGCATGCACCCCACCGTCCGCATGCGCCCGCAGCTCCTCGCCACGCACGAGCTGCTCATATCTCGGCACGGAGGGCCAGCACGGCAGCCCGTTGACGTCGATCAGCGGATTGTAGTCGTTGCCGTGAACGTCGACTTGTCGATCGAGCTGAACGCGTGCAATGGACTGGCCGTCGTCGGACACCTCGAGGCTGGTGACCTTGTGAAAAAACTTGAACTGCACCCCACGCTGTCTCAGCACTTCGTAGTAGGGGGAGAAAATCGTATCGCCCATGCCCGACTGCATTTCCCACATGAACGAGCCCCGATATCCGAAGCTGCCGCGCAGCATGATGTTGATGGCCACGCCGGCGGCGGCGTCCTCGTTTGCCGGGTCATGGGAATCGCCGTCGCGGTAGGCCAGCGCCAGGTTGTAGTACGCCCGCAGGAACGCGCACTCCAACGTGCGTTCGTCTGCGCCGTGCTTCCGCAAGAAGGCGCGCAACTCCAGTGCGTCGAGCGCGTTGAACGTTCGCTGTCCTGTGGCCACCCCCTCGTCGATGAGTCCGATGACCACCGTGAAGACGAGGTCGAGCATCTCCGTCAGCCGTCGAAGCGTATCGTCTTCGTGAAACTCGCCGGTGAGCGCGACATGGCGGAGGCGCGAGCGGTACTTGTCCGCTACTTCGCGCGCGCTCCGGCACTGCCTCGGCGTTGACCGACGATCGGTGCTGAGGGCGAGCAGAAGTCGAAGCATGCGCGGCAGCCCGGTCCGCAGGAGGCCGAGCACCGATGGCACGCCAAACACGGCGCGCAGAAATCGCGTTCCGTTCGCTTGATTGCCCTTGAGCACGGCTCTCGCGGCGCGCAGTATGCCGAGCAGCATGGTGAGCTGCCCGCGACGCGACGGGTAGTTGCCGCCTGGCTCGTCGGGCGTGCGCGGGAAGACGATGTTCCACCGCTTCCAGTCGGCCCGATGCAGGTCCATCAACGTGACCAGGCCGTGGGGCTTGAACGCATCCTGCCAGGTGGCGAGCGGTCGCCCCGGCCGTCGAGCCAGCTCCGAGTAGCAGTCACGGATCAACCGAAAGGCATTGTGGTACCAGCCCATCCAGATGTGCAGCCCGTGCTCTTCAATGCGCTGGTGCACGCGCGCGTTTCGCCCGCTTGCTCCTTTTCCGCCCAGTCGCCATCCCATCTGGTAGAGGGTGACCTCGTACGATGCGTGCGCGGGGTTCTCCGGGGAGGTCAGGGCGAACGCGGCGGTGATCGCGCCGACGCCTCCGCCCAACACGGCCACCTTCGTCTTCTTGGTCTCGCTGCTACCGGACATTGCGGCTGGTCGGGGTCGCATCAGGCTCGTATCTTCTCACGCTCAACGAAAGTACACGGTACGGCCTTCCAAGGGCACTCACCGTAGCCGGGACGCGACTTGGTTCGACCGCAACACGATGCGATAGCTGCCCCCCTCCGCGCGACGACGCTGCACGCGCCGCGCCGGGATTCTGCATCCAACGCGTGGATGGCCTCGCTGGCGGCACGAATGCCGTGGCCGCTGGTGCTGCTGATTCGTTCGGTCCGGACCGTGTTGCTGTGTGGTGTCCTCGTTGTGATTCGCCTGAGCGAGGCGGTTTTTCGCCATCGCTACCCGTCGTTCGGCCCCCGACTTCTGCGTCGGCAGCTGGAGAGCGCCGGCGCAGGCTTCGCGAAGATCGGCCAGCTGCTCGCGCACCGACACGACGTGCTGCCAGACCGCTACTGCACGGAGCTGGCGAGCATCCTCGATGACTTGCCGGTGGTGCCGTGGCCGCTGATCGTCGCACGCGTGCGACACGATCTGCGCATCGGATCACTGACAGAGATCTTCCTGGAGTTCGACGAACGCCCCATGAGTGCGGCGTCCATCGCGCAGGTGCACCGTGCGGTCCTGCTGGATGGAACGCCGGTGGTGGTGAAAGTCATGCGGCCGGGCATCGAAACGCGTTTCCGGGTCGACCTGTTGCTTGCCGGGGCGCTGGCGCGGTTGGGCAACGTCCTCTTCTCGCTGCGGCGGCTCGGGCTCCGCGCGTTGGCGGCAGAGCTTGATCAGCTCACGCGCGAGGAGCTCGAC
>JANNEV010000721.1:0-19413 GCA_031379145.1 Gemmatimonadaceae bacterium
ACCACGGACGCACGCGAACGGCCGATGGTGTTCTGTCGTTCATGCTCGATCGAGCCAACGGCAGCGTCCGCGTGTTTGATCTGCTTAACGGGGTCGACGCCGCCAACACGCCCGTCTGCCCGCAGCCCATTGGCGGCGCACTCGCGGCCAATGATGTGTCGTTCGTTGTGCAGTGTGCCCGTGGCACGCCGCCGGTACACGTCAACACGGCTTCCTACACGGTTGTACCCGCTCCCCCTGCGACGGCGTCGCCGTCACGCCCCGCTGCGATAGGGCGTGAGCGGCTGCGCAAGAATGAGGTGGTGATGATTGGCACCATTCACGCCGAACATCGCACCAGCACGCGCTACAGTACCGACGTGTTGCGTCGACTCCTGCAGTCCATGCGCCCCGATTTCGTGCTGACGGAGATCTCGCCAAATCGACTGGACGCAGCGATGCGCGAGTTTACCGCTACCGGCATCATCACCGAGCCGCGCGTGGTGCGTTTCCCGGAATACGTCGACGTGCTGTTCCCGCTCACACGGTCCATGCGCTTCACGATCGTTCCCACCGCAGGGTGGTCACGGCCCATGGACGCGTACCGCACGGCCGCGCTCAAGCGCATCGAAGCGGATCCCTCACGACGCGCGGAATGGCAGGCGTATACGCGCGCCAACGCTGTCGCGGATTCCCTGGTGAAGTTGAACGGCGCTGACAATCCGTACTTCATCAACTCCACCGCCTACGACGATATTCAAACAGCAGCGCACGAGCCGTACAATCGGCTCTTCAACAGCGAGCTTGGCCCCGGTGGATGGGACAATATCAACATCTCACATTTCGCCAACATTGCACGCACGTTGGATGCGCACCGCGGTGAAGGCAAACGATTCGTCATTACCTACGGCGCCGGACACAAGGAATGGTTCCTTCGCGCCCTGCGCCAACGTGAAGACATCACGCTGCTGGACGTAGCCCCATTCCTCGAGAGTATTGGTGCCAAGCGATAGCGCCCCGTGGCCAAATAGCGGATTCCTCACGGCTGCCGGACACACGCTCGAGTATCGCTTCAGTCCGGCAACGGAAGCGGGGCGTCCGACCGTCGTCTTGCTGCACGAAGGGCTGGGATCGCTCGCGCAGTGGCGTGACTTCCCCGACAAGGTCGCCGCGCGCACAGGCTGCGCAACGCTCACCTATTCCCGCTACGGCTTTGGCCAGTCCGATCCGTTGGCCGAGCCGCGAAACGACCGCTACCTGCATGATGAAGCCAGCGTCGCGTTACCGGAGGTGCTTGCCCACTTCGGCATCACGGCACCTGTGCTGATCGGTCACAGTGACGGCGGCACAATTGCGCTGCTGCACGCGGCCGCGGGATTGTGGCCTGTACGCGGCATGGTGGTGATCGCGCCGCATATCTTCCTCGAGGATATTTCCATTGCGGGGCTCGAGCGCGCGTACAACGCATTTCACCACGGCGGGCTTCGTCGCTCGCTGGCGCCATGGCATCGCGACGTGGACGCCATGTTCGCGGGCTG
Organism: Gemmatimonadaceae bacterium; assembly: GCA_031379145.1. GTDB lineage: Bacteria > Gemmatimonadota > Gemmatimonadetes > Gemmatimonadales > Gemmatimonadaceae > Gemmatimonas. Next base: position 1,518 of record JANNEV010000721.1, read on the forward strand.
GGCAGACCTCTGGCTCAATCCGTCGTTCCGGTCGTGGAATATTGAGCACGAACTCCCGGGCATTGCATGCCCGCTCCTCCTGATGCAGGGCGAGCTCGATCAATACGGCTCGCCAGAGCAAGTGCACGCCGTCGCGCGCCATGTGTCCGGACCTGCAGAAGTCATGCTCCTTCCCGATTGTGGCCATGCACCACACGCGGAGCTTCCCGATGTCGTCCTCGATGCCATCGTACGCTTTATCAGCGAGCACGAGCATCCCCCGAGGCTGCCGCATGGTCCGACCACGCATGGGACCACACACGTGACCACGCATGTCACGACGAACACGTCTGCCCATCCTCACTAATTACCCCACACGCATGTCTACCCGTTCCGTAGTGATCACGCGTGCGAGCCGGCGTTCCCTGGTCGCTCTGCTGGTTCTCGCTTCCGCGGCGCAAGGCCAGAATCCGTTCGATGCGTTGCGTGCACGATCCATCGGGCCATCGGCGGCAGGAGGACGCATTCATGACATCGAGGTGGACCCAACCGATCCCGCGATCATGTATGTTGCCGCCGCGGCCGGCGGTATCTGGAAGACGACCAATCACGCCACGTTCTGGACACCGATCTTTGAAGGGCAGGCCGACAACACCTTCGGCGATCTGGCCATCTTCGCGGCGGACCCTCGCATCATCTGGGCCGGCACGGGCGAACAGAACAATCGGCAGAGCAGCTCGTGGGGCACCGGCGTGTACCGCTCAACCGACGCGGGTACCACCTGGGCTCATGTCGGGCTCAAGAACACAGCATCGATTGGTCGGGTGCGGCTGCATCCCACCGACCCGAGCATCGCCTACGTTGCGGCGGTCGGGAATCTGTGGAAGCCCACACCGGAACGCGGGGTCTACAAGACCACCGACGGTGGCGTGACGTGGACCAACATACTCTCAATCGATACGCTCACCGGTGCGACGGATCTGGCCATGGACCCGCGCGATCCCAATGTGCTCTACGCGGCAACATACCAGCGGCTGCGCAGCGCCTTCGGATTCAATGGCGGTGGACCCGGGAGCGCGTTGTACAAGAGTATCAACGCCGGTGCCACCTGGACACGCCTCGAAAACGGTATTCCAGCGGGAGACAAAGGTCGCATTGCGATCACCATCGCGCCGTCCAACTCCAACGTGCTCATCGCGCTGATTGAACACGCAACGGAAACCGGGACCTACCGCTCGGACGATGCGGGCGCGACCTGGAAACGCGTGAGTCGCAACAATCCGCGTCCCATGTACTTCAGCAAACCGTTCATTGATCCCACCACTGATCAGCGCGTGTGGGAACTCGGCGTCACCGTCTTCAAGAGCGAAGACGGCGGCTCCACCTTCCAGAACATGCCCAACTCACCGGCGTACGATGTGGGGCTCAAGACGGATCATCACACCATGTGGATCGATCCGGCGAACAGTCGTCACCTCATTCTTGGCGGCGATGGCGGCTTGAACGAAAGCTGGGATCTGGGACTCACCTACACGCGACTCAACAACATTCCCAACGGCCAGTTCTATCGTATCGCTGTGGACGACAGGGATCCGTACTGGATCTATGGCGGACTGCAGGACAATCACTCGTGGATGGGACCGAGTGCCACACGACACTGGTTGGGCATTCTGAATCAGGACTGGAAACAGACCGGCTTCAGCGATGGCGTCGGACAAGCGGTGGACAAGGCGGACAATCGCATTCTCTACACGAGTTCCAGTGGTGGAAATCCGCAGCGCTTCGACCCGGAGACCGGCGATCGACTGAACATCAAGCCGGTTCCTCTCAAGGGCGACTCGGCGTTTCGCTTCGATTGGGACGCTCCACTGGCCGCATCGAAGCACACACCCGGCACCGTATTTCTCGGCGGCAATCGACTCTTTATTTCGCGCGACTACGGCAGCACGTGGACGCAAACGAAAGACCTCACCCGCTCGGTGAATCGCGATACGCTCTCACTCATGGGCGTGAAGGGGCGCGAGATCCGCCTCTCCCGCAATGACGGTGAGACCGCGTTCAGTGAAATCACCACGTTCTCTGAGTCGCCACTCGATCCCAAGGTGCTCTGGGTGGGCACCGACGACGGCAACGTGCAGGTGTCCACCGACGCCGGACTGACCTGGCGGGAAACCAGCTCGGCCATCGCCGGCATCGCCAGCGGTACGTACGTGGGTCGCGTGCTGGCCTCGTCGACCAGTCGCGGCAGCGCGTATGTGGTGTTTGATGCCCATCGCGCTGGAGATTTTGCGCCGTACATCATGCGCACCGGCGACTTCGGGAAGACGTGGCAGCCCGCGATCTCGGGACTGCCGTCTGATGCGTCGGTGCGAAGCATCGTGGAGTATCCCGGCAAGGCGAACGTGCTCTTCGCCGGCACGGAGCGTTCCGTGTTCGTAACGCATGACGGCGGCGCCACGTGGAGGCAGCTCAAGGCCAACCTGCCAACCACGCGCTATGACGATCTGATTGTTCACCCCCGCACGAAAGACCTGATTTTCGGGACACACGGGCGCAGCATATGGATTCTTGACGACGTATCGCCGATCGCTGAGTGGAATGGTGCGATCGCCGCAAAGAAGTCGCACCTCTTCGCCCCTCCGCGGGCCACGCTTGTGCTGTACTGGGAAGACATCTCGAACACGGCACACGGCATGTACACCGGGGAGAACCCCGCAGACGGTGCGACATTCACCTACGCACTTGGTGCACCTGCGCAACGCGTGCGGTTGATCGTCCGCAACGCGGCGGGCAAGACAGTGCGTGAGGTTGCTGGTGCGAACACGCCGGGACAGCTGCAACGTGTGGTGTGGGATTTGCGGCATACGCCACCGCCGGCGAGCGCGTTTGGACGAGGTGGTGGCGGTGGTGGTGAGGAAGGTGGCGGACCGCCCGTGTCCGCCGACTCGACGGGCGGACGGGGGCGAAGCGCACCCGTACAACTTCCCGTGCCGCTGCACGACATCGGATTGCGGGGCCCGTACGTGTCGCCTGGTACGTATACCGTCACGCTCGATGTCGACGGAGACACCACGTCGCGCACGTTCACGGTGCGTGACGATCCGATCTCGAAGATGACCCTCGCGCAACACAAGGCGCGCGAGGCATTCCTCGTGGAGGTGCAGGCGTTGCAGCTGCGCGCGGATTCTCTCGCCACCACACTGCGCACGCAACGGACCGCCGCGAACGGGACGGACGCGACGCGAGTGCAAGCACTGGAACGCCGACTCGCTGGTGGCCGTGAAGCAGTGCGACCACGGTTGGCTGGACTCGCGGGTGACTTCAACGGCTCAGGCGCGCAGCAAGGCAGCATGTCCGCTCCCACGGGCCAGCAACGCCGCATACTCGCCGAAGTCAAAGCGGAATTGGCGGCGTTGGAAAAGGAGCGAATGCCGAAGTAGACGAGGCGTCAGAGCGAACGAAAGATCAGGACCACCTGCACCGCGTCTCCGTCGCCCTTGGCCCCGCGTGCGGCCTTGGATACGGCCAGCAACGTGCGACCGTTTTTGCCACGCCACACACTGGTGTCCCACGAGTACCCGTCCACGCTCGCACGCACGGGGGTGCGCCCCCACCCGTGCGTCACCGGTGGGGCCAAACGATCGGGAACCTGCACGAACGTCCAGCCTCCCTTGCCGGGATAGCGAAACATCTTCGCGCGGAAATTCCCGCCCAGTGCCGAGGTCATCTGCGTGAGTATGCTCGGTGTTGCAGTGCCAACTGCGAACGTGCCGCTCCGTGGCGCGCGAATACTTCGTCCAACAGCCGACAGCGCGCACGCCCGCGTCGAGGGGTGAGCACTACGGCGCGCGCTCGGACGCCACCCGATACTCGAAGCGGCCGAGCGCGATCTCAAGAGCAGATGCCCGGTTTGCGATTGGTTCAGCATTCTGTGTTGTTGAACTCGTGATTTCGCCGAAACCGCCGGCAAACCAGCAAAACGCCACCAGCAGATTACCGCTATCGCAGCATGGCCGTAACCGAATCACGTTGAACAACCTGCCATTTCTTGACGGGTCGTCCCTCGATCACAGTGTCACGCGCGACCATACACTGTCGAAGGCTTCCGTTCGCATACAGATGCAGTGCGGTGCGACCTCCTCCTCGCAGTTCACGCAGAAACGTCCCCTGCATGCACGGTATACCGGCCACAACCGTGTCGTACTTCAAGCGACATTCCGCCAGCGCGCCGTTGGGATGAAATCGAACGCTCCACTTCTTGTAGCCATCGCCACGGCACAGATGCCCGCTCAGCTTCGTGTCACGAGCCAGCCAAGCACCCCACAGTGCGCCATCGGTACGCAAGTCGAGCCATGTCGTCACTGGGAAGTCGTGCGCCCCGACTCGGAACTCGCGCGCGAGCGCGCAGCCCGCCAGTCGTCCGTTGCGGTGAAACTCCGCCGGCGCGCGTGCACTGCTTGCGCAGGGCACACCGTCGATGACGGTATCCACGCTCAGGCGACGTCGGCTAACTGAGTCGCGGGCAGGCGACTGCGCATGCATGCGCGGAGCCCAGAAAGCCCCGATCGAGGTGGCCAGAACGAACGCCAGCGCACGCTGGGTCCGCTGTGGCGCGAGCAAGGCGACAAGCACACTCCGGTTCATGACACGCTCCCTCGCTGAAGAGTACGGGCTCATGACGCCCGTACCCTACGTGTTCGGGCGTCAGATTTCCGTCAGGAGTTTCCCGACTGCCGTTGGCGCAACACCTCGTACACCGCCACGGCAACGCTCGACGAGAGGTTGAGCGAACGAACATGCGGAGAGTGCATCGGCATGGCAACAAACCGATCGCTGAATCGTGAATGCAGTGACCCGGGCAGACCGGCGGTCTCACTGCCGAACACCAGGACCACGTCCGGTGTCGCACCCAGCGGCGCATCCCAGAGAAGACGGGTGGCCTTCGTGGAAAAGAAGTACGGATCGCCGAGCGCCGGCAGTTCCCGCTCGAACGCATCCCAGTGCTCCCACACGCGAACGTCCACGTGTTCCCAGTAGTCGAGTCCCGCGCGCTTGACCTCTCGCGCGTCGAGCGAAAACCCGAGCGGCTTGATGAGGTGCAACGTGGCTCCCGTGGCGAGACAGGTGCGTCCGGCATTGCCGGTGTTCCAGTGAATCTGCGGGTGAACCAGAACAACATGTGTGGCCAAGAGAAGGTGCTCAGTGTGAGTTGGACAGTTCCTAACATCAGGTGCTACCATCAGGTGCTACCATCAGGTGCTACGCGCAATCTGGAGTCTGCGCTGCGGAGTTCCACTGTCCGGTGTTGAAGTGTTCGCGAACGGGACGCAGATTGGGCCACTCTGAAGTCCCCGAGTTGCTCGTCAGGTTGGATCACCCCGGACACGCCATGCATTCACGCGCCGCGGCCACACTCTTGCTGCTCCTCTCCAGCGTCACGGTGTCTCATCTCGACGCGCAGACCACCCGGCCCTCCTCGGACAAGAAATCCGCCAGCTCCGCCACTGCACCGGTTGGGACCACGCTCCGGGCTGGCGATCTCCGACTCACCTACCTGGGCAATGCCGGCTGGGAGATCACCGACGGCAAGAAGGTAGTGCTGGTCGACCCGTTCCTGACGCAGTTCGCGCGCTGGACGCCCACCGGCCCCGCCCCGGACGTGGCGCAGAACGCACTGTATCTGCCCGACACCGCACTGATCAATCGACACGTGCAGCGCGCCGACTACATCGTGATCACCCACGGACACCCGGATCACGCGATGGATGCCGGGTACATCTCGCGGCGCACCGGGGCCGTGATTGTAGGCCATGAGACGGCCGCCAATCTTGCGCGTGCGTACGACGTACCGGATACATCTCTGATTACGGTTGTCGGCGGAGAGGACTACGAGTTCGGGGATTTCTCGCTGCGTGTGATTCCCAACATTCACAGTGCGCTCGACCACAAGCAGTACTACAACAACGGTCGGGGCATCGCCGGCACCGCACCACGCGGGCTCAAGGCGCCGTTGCGTCGCAAGGACTACGTCGAAGGCGGCAACATGGCGTACCTGCTCCGTATGGCGGGCCATCAGGTGCTAATCATGGGCTCGATGAACTATATCGAGCGCGAGATGGAAGGACTGCGACCGGACATTGCGCTGGTTGGCGCCAACAGCCAGCGACTCGAAATTCATGACTACACGGGTCGGCTCATGCGAGCGCTTGGCAACCCCGCCGTGGTCATCCCCTCGCACGCCGATGCGTATGGCAATCCGAATCCGACGGCGGCGGCGCTCGCAGATCGCCAGAAATTTCGGCAGGAGGTGCTGACGGCGTCGCCCAGGAGCCGCGTCATTCAGCCAACATGGTTCGAACCCGTTGTCATTCCGGCACGTCGATAGCGTGGCCAAGACGTATGTGTTCACGCTTGCTGCTCCAGCGCTCTGCCCTGTCCCGCTGGCACATCGTTCCCCCCTTCTCGTCACTCCACATGCGAATCACTCCGCTGCGCTTTGATTTCGTGCTGGCCCTGAGCACGGTATCGATCTGCGTGGGATGCGCCGGTGCTCCGAAGCCCGGCATAGCCAACGGGCCCGTGCCGGATCGCCAGGTCATCAATCCACCTGGCATTGCACCGTTGGTACCCGCGTACTCCGTCGCCATCCGCGCGAACAATCTGGTGTTCGTGTCTGGCATGACCGGCATCAAGCCGGGCACGCAGGACATCGTGAGCGGCGGAGTGGCAGTGCAAACGCGACAGACGCTTGAAAACATTCGCACCTCGCTGCAGTCCGCCGGCGCCACCATGGCGGATGTCGCCGAGTGCACGGTCTTTCTCGTCGATATGGCCGACTACGCAGCGATGAACGCCGTCTACGTGGAGTTTTTTCGCGTCGATCCACCGGCTCGGGCAACGCTGGCAGTAACGGCGCTACCACGACCCGCGGCACGGGTGGAAATCAAATGCAGCGCGGTCATGCGGAAGTGATCGTGCAACGCAGGCCCGCGACCACTCAGCGGTCCATCACGGGAAGATACTGACGCCAGGGTCCGACGGCGTCTCGATACTGCTTGGCCATCACACGAGCGATCTGCGCCAGATGTCCCAGATCGTGCGCCACCCAGGTGGCCAGCAGTTGGCGTAGCGTGACCGCTCCGAACGCGGGGTGCATTCCCTCCCAATCAAATTGCGCGTCCGTGATGGCCCACTCCTGCAACGTGACCAGATTCGCCGCTCTCTCTTTGGCGAACGCGTTCAGCAGCTCCAACAGCGACCGCCCACCGCTCTCGCGAAATTGCGCAAGGCGATCGTACGGCACAAACGTGCGATCCTCCCCACGAGCCAGAATCAGCGCCGCACGCGGAATCCAGTCGGTACGCTCTCCGTGAAGAAGATGACCGACGATATCGTACGCGCTCCACGTATCCACACCCTCCGTGGCTGTCACCCAGGCATCGTCGAGACCGTCGAGCAAGGCGTGCAGCGTGCTCGGTGTGCGCGCGAGCACGGCCGTACCCTGCATCAAGTCAAAGTGCATCGAGCGGTGCGTTGGTGATGGTGTCGACCGAAGGGCGTGCGCTCACGCGCTCCGTGTTCAGGCTCGCGTGCACGTTTTCGTTCACGGATGATACAACCAGGCCGATGCCTGTGGTCCGCGATCCGAGCCGTATCCGCCGCTGATCAAGACTCCACCCGCGGCAAGCAACGCCACCGCCGAGAACTGACCCGTGAGCCGTTCAACACCCGGGACCACGGTAAACGTCTGGGTGCGCGGATCGTAGCGCTCTGCCTGCGTCGCGCCACCGGCCAGTAGAACGGATCCAGTCGGTAGCAACACCGAGCTTCCGGCGTGCTTGTAGCGCGTACGGTGCATCGTCGGTCCCGTCGTGAATGAGCCGGTGCGGGGATCGAACAATTCGGTCGAGTTGAAAACCCCATCACTGTCGCGTTCATCTGAACCGCCGGTGACCAACACCCGGCCGTCGCCAAGCCGCACGGCATCGTGTTTATGACGCGGCGTTTTCATTTCGCCACTCCGGCTGAACATGCCCGTGGCCGGATTGTAGATCTCCGACGAGGCGTACAAGGTGATCTCAGCTCGACGCCCGCGGTGTCCCCCAACCACCAGTACGCGACCATCGAGGAGCGGCACAGCGACGTGGCTTTCCCTCGCGACGCTCATGGGACGTGTCGCGGTGAACCGCTCTGTCGCCGGATCATAGAGTTCAGCGCTTGACAGAAATGTCCACCCGGGACCAACGCCGCCAACAAGCAGCACTTTCCCGGTTTCCAGCAGCACGGCACAGTGCCCTGCACGCGCACCGACCAGTGGCGCAACCGGCGTAAACGTTCGCGTAGTCGGATCATACAGCTCCGCCGACGCCACCGACGTCGACCCCGCCGCATACCCGCCGGCAATCAGCACCTTTCCGCTCGGCAGCAACGTGGCGGTGTGGCTGTGCCGCAGCGTGATCATGCGAGGCAGCGGCAGGAAGCGTTGCGTCTCCGGGTCAAAGAGCTCGGCGCCAAGCGTGGCGCGGGCTTCATCGACAAACCCTCCAACCACAAGAACCCGGCCGTCACGGAGTGTGGTCGCGGTGTGTGCCATGCGCGCTACGTGCATTGCGGCCGTTGGTGCGATGTGCGGCGTCCGCGCTACCGCTGGCTCCCCGGTGAGTGCAACCACCGCAGCCGCGAGCAGGGTCAGGGTGTGACGTGCGAGGACAAGGATCATGGGGCGCTCGGGATGAATTGTGCTCGGCCTGCGGGACGTACCTGATCATTGGATGCCGATCGCGTGTGCGATGCGTAGTCACATCACGAAGCACATGACCGCGGACCTCCCCGCAACTGCAGACATGACGTACGTCCGCTGGGACGCGCTACCGCGTCAGGTGCTCGATATGCGCTCCTGGTGTCTCCCGGTTCGGCGCCGCATTGTAGGCGGCAGATCCACCCGGCGGAATGCTCAGGTAGTCCCACGCGGCGCCGCGGTGCGCGTGCGCGAGATACACGATCTGGCCCACATGATAGCTCACATGCGCGAGCGACCGATGCAGCGCATCGTGCACGGCAAGTGACTGGCCCCGAATGCTCACGGTACGGTGCAAATCCTCGTCGACCAATGGATCGATGGCCTCGAAGAGCGCCGTCCACCCCGTCTGCCAGTGTGTGTGGAGTTCAGGCCGCGTGACGACGCGGCTGGCGAACTCGGACTCGCGATCACGCCAGGATTTCTCGCCGTCTTCGGTAAGGAACGCGGTGAAACGCGAACGCAGATTGCCGCCGACATGCCACGCAATTGCCACCAGAGAATTTCCGCCGCCCGGCCCGGAGAAGTGCAGCTGTTCGTCCGAGACCTGCGCCAGTGCGCGCTCGGCCAGCAGCTGATACCGACGATACTCGGCGCGGAGGGAATCAAGCACGAAGGACATGATGTACGAGTGTAGAGGACGAATTGATGGAGTCGACGACTACTCGGCGGCGAGTGTGGATGCCGGCGGTACGCAACAGCTTGACGTTCCAAGCTGAATCGGCGGACACGCAACCGAGCCGAAGGAACAGAACACGCAGCAGTCACCGGCGTTCGGACGCAGCATCGCGCGGCAGGACGAGCACACGTGGAAGAACACGCACGCATCAGTTGGCATCTGCAGGCGTTCCGTAAACGCACACTGCGGACACGTCAAATCAGAGGAGAGATCCATGCCATGAAGTGTATGCAACGATCGCAGGCAGCGACACTTCGCGACACTACGCGACAACGTACCACGGGTAACGAGGACGTAGACGCGCTACGTGCTATTTCGTCTTGCGAAGCGCCCGCGTCGTGCAGACATTGTGTATCTCTCCTGCCCGATAGGCCAAACGATGGCATCATGAGTGCTCCGATCGACACTGTTATCTATCACATCTGCACCCATGCTGCGCTGGCGTCTGCACGGGTCACCGGCGAATACCGCGACATGAGCCTCGAGCGCGAGGGTTTCATTCACCTGTCGCGGGCACATCAGGTGCTCGGCACTGCGCTCGCGTACTTCAGCGGCGTACCCGACTTGATCCTCTTGGTCATCAACCCCTCGCTGCTGCGAGCGCCGTTGGTGTACGAGGCCCCGGCCCCGATCGCCGACACAGGCAATTCGTCGGCAAGCGAGCGTCGCGTGAGCGAGCTCTTTCCGCACTGCTATGGTCCGGTCAATCTCGAGGCCATCGTGGATGTGGTAGAACTTGCTCAATTTAACGGCATCGCGCCGTAGACCCACCCGCGGTTTCCGTTGTTGCACTGAGGTCGCAAGGAGGTCGCAAGGAGGTCGAACGATGATCGTACGGGGCTTTCATCGTACTAGCCGCGAACTCGCTACGCCGCGCGCCGACTGCGAATCGCCGGCGGTCCGTTCCAATGCCGTCAGTTCGCTTCCACAAACAGGCGTAGACCCGCGTCGAAGACTGCGCTCCATCCGACGCTGAGCGATGCGCCGGTTGACGCACTGACATTGCCGATCACGGCATCCGTCAATTCCAGCACCGTGAAGTGGCCTTGGTCCCGCAGCACCAGACGCAACAGCGATTGCGCAGGGCCGCCATACGCCGGCGAGAGTTGCCCAACGAGATCAACCGAAGCGCCCGGCGTGATGCCGTAGACCGTGTACCAGATTGCGCCGCTTCCATCCGCTCCCTCTTCGAAGAGCCGGCCGCCCAGTCGCGCATCGAATTGCATCCGATCGGCAGCCACAAGAAAGTCCTGCGGCCACCACGCAGATACCTGTGCGGAGAGTGCCTCCCACACGCGTTCCCGCGACGCGGCGATAGGGATCTCCATGGACACCGTCAGCATGCCAGGCGCGCTGGGTGCTGGTGATGCGGTGGATGGTGGACTGATTGGTGGAATGGTTGGTGGAACGGTTGGTGGAACGGTTGGAGGAGTCATGACGAGAGTGCTCGGTGGACGGGAGGGGGCCGCAGACTGTGATTCGATCGCATCGCGAAAGCGCAGCATCGGAGCGGCCCAGAGGCCCTCATATGGTCGCACCCAGCGCTCATACACATGCTGCAGTGGAACAGGATTGAGATGGTTCCACCGCTCGCGGCCGTCTCGCCGAACCATCACCAGCCCGGCGGCCACGAGCACATCGAGGTGCTTCATCACCGCATAGCGCGATTGCGGAAACTGGTCGGCGAGAGTGCCCGTGGTGCACGGGCCGTCGCGCAACCGATCGAGCATGGATCGCCGAGTGGCGTCGCTCAGGGCGCGCCAGACGGCTTCCAGTGGATCGGACGGCGCAAACGGATGGACGCGAGGAGACATGTTACTATATAGTAACCTATTCGCGCGTCGTCAACACCGCACGTCCTGCTGCCTCATCTCGTGCGCGACGGATCCTGGCTTGCTTCGGTGATTCGCGGCGCGCATGCTTGGCCAACACGCACCCTCCTGCGAGAGCCATCGCACTCGTCCAACCGGACCACCGCATGCCGCGCATCGCGATTCTCGTTGCCAGCGCAACACTCTTGTCCGCCGCGCACGCTGATCAATCCGCCGTCGCGACGCATATCAGTGCAACTGATATTGCCGCCGTGCTCAAGCAAATGCCGCCACAGTCGGTCAGCGATCAACAGATTCGAATGGTGAAGGCCGGCGACTACAACGTTGGCGTGGGCGTGGTGAATCGTCCCCAAGCGGCAACACAAACGGGGATCGAACACGACAAGCTCACGGAGGTCTACTACGTGCTGGAAGGCGAGGGCACGCTCGTGACATCGGGTACTTTGGTCAATGCGAAGGCCGTGCCGAGCACCAGCGCGATCTACCGTGACCTCACCGGACCCAGTGCGACAGGCAGCGCCATCAATGGCGGAGAAAGCCGTCGCATTGCCGCCGGGGACGTGGTCATCATTCCGCCCGGCGTGCCGCACTGGTTCAACGATGTGAAAGGATCGATTCGATATTTGGTGGTGCGAATCGACCCGGAGCGCTTACTGACGACGAAGTAGCGTGTACCTACGCCGCGCCATTCTTCGTCCAGGTTTTGCGCGGCCGTCTACCTTGACGCCGCAGACAATCGCCGAATCTCGCTTGCCATGGTCCGCACGCGTGCCCCGTCCTTGGCGACTTTCCCGTCGCCATCAACCTGGAGCGCGAGTGCGTTCAGCGCTGCTGCGCGCGCCGCACCCGACTTCATCTCCGCCGCATCGAGCGCTGCGGAAATTGCCGACGTACGGTCGGTAGCGAGTCCGTTGCCACGCACCAGTTGATCGAGGTACGACCGCACCACCACGAACGCCGGCGGCCAGGTCATCTTCGGCTGACTCTGCGGGTTGTATTCCGTGAACACCACCAGCTTGGCCGCCGCGAGTTCATTCGCCGAGAGCTGCGCGCTTGGCGTCAGCTCATAGACATCGAGTCCGCGATCGATCTCGGAGGAGTAGATCATGCCGTTCCAGTAGTACGCCCCCCAGGAACCGCCGATCGTATTGCGACTGCGACCACCACTGGCCAGCAGTGCGGCCGCCCCCGCTGCCGAGGGTACGTCCACCGGCGACGGCGGATCGATCGACCCGCGATCGTAGAAGGCAATCTCGATCGCCTTGTCGGCGTCCGTAAAGTCCATGACGTTGATGCCGCCCTGGTACCAGCCCTGCACATATAGATCACGCCCGGGCACGGGGATGATGCCGCCGTTGTGCGAGACGCAGTTCTCCTCGGCGGACTGCGCCGAGGGAAGCTTGAAGTAGGCCCGTTGGGTTTGCTTCTTCTTCGCGTCGAGCGAGATGACGGTGTTGCCGCCCAATTCGATCATGCTCGAGGCCTGGCACATCGGGCCCGTGCCGCCGCCCCACTCATCCGTCTGCACCAGCTTCTTGCCGTCATTGCTGAACGCCGCCGTGTGCCGCCCCTGAAAGTTGTTCGTGTCGGTGAGTGCATCGATTCGGAACGGCTTTTCGGGGTTCGAGATGTCCACAAGTATGGAATGCGTCGAACAGGCAGCCGCGAGCAGGTTGAGCGACGGGTACGCCGTCACATCATGGCAGTTTCGCGGCCCGGTATGCATCGGCTCTCCGGCGGCCACCGCACCGGGCGCACCGCCGCGGCCGCGGCCAGCAGCGGCACGGCGCGGATCAGTGGGCGCACAGAACTGCTTGCACGTGGCGTCCACGTCCAGCCCAGTAAAGATGCGTGCGCCGGGGATCACCGTCGCGCGCTCGGGGTGATCGAGGGCCACCTTGATGATGTCGAGCTGATAAAGCGAGTTCGTCAGGTCGGCTGGGTCCGTGCCGTTCTTGCACCCGGCGAGTTCTGTCTCGGGCCGAGCTTCGGATTGTCCCGACACGTAGATGTAGAGAATGTTGGGGTCCTTCGGACTCGGCACAACCGTGTGCGTATGCGAGCCTTTGCACGTCTCCACGTTCTTGACGAGCTTGGGCGCCTTCGGGTTGGACACGTCGAAGATGCGCACGCCCGCCATGTGGTCCTTGGGGTCCTGCACGCCGCCGCTGCCGCAGTCCTTGCGGTTGCCTGCGCCTTCGGCCGAGACGAACAGCAGGTTTCCGACGATCGACGGGTCACCCTGCGACGTGGTGCATTGGACGACCGAGGCAACAACCGGCTTGGCCGGATCGGTGATGTCCCAGATCGTGAAGCCGGCGAAATTGCCTTGATAGGCGAAGTGTGTGCCGAACGCGATGTCGGAGTTGGCGAACGTCAGCCCGCGGACAGTGTCGAACTGCGCCGGCTTATGCGTGTTCGACACGAGCCGCATGTTCAGCGCCGCAACACCAGCGTCGTAGCGACCAGGTTTGAGGTTGGTGCGGGGATCGGCGTTGCTCGGGTACGTCTGTGCCGACGCCACACTCGGCGCGACGACCGTCGCGAGCAGAAGAACGAAACCACGGACGACGCGCATCGGGTCAAACTCCAGTGGTGGGAGGGGAACGGGTGCCTTGAACAGGCGACCGGGGCGAATGCCTTATTTCGGCGGGAGCTGGGTAAGCAGACGACGCATGATGCCGATCTCGCCGGTCTGTGCCGTGACGACATCGTTGGCAAAGACGCCCGCGTCCACTTCCTGTCCGGCGCCCGGCGATTTGAAGAGATCGTCGACCATCTTGAGTGCACCCTCGTGGTGCTTGATCATGCCGACCAGGAAGAGCCGATCGAACGCGACGCCCCTGGCCGCTTCGAGCGCCTTGATTTCGTCGTCCGACAGCATGCCATCCATGCGCATGTTGTGCCACGACGCGGTGTCCGGCGCAAACTGATCGTACCGGCGGAGCCACTGCTGCATGATGATGATCTCTGGCACCTGCGACTGATCAATCTTGCGCGACAGCTTGAGCACCTGCGGATTGGCGCCGTTTTTTTCCGCCATGCGTGACATGACGATGGCCTGCGCGTGGTGGGCAATCATCCCCTGCATGAACTCGACGTCAGCCTTCGTGTAGATCGCGCCTTTCGGAATGACGATCTCCGGGCCCATGCGGTGCGAGCCGTGGTCCATGCCGGCCATGCCACCTTGTGCGGAGGCGGACGCTGTCGCGAACAACGAGGTACCGACCAACCAGGTGCAGACTGAAAATGCGAGGATCGGGCGTTTGGCGTTCATGGCGTACTTACTCCGTCAGTGTGCCGACCCTGCGGGGGCCGTGCAGAAGAGGTCACCGTGAAGGAGGCAACCTATCCGCAAGAGGATACGGCGCGGAGGCGCTCGGCACTAGGCGGCGGGCTCGGGTGGATAATGCAGAACCCGTCTCCCGACCGACGTGCCTCGCTTGTTCTCGAAAATCCCTAACTTGTTGCGATTGATTGGCTTGTGCCGATGTTTCTTGTCCCGGTCATTCTCGGCAACGACCATGAATTCTCGTGTTTTCCCGGCACGATTACACAGGAATTGCTCAAGATATCGCCATCATTCCCGCGTCACACAGAAACCGATACGTCTCATCCAGCGCTTCCATCGGCGGTACAAACACCACCGTCGCGTCGCGCCCTCGCGTCAGCAGCACCCGATACGCGTTCACCCTGAGCTGAAATGGATCCTTGACCTTCGCGCCCTTCTTGTAGCCGCGCGCGCTGCCATTCGACCACACGCCGCCGTCGCGCACGAAGTCACTACCCCACGCCAGCAGGGACGCATCCAGTTCCAGCCCCTGCGCGCCGAACTCGGTGACGCAGGTGTCGAGCCTCCGGCAGCTGCGGCCGGCGTAGTCATGCTCATCATCGCCGTACCACGGCCCGAACTTCACGCGCTTGGTCGACTGAAAGTCATTCAGCACACCGAAGTTGACGAGATCGCGGTCCTTCGATGACGCGATGAGTCCGAACCGCGCAAGTCGATCATCGTTGTAACGCTCACGCAGATAGGCCTTCGCCGTATCGAGCGATCGCGTGATGCGCAGGTGCATCCCGTCCGCATTCAACTGCGCCGCCATTGGCGCCAGCAGATCGGGCTCTGCGCCAGCGAGCAATTCAGCAACCCACTTGTGCAGGTCTTTCGCCTGATGAAACCGCAGCTCAACATCGAGGTTGAGCGCGGCCCGCTGCTCGAACGGAACGGCGCCCCCACGGAACAGTCCAGCCACAGCGGGCGGCGCGTGAATGGTCCACTCGGCTCGCCTGTCTGACGACTCAACCGCAGTACGCCACTGTCCGAGGCCCGCTTCTTCGCCCACGTGAATCTCCTGTCCGCTACCGATGAGTCCGACGACAACGCACCACTCAGGGATACGCTCGGCGAAGCTGATAAACTCCTCGGGTTCGCTGCGCGCATGCTCGTTCTTGTGTGAGTCGCGCATCTTGTCGACATCAAAGGCGCGTTGAGCCTCGTCGAACACCAGCACATGCTCTGGCGGCACCAATGAACGCTTGGACGAATAGCGTTTCACGTACTCCTTCACACCCCGCACAAAGGTCTTGCCATCGCCGGCCAACCGCATCTCGTACTGCAGGACTTCGACCAGCGGCCCGTTGCCGCTCAGGAACACGGCGGGAGTGGTCGGCTTTCCGTCCTCGCGTGCGACGGCGAGATCATCGAGATACCTCGCGTGCACCGTCTGCAGCCCAACGAGCGTCTTTCCAGCCCCGGGCACGCCAGTGAGCAGAATCAGATGACGAGACCGCGTGAGTGCCGCCTGATGCGCGATGCGTTTGATCTCCTCGAGCGCCGGCTCAGTCGCAGCACGCGCCCGATCGATCGTGCGCAATGTCCCCGACGCGAGCAACTCACGCGCGGCCTCGACGATCGTCGGCAGCGGGCAGTAGGCGCTTTCCGACAGAAACGCCGCGCGGTCTATCACGGGCTCACGTTTGGTGACCGTGAGTTCGGCAACAAGCGCATCGAGTGCATCCGGCCCGGTGATGTGCACGCCGTCCTGCAGTTCCTGATATCCACGAGCGCGTGTGGGGACGAGTACAGGGACGACGTCACGCCCTGCGCATTCGCGATGATAGTTCCGAAGATCACGCGCGTACGCCGCGGCCTGATCAAGGTCGGCCTGACTGGGGTTCAGCTTCCCCTTGAGCTCAATCACCATCACGCCGGCGCCCACCAGCAAGATCACATCGGGCCGCCGCGACTCCATGGGGAGCTCGTACTCGAGAATCGCCGAGTATTGCCGTGCGAGCGTGTCTCGAATGAGGACTTCAGTGACTTCGGACTGCAGCGGTGGAATGGACGCATCCCAGGCGCGGATCTGCTCGGGCGATGCGTCGGTGACAAACGAGGCAAGTTGCTCGCGGATCTGACGCGGCTTGGTTTCGCGAAAGTTCTCGAAGCTGGATTCCCAGCCGTAGCGGGCGCGGTCGGTCATTGGCGGGATCAGCGGGCAGGAGTGGTCTGGCAATGTCATGTCTCGGCAACGGACGTGCCAGGGCGGCGATCCCGGAAGTCCGTAGTTTTTCGAGCATGAACGTCGAGTATGTCGGCGTGACGATCGACAAGGCGCTGAATCCACGTGAGACTGCCGCGCGTGCCCGAAGGCTGCGGTCAGCCTACCACCTAATTCGATCCGCTCGCTGACGGCGGCGCGCTAAGCTCGAGTTGCGTGATGAGATCGAACAGACGCGCCGGCGAAGACCACGCTGATCGGAGGCACGAACTGCTCGGCGATTCCGCGACGCTTCAGCATGACATGAACGAGGGCTCGCCCGATTCATCCGGTACCGTCGTCGAACGGGTGGATGGTTTCGAACTGGGCATGCGCGAGCGCGGCCTGCACCAGTGGCGGCAACCGGTCGTCGTTGATGGCAGCGCACTGATCGGCCAGGAGTGGCGCGAGCGTCTCCTCACGTGGAGGATCGAAATCCGCACCGCACGGCGTGTCGTCGTTGCCACCGATCCGGTTCTGCAGCGAGCACCGTGGCATCGATGTTCGCTAGCACCTCGAGCGCGGTGGTGCCTGAAGCGGATCCTGATACCGCCTCCGCGCGAGACGAGCGAAGCCAGCGCGCCGCCGAGCCGAACCTCCAGATCGCCGAGGGGATCGGGAATGTGCGCGTCGTACCGGCAGGCGCGCCGGTGCTGCTGTGGGGCATCCCCGGTAACGAAACTATGGGTGCGCACTATTCCCGGATCGACACCGCCGGCCGCCGCATTCCGGCCCCGTCCTACCGCTGCGACCGCTGCCGCCAATATCCGGGCCGCTGACGGAAGTGCGCCACTGCGAGGATCAGGATGCGCGATTCCTCGATGCTATAGAGCACGAAGTACAGAAAGCGCTTCACGAAAATGCGTCGCAGGGTTCCCATCGGCGATCCAGTGAGCGGCGCCCGCACGGCCCGGGCGGTGGCCGCCTCGACGCGGTCGACGAACGAGTCGCCGAGTGACGGACGGATGCCAGCGTACCACAGGGCCGCGGCTTCGAACTCTTCCAGCGCCTCGGGATGGAACGCGAGGACGCGCGGCACTACTTGGCGAGCTTGCCGCGGACGGAGGCGAAG
>JANNEV010000095.1:0-18096 GCA_031379145.1 Gemmatimonadaceae bacterium
CACTGCTGGTTTCGTCGCCGGCCCACGTGTCATCGCCGTCGCCCGCGCCACACGGAACCCAGCCCCGACTGTCCAGCGACTTTCTGTACCTCTGGACGGCCTCGGCGGACACCACCGGCCCGGATTTCCTGGCCGTGTACGATATCAGGGACAACGGCACGACCAGTCGGTACGGCGCGCTCGTGACCACAGTGCCGGTACCCGGGCACGGTACGGGCACCCATCACACCGAGCATGACATGCCGGCGGACGGTCGGCTGTTTGCCAATGGTTTCCGGTCGGGACAGTCGTATGTGTTCAACATGTCAAACCCGCGACTGCCAACGCTCGAGACGCAGTTTGGTGATGTGGCGGGCATGATGCACCCGCACAGCTTCTGGCGGCTTCCCAACGGCAATGTGCTGACCACACTGCAGATGCAGCACGATGCGAACGGCACCGCCCCGGGCGGATTGGCAGAACTGACACCGCGAGGTGTTGTGGTGCGCTCGGCATCCGCCAATCGCCCTGACGTGGATCGTCGTGATCGTCCGTATTCGGCGGCGATTCTTGCGGGCCTCGATCGTGTGGTCGTGACCACCTCCGATATGGACAAGGTGGACTCCACGCGCAACGTGCAGCTGTGGCGACTGTCGGATCTGAGCCTGGCGCACACCATCGTGTTACCCCTCGGCGCGCACTACGAGGGATACCGCAGCGCGGAGCCGCGCGTGCTGAGCGACGGGAAGACGGTGTTGGTGTCCACGTTCAACTGCGGATTGTTCCTGCTGGATGGACTGACGAGTGTCACACCGAGCGCCCGTATGGTCGCGTCGTTTCCGCGGAAAGCGGGGACGTCATGTGCCGTACCCGTCGTCGCCGGGAACTTTTACCTGATTACGGTGCCGGCCTGGAGTGCCGTGGTGAGCCTCGACGTCTCCGACCCCGCACATCCGCGCGAGGTCTCGCGCGTCACGCTCGGCAACGACGACGTGCCGCACTGGATCGGGATCGAACCGAATCAGCAGCGTGTGGTGATTACCGGGTATCAGGCCATGAAGAGTCGCGTGCTGCTGGCGCGATTCAATGTCAACACCGGTCAGCTGGCACTCGATGAGCGATTTCGTGCTGAAGGGAGCCGCGAGGTTGGGCTGCGTCTGGAACAGGTCCGCTGGCCGCATGGCGCGGCGGGCGCGGGCATTCCACACGGCGCGGTGTTCAGCGTGCCGAGGCCGCAGTAGCGAAACGCAGTAGCGAAACGCAGTAGCGCATCGTAATGGCTCACGGCAAGCGCGGATGGACGCGCGGGTGATTCGGCGTCACTTTGCTTGCACACGCTGACGTCATGGCCAGCGCGGTGTCCCTTGGCTCTCCCTCCCACCACCTGCCCATGCCTCCGTCTCGCACCAGCGCGACTCCACCCATGTTGCATCGCACGGTACGCGCTGGTTGTGTGGTCGCATTCGCCACCGCCATGATCCTCTGGCCTGAGCTCGCGTCAGCGCAGCGCCGAGCGTCGGATGCCGGGCGCGGCTCGCCACCAGTGTCCGTGGTGGAAGCCAGCATCGCGGACCTGCGGCTGGCGTTGGAGCAGAAGCGCATCACCTCGCGGGAGATTGTGCGGCAATACCTGATGCGTATTGCCACCTACGAGGATAAGCTCAATGCGGTCATTACCGTAAACCCGAACGCGTTGGCCATTGCCGATTCACTTGATCGGGAGCGGGCGGCCGGGCGCACTCGCGGGCCGCTGCACGGCATTCCGGTTGCGCTCAAGGACAACATCCAGACCACGGAGATGACCACGACCGGAGGCGCGTTGGCCTTTGCCGACTTGCTGCCGCCGTACGACGCCACGCTGACGCGCAACCTGAAGGCAGCTGGCGCGATCATCATTGCCAAGACGCAGCTCACCGAGCTTGCTAACTGGACAGCCACCGGGATGCCTGGCAACTACACCGGGCTGACGGGCTACGGCATGAATCCGTGGGACCCACGTCGCGATCCGCGTGATGCCACGTTTGACGGTCGTCCGGTGCTGAACACCGGCGGGTCGAGCTCCGGTGTTGGCACCAACGTGAGCTTCTGGGCCGGGAACGTCGGCACTGAAACGTCGGGGTCCATTCTCAGCCCGTCGCAGCAGAATTTTCTGGTGGGCATCAAACCCACCGTCGGGCGCGTGAGTCGGTACGGTGTCATTCCGATCACCGCCGATCAGGACACGCCCGGCCCCATGACGCGGACGGTGCGTGACGCGGCCATCATGTTGGGTGCAATGGAGAGCAGCGCGCCCGATGCGAACGATGCGGCCACGAAAGCGTGCGCCCCACCGCCACGCAATGACTACACGGCGCTGCTGGACGCCGGCAAGCTCAAGGGCGCGCGTATTGGCGTTCCTCGTTCGTTCTTCTATGAGGCCACGGTTCCGCCCGCAGGCGGGAGTGCTACCGCGCGTGGCGGCCTGAACGCCACACAGAAGGCGGCCATGGACGAGGTCATCGCGCTGCTCAAGACGCGGGGAGCCATCGTGGTGGACCCGGCCGATATTCCGAGTGTGATCGAGCCGGTGCCCGCCGACAATTTCCTGAACTGGAATCCGTGCAGCGGACTTGAACAGGCGAAAGGACGCGACGCCGAGTGCTCGATTGCGTTCAAGTACGGTATGAAGCGCGACTTCAACAGTTGGCTCAAGTCCCTGGGCGACAAGGCACCGGTCGCGTCGCTCACCGGGTTGCGCATGTGGAACATGGCACATCAACGCGCCGGCGCCATCAAGTACGGACAGGCCTTGCTGGACATCTCGGATGAGATGGATGTGCAAGCGGATCGCGGTCGATACGAGGCGGATCGTCGCAAGGATGTGCTGCTGTCGGCCACCAACGGCATCGACGCAGCGCTCAAGGCGCATCAGCTGGATGCGTTGCTCTTCCCCGGCGTCAGCAGCGCCAACATTGCCGCGCGACCGGGCTATCCGTCGGTGACGGTTCCATATGCGTTGCTGCCGGTGCCGCCCGGGCAGGGCGCGCAGGCGTTCCCCGCAGGATTTTCTCCGAAGCCGGCTCCGTTCGGTGTCACGTTCACGGCGTCTGCCTGCAGCGAGCCAACGCTCATTGCACTGGCCTACGCGTTTGAGCAAGCCACCAAGAAGCGCGTGTCGCCACCGCTGTTTCCGTAACCCCAACGAACTCCACTCATGCGCTGCATGCTCCAATCGCGTTTCATCGGCGTTGTATTCGGCACCGCCCTGTTGCTGTCGCCAGGTGCGAGTGTGTTGTCGGCGCAGAGCTATCCGACCAGTTGGGACCCCGCGCTGATGCAACGCGCCGACATCAAGTCGGCGATGGCGATGCTTGAGGCGCGCTTTCCGCAACAGGTGGACGAGTGGATTCGACTGACGTCCATCCCGGGGAAGTCGCGGCTGGAGCAACAGCGCGGCGCGTACGTGAAGAAGGTGTTCGAAAAAGAAGGACTCAAGGTCTCCGTTGACTCGATGGGCAACGTGACGGGTGTTCGAAAGGGCACCGGTGGTGGCCCGACCATCGTGATCGCCGCCCACACCGATATTGTATTTCCCGTGGAGACCAACACCACCGTTCGCCGCTCCGGCGATACGTTGTTCGCGCCGGGTGTGGGAGACAACACGGCCAGTGTGGCCAACATGCTCAGTACGCTTCGAGTCATGAACGCCACGCGGTTCACGAGCAAAGGCGACATCATCTTCATTGGCACGGTGCAGGAGGAGCTGGGGCTCAAGGGCATGGACTATTGGCTCAAGCACAACCCCCAGCCCGACTTGTTGATCGTGCCCGATGGCCAGTACGGCAGCGTGGCGTATGGTGCGTTGGGCATCTATTGGACCAAATACGTGTTCACGCATCCTGGTGCGCACACGCTCTCGTCGCGTGGCATTCCCACGCCGGTGAAGGCAGTGGCTGAGGTAATCGATCGCCTCTATCAGTTGCAGTTTGCGGCGCTGCCCAATGGTGCGGTCATGAACATCGGACAGATCCACGGTGGCAACATCTTCAACGCGGTTCCGCAGGAGCTGTACTTCACCGTGGACCTCCGAAGCTCCGACCCGATGCTGCTGGATTCGCTCGACCAGGCAATCACGCGCATCACCAGGGAAGTGGCCGACAGGCAGAAGGTCGGCCTTCGCGTGGAGGTCGAGCAGAAGAGTGGTGCGGGCGGTACAGAGAAACAGCTCGAAGGTGCGCGCGCGCATCCGCTGGTGCAGACTGCCGTGGATATCAACCGTGCGTTAGAAATGAGCGCGGGAATGCCCGGTGCCACCGAAGCCGTGGCGACCGGTGCCACCGACGCCAACCCCGGTGTGGTGCGGAAGATTCCGAGCATCGCCATTGGCGGTTCCAGAGCAAGTGGCGCGCATCAGCTCACGGAGTATGCGTTGGCCTCGAGCGCGTTGCCGTCCACCAAGCTTCTGTACTTGCTCACCGCTACGTTCGCCGACGGGGTCAGAACGATGCCGCCGGTGAAACTGGTGCCGTAGGAAATGGTGCTCTTTCAACATGTGATGCGTGGCCTCGGAAGTGTTCGCGACGCGCTGTGCGGTCCGGCGGTCGCGAGCGGCCTGCTGCCATTGATGCTTGTGCACGTGCCGGTGCTCCACGCGCAGACCGCCGGCACGACCGCGCCAATGCCGGCCGCTGCGGCAACGTGTCCGGAGACCGTCGCCGCAGGCAGCCGGTGCCTTTCCGGACGTGACAGCCTTGGCGCGTACTACTGGTTCGCCGTACCGCCCAGCTGGACCGGGACGCTCGTGGTGCATGCGCACGGTGGCCCCGAGTTGGGTGAGCCCAAGGCCGACCGCGTGGCCGCCGATCTGGCGCGTTGGTCGGTGTGGACGCGCGCGGGCTACGCGTATGCAGGGTCTGGTTTCCACCAAGGCGGCGTAGCGGTTGGTTCAGCCGCCGACGATGTGGAGCGTGTGCGACAGCTCTTCGTGGCGCAGATCGGCGTGCCCAAGCACACCGTACTGCACGGTCAGTCGTGGGGCGCGAGCGTGGCCGCGAAGGCGGCGGAACGCTTTGCCGCCAACTCAACGGGGCCAGCACGGTATGACGCGGTCCTGCTCACCAACGGCGTGCTCGGTGGCGGATCGTTGTCGTACGATGTGCGTTTCGATCTTCGGGTGGTGTATCAGGCGGTGTGCGGCAATCATCCTCGTGCGGAGGAGGCTCTGTATCCGCTGTGGCAGGGCCTGCCGTTGGCATCCATGCTCACGCGCGCGCAATTGGCCACGCGGGTGGACGAGTGCACGGGCGTGCGCAAACCGGCGGCAGAACGCACCGCCATCCAGCAGCGCAACCTGTCTGATATCCTCGGCGCGGTGGCCATTCCCGAGGGCTCGCTCATCAGTCACCTGAACTGGGGGACCTGGCACTTTCAGGACATTGTGTTCCGTCGGCTCGATGGTCGAAACCCGTTCAGCAACACGGGTGTTCGCTACCAGGGTACACGCGACGATGCCGCGCTGAACAGCCGCGCCTTTCGGGCGACGGCAGATCCGAAGGCGCGCGCCGATTTCGCGGCGGATGCCGATCTCGTTGGACGCATCGCCGTGCCTGTGCTGACCATGCACGGTATCAACGATCCAACGGCGTTCGTCGAGTTGGAGTCGGTGTTTGCGGAGACGATGCGTCGCGGCGGGAGCGCAGATCGTCTGGTCCAGCTGTACACCGACGATGGTGAGCATAGCTATCTGAGTGATGCACAGTACGTCACGGCCATGCAGGCACTGTTGCGCTGGGCGGAGACCGGTATCAGACCAACTGCGACGGGCGTCGCCTCGGCGTGCCGCAACGCGGATGTGGCGTATGCGCCGAACACGGGCTGTCGATTTCTGCCCGCGTTCGTGCCGCGCCCGCTCTCCGCGCGCGTGCCAGCGCGATAGTGCCAGCGCGATAGTGCCAGCGCGATGACTCCCTTGAAACGCGACGGCGCCGCCATACGCTAGATGGTAATCTCGACGCGGTTGCCGTCGGGATCGAGCACGACACTCTCGAAGTACCCATCGCCCGTCCAGCGTGGTCCGTCCAGCAATTCGTATCCGTCGGCAGCAATGCGTTCCGTGAGTGCGCGCACCGATTCCTCCGAGCCGACTGAGACGGCAAAGTGCGTCAGTCCCATGCGTTGCGCGCCGCGTTCGTGCGACACGGGTGTGAGCTGTGTGGTGGACATCAACTCCAGGCGTGCACCGCTTGCAAAGCGCAGGAACCTGGAAGTGAATCCATGCTTGGGATTCACGTACTGGTCACCGATGTCGGCAGCAAAATAGTCAGCGTAAAACGCGGCCATGCGCTCGATGTCGCCTGACCAGAGGGCAATATGTTCGATTCGGATCATTTGCGTGGGTGGAATCTGTCTCGGTCAGGACCGCTCTCTCAGCGGCAGCTCGGCCAGTGACTGCGTGAACGACTCGACAATGCGATCCGCATCTGCCAGCGTCAGCGGCAAGGGGCCACGGATCTTGATCACGTTATGCAGCGGGCCGTCGGTGCCGACGAGCGCGCCGCGTTCACGCATCCGGTTTACCACGAACGTGGCCTCGCTGGCAGCCGGCTCCAGCGTGGTGCGGTCCCGCACCAACTCGACGCCCAGAAACAATCCCGAACCACGCACGTCACCGACGAGCTCGAACTGCTGCTGCAGCGGTCGCAATCCACTCAGCAGTCGGTTGCCAACCGTGAGCGCGTGTTGCTGCAACGCTTCGTCCTGAACCACGCGTAACGTGGTCAGTCCGGCCACGCAGGCCGCAGTGCTGCCTCCAAACGTGCTGAAGTACTCCATGCCGTTGTTGAAGCGGTCGGCGATGGCACGCGTGGTGACGACTGCGCCCATTGGGTAGCCGTTGGCAATCGGCTTGCCCAGCACGACAATATCCGGCACGACGTCGTGTGCCTCGAAGCCCCAGAAGTGCGAGCCGAGACGGCCGAAACCCGTTTGCACTTCATCGGCAATACAGATGCCGCCCGCGGCCCGGACTCGCCGATAGACATCGGCCAGAAATCCCGATGGCAGCATGATCTGGCCGGCCACGCTCGGGCATGTTTCGGCGATATAGCCGCAAAGGGGGCGACCGGTTGCCGCGACCCGATCGATCACGTCTCCCACACGTGCTGCAAACCACCCACCTGGGTCGCCTTCCACGCCGCGGGCGCGATACACGTCGGGAATAGGCGACGTATGCACCCACTCCGGAGCACCCGCACCACCGGGGCCATCATGCTTGTACGGACTGATGTCGATGAGTGTCGTGGTATGGCCGTGGTATGCGGACTCCATGACAATCAGATCACGCGCGCCGGTGGCGGCGCGTGCCAGGCGCAGCGCGAGCTCGTTGGCCTCACTGCCGGACGCGGTGAACAACACCACAGTCAGCGCATCGGGCAACAACGCGGTCAACGCTTCCGCATACTGTGTGAGCTGCTCCTGCAGATAGCGGGTATTCGTGTTCAGCACAGCCAGCTGTTCACTCACCGCACGCACCACCTGCGGGTGCGCGTGGCCCACGTGCGCCACGTTGTTGTATCCGTCGATGAACCGGTGTCCGTTCCCGTCGTACAAGTACTGCCGATACCCGCGCACCGCATGCACCGGCCGGGCACCGTACGACACGCTGAGGTTCCCACCGAGCTTTTGCGCTCGCACCGCCGCAATCTCCTGCGACTGCGGGTGCTGTGTCAGATGCTGGGCCGGGATTCCCAACAGCAGATTCGGATCGGGAAACACGCTGCGCCAGACGCGCCGCTGACTCGCGCGCACCGCTCCGTTCACGTTGCATGGCACATCCAGCAGGTCGGTGATCAGCTGCACAGGCACATGCGCCCCCCCGTTGCCATTGGGGGGCGCACTCCCGATGCGCGCAAACTCGGTTCCCCTCGAGATATGTTGCCCGACCGCGAGTCCGTCCAGCGAGTCCCGCATGAGGTGACCGTAGAACGTGTAAAACTCCACAGGCGTGTCACCGGGCGCATCACCGCTGGTCTGGTGTCGCAGCACGATCAGTGGACCATAGTCATGATACCGGTCGGCATCCTCGAAGCCGTGCACGACGCCGTCGAGTGGCGCGAACAGCGGTGACCCGGCAGCGAGCGACAGATCAAGTCCGATATGAATCGTGCGCGGTTCTGCTGCCTGTGCCTCAGTGGGCCAATGGTAAATGAGGCGTGCTTCATCGTAGCCACCCGCACCAATGCTCGTACCGTGCTCGGCAAGCACTGCCTGCACGCGCGCATCCAGCGCGGCAGGTGCGTTTGCAGCGGGATCACCGGACAGTAACGGGCTGCCGGCACTCAGGTCGAGCGCGGCCACCGGCGTCGTGCGCAAGTCAACGCCGAGCAGCGGAGCGAACGTCGGTGCGTGTCGCGAAATCCAGTTGGTGACCTGCGTCGCGTGCGGCACCGGCTCCAGCCCACACGCGTCGCGAAAGGTGTAGTGGGCAAACCGCGGATGGATGGCTGCGAGTAGCGGCAGCGTTCGCGCGATGGGCTGCTGACTGATGCCGAGATAGTCGTCGTCGGGGCGTTCTGCCTGCTGCTTCGCGGCGAGGCATGCACTCATGCACAGTCGCATGCACATCAGACTGAAAACGGCGCTGATCTCCGGCTCGTTCAGCGGGGACGCCTCATGGTAGCCCCGCAGCACTGCGGCTGTCGCCGCGAGCGGATCGTCGGCACTCAACGACACGTAGGCCATCGCGATGGCCACGTCGTTGATGGTGTGCGAGTACACCATGTCGCCGAAATCTATGATTCCGGTGACCCGCTGCGACGCATCGTCCACGAGTACGTTGTAGTCGTTGGCGTCGCCATGAATGATGCTCTTACGCAAGAACGGCAGCAGCGGCAACACAGCGCCAGCGTGCGCTTGCGCAAAGCGGTCAATGTGCGCTCGCAACACTGCGTCGGCGACCAACGGGCTGTACTCGCCGACAATCGCCGCCGCGTGCGCAAGATCCCAATGAAAACGGCGATGGAACGCCGGATGATCGAATGTGGCCAGCGCGTCATCAAGGCGGCCCAGCGCCGAGCCAATGCTGTGTCCGAGTGCCGCGGAATGAAGCTTCGCCGTGCCAAGCGTCTGTCCGGGTACCGCAGTGATCAGGCGGACGAGGTGACCGTCGCGTGCGGCGATGTCGTCAGCGCCTCGCGTCAGCACCAACTGCGGGCAGAGGCCTGTTGGAGCGAGATGACGCAGCACAGCACATTCGGCCTGCAGGACGCCAAGCGATTCATTCGCGTTGGCGACCTTCAGCACATATCGCGTGCCGGTGTCGGTGCGCACGAGGAAGTTCTGGTCCCGCTCACTGGGCAAGGCAGTGGCAATCGCCGATACGCCAAAGACTTCGTCGGCCAATCGCGCAGCATCAACGGGATGGAGCTGTGGAACGCCGGGCATCTCGGTGGGGTGGAAGAAACATCGGGAACGCGAAAGCTCTGAGCCCGGTCGCTGCACCGCAAGGCGGACCGTTCGCGCTCACACCGGTGCTGGAGTTCCGTGCTAGCCCAGTGTGAGCAGGGCCTCCGAGACCCACCGCTGTTCGAGCCCGATGCGGCACCAGCCGTCTTTGCGCTCGTGTACGAACACCTCCTGCTTGCGCGCCAACGCCGCGAGCTTGTCGAACGTGCGACCGGGTCCACTGCGCACGTTGAGGGTATCGGTGTTCACCGTTGCCCGTTCGACCAATTGGACCAGACGTGCCGAGACCCACTCCGGCTGCGACGAGGAAATGCGGTACCAGCCGTCGCGCTCATCGTGAATGCGCACAATGCTCCCGAGCAGGACGGTGTTGACCTTGGCTGCGTCGGCGGCGGCATCGGCGCGAACGTTCAGCTTTTCGGTGGTCACCACGCCGTAGCGCATCCCATCTGGCGCCGGCGGTGGGACCGCCGCTTCGCTACCACCCATGGCGCGGCGCACCAGCGGCAGAAATGAACGTTGCGCGTTCTCGACGGTGTTGCCACCGAAGAACGCCGTTCCGGGACACGTCTTGGTGTTGCCGCTGCCGTTGGTGCGCGCACCGGTATCCAGATGGAACCAGTGATGGTACACGATACGGTCCGTGTTCACCGGAATCGCGAAACGACGGCAGATGGCTGCCGACATCGCCACAATGGTGGCACGATGGGCGGCCGACATGGTGTCCTTGCCGATATCGAAGTTGCCGACGTGCTCGATGCACACGGCGTTGGCGTTGTTTCCCTTGATGCATGCTGGTGATTGCTCGATCGGGCGACCGGTCATCACGGTTCCATCGGGGAACGTGGTGAAATGTTGCCCGATATCACCCCAGCCGTTGTTGGCCACGTGATGGTGCTTCATCGCGGACTGCAGCTCAAAGTGGTTGCGACCACTGAAGCTGCCGTATGATGGCGACCAGGTGTGATGCTGCTGCAGCGTGATGACGGTGCGCGCCACCTGGCGCTGCGCGATCCATCCCTCGAACTCGGCGAGGGACATGAGCGTGAATCCGAGGCGTGTCTGCATGCAGGATGGTTGCGGTGCTTCACCGGCAACCGCAAGCGTGCTGGAGCAATTCGCCGCCCCAGGGGCTTCCCTCGGCGCTCTCGACAGTGCGTGCGCCTCGGTCCCATCTTGGCGAGGTGAGATATCTGCTGCTGGCGCTCGGGGTCGGGACGGGGATTGTGGGCCACAGTGTGCGCCTGCGCGCTCAGGCGACGCGTCGCGCGCCGGACGCCATCCATCTCCGCGTCCAGGAGGCTGAGCGAGCGGTGGAGGAGGGGCGCGTCGTCGCGTGGCGAGCCCAATGGGACGCGGCTCATCGGCAGCGCCCCGACGTGCCGCTCGGCGTGCTGCTGGTAGCCACCGTCGACCGGGTCTCCTATAGAGGAGCGAAGGCCGACTCCCTGTATCGACGGTTGTCCGCGGATTCGACTGTGGAGCCACTCGTTGCCGCTCACGCATCCCTTGGCCTGGGGGCGCTGGCGGCGCAGTCGTATCGGTTGGACGTTGCCGTCACGGAGTATCGGCGGGCGGCCGAGCGTTTCGCCGCGCTGAGGGACTCGGTTGGTCAGGCCGACGCGCTGGCTGGGCTGGCGTTTGTCGCGATGCGTACCCAAGGCGTCCAGGACGCCGCAGCGTTGCTCGATCGAGCCACCCGCCTGGCGCCAGCGGGCGCACGCGCGCTTCAGGCGCGACTCGCTTGCACCAGGGCCACGATTCGTGTGCGCGCGCGTGTGGAGGTTTCTGACGCTGAGTGGCGGTCGGTCGGCCGGCAGTCCGGCGACGGCGGACCACGCGCGGTCTCCCAGTGTTTGCTCGCGCGAGCGCAGGCTCTCGACGCTCGTGGTCAGGGAGACTCGGCGCTGGCGATCCTTGATTCTCTGGCAGTGGTGCAGCGGACGGCGCGCATCTGGAGCGGCCTCTCGTCCACCCGACAATGGCAGGGGTACCAGCTTGTCACGCTCGGTCGCTTCAGTGAAGCGCGGGAGGCGCTCGCGGAAGCGATCGATATCGGCACTTCCTCGGGGTCACTCTCCTCGGCAGGTTGGGCCAATCTGAGTCTGGCGAGCTTGTCTCAGCGCATCGGCGCGTGGGGGGACGCGGATCGCTACACCGCGCGCGCGACTGGCGCGTTGTCGAAGGCGCAGGACCAGGTCGGACTGCTCTTTGCGCGACGTCTTCGCGCGGAGAACGCGTTGCTGCGTGGAGACCTCGAGCAAGCCGATTCGGCATTCGCCGCGCTGGCGCTCGACAACGAGTCGCTGTCACCACAGTCGCTCGTCAGCGATCTGATCGCGCGGGCGGAGATCGCGCGACGACAACACCGATCCGACCACGCGACGCGCCTGATTGATTCCGCCGCGCAGGTGGCCGCACGGCGCGGCATGCCAGGGTGGTTTGCGGAGCTGGAGTACCAGCGCGCCCTGTTGGAGATGACATCGCGTCGATTTGACGCGGCCAGCGCACGGCTGCGCACGCTCCTTGCCCGCGAGCGGACGCTGAGCGCACCGGCGCAATTCGAGGTGTTGAGCCGCATCGCCGAGTCCGAGGCCGGCGCCAATCGTCTGGACTCGGCGGAGCAGCTCATTCGTCAGGCAACGGCTCGCGCCGACCAATGGAGCCAGGGCCTCACCCATCGGGACCTTGTGCTCACGGCACTGCAAAGTCGGCATATCGACTGGGAGGTCGATCACGGTCTGTCGGCAGTAATTGGCGCGCTCTCGCGAGGCGGACGACCGCTCGCCGCGCTGGAGCTCGCTGAATGGCGGCGCGGGAGACTGTTGCAACGTCAGGCCCTGACGCGGGAGGCCCTGAGGGGACCGGCTGGAAGGTCGGCGCGCGATGTAGCGGACGCCGGCGCAGATCGCGTGGGTCAGGCGCGAGCCGACGGCGCTGGGCCGGCCGCGGTCGACCGGTCGATCAGCGGTGACGTGCCACCGCGAGGCGTGGTGGTGGTGGCGTTCGTCGTCGGTGCCGATGGCGATGCCATCACCGCATTCGTCCGCACCGCAGATACGCTGC
Source organism: Gemmatimonadaceae bacterium (assembly GCA_031379145.1). Lineage (GTDB taxonomy): Bacteria > Gemmatimonadota > Gemmatimonadetes > Gemmatimonadales > Gemmatimonadaceae > Gemmatimonas. Next base: position 12,487 of record JANNEV010000095.1, read on the forward strand.
ACAGCATCTCCCTGGCATCAATTCCCGATCTCACACCGCTGATTGGACGGTTCGTGGCGTTCCTCGAGGCCGGGCGCGTTCTTCGTCCAGCCGCCCGTCGACTGTCTGCGGCGCTTATCGATCCCCTGCTTCCGCTCTTTCCCGCCGACACGCGTCGGCTGGTTCTTGTGCCGGACGGCGCGCTGCACCGGTTGCCGTTTTCCGCCGTACTACTGGCGGACGGCCGCTACCTCGGGCAACGGCTCGAGCTGGCCTCGGCGCCGTCGGTTGCGGTGGCCATGCGGGGACTTCCGTCCGTGCTGGGCGTTAATGACGCGGGGCGCCGAGGTGTCCTGGCGGTGGGTGCGCCGAATCGGCTGCCGCTGGGCCTTGATGGGCACGCGCGGTGGAGTCCTATTCCTGGCGCCAGCGTCGAGATACGCGCGATCGAGCGTCTTGTGTCCGGTAGCGAACGACTGACCGGCGCGAACATGACGGCAGATCTATTTCGGCGGGCGGTTAGTCGTGGTGGCCCGGTGTTGCACATCGCCACGCACGCGGATGCAGACAATGCGTCTCTCTCCGAGAGTGGTCTGGTGTTTGAACCCACCGCATCGCACGATGGCATCCTCCGCGCTCCGGCGCTTGCCGCGTTGCGTCTACCGTTCGATCTCGTGGTGCTCTCTGCGTGTGAGAGCGGAGAGGGAATGCTGCTGAGCGGCGAAGGGATTCAAGGATTGGCAAGCGCGGCGTTGGAGGGCGGCGCACGCGCCGTTGTAACGACACGATGGCGCCTTGAAGACGCCAATACTGCGACAATTATCGCCAGTTTCTACCGAATGCTCATTCGTGGCGACGACCCCGTGGGCGCGTTGGCGCGACTGCGTCGAGACGCCATCAGCCGCGGCGAATCTCCGGCGGTGTGGGCCAATCTCGATTTCGTCGGCGATCCCGGCGTAGCACCCGTGCTCGCTCGCGCCGCCAGCCCCTGGAAGCCGATCGCGACTCTTCTGCTTGTACTGGGCGGGTCCGCTTACCTGCTGGCACGCTCGCGAAAAAGTCGAAGCTCGCTGCGCCACTGAACGCCACCGGTGCTTGAGGCAACCACCCACCAGCCTTCTGCGGTGGCGAGTCGGCTCACAGGGAGCGTATCAGGCAGACTGACCGTGGTATCGGTAGTTCTGAGGCTAATCACCGCGCGACCGTTGGCGTCAACGAGTTCGAGCTGGTAGTGCGCCGCGTCCGGCAGAGCGTTCCACACAAAGCGCTGACCGTTCGATGCGAAGGCGTCTACCGCTGGATTGAGGAGACGCGGTCCTGCGGCCCCGTTCTCTGCGCGGTACTCGATCGGGGCGAGCACCGCGGTGCCCAGGCGCAGCCGGGGAGCGCCAACGGCCACGACGAGCACTGCGGCCGCGGCCGCAGAAACTGGCCAAAACCGGCGCCAGTTCGTCATGGACAGATTGCCGCTGCGAGCGGCCGAAGAGCGCTCGGCGAAATCACTTCGTGCGGCGCTGTGCAGCAGTGCAAGCTCGTCGACCGCGCCGGATTCCAGCGTCTGCTCGAGCAGCGATTCGCGCTCTTCCTGGCTGAGCGTTCCGGAAACCAGCCCCTGCAGCTGCTCTGGCAGCGGAGCGGGGGAGGCGACCCGAGCCTGCCGCTGTCGACGTAGTGCGGCGTACGCGCGTTTGAGTTCATCGTCGGTCATCCGTCTGCCTCCGAAGTGCTGCGAAGCAATGCGCGAAGCTCGTCCAGCGCGCGATAGAGCAGATTGCGCACTTTGGACTCTGTCCAACCGGTCAAGCCGGCGATTTCCTCTTTGCTGTACCCTTCCAGGTGCAATTGCACGACCAGCCTCCGATTGCGCGGGAGCCGCGCGAGCGCGAGCTCCAGCCGATGGGCGAGTGCATCGTTGTCCGCTCGATCGGGCGACGGGGCCCGGAGTACCGCCGGCGTGGCATACACGTTGTTCACGTCCTCGAAGGAGTCCTCCTTTCGCGCCCGTCGCCGGCGCAGCAGGTCGATCGTCGCCGAAATGGCGACCCGCTGCAGATAGGACGCACCGAGGCTCTCGATTTTCTCACCAGAGGCGTTCGACTTCCAGAGTCGGACGCGGACGTCCTGCAGGACCTCGTCTACATCCGCCTCGTTGAGCCCCCGCGCGCGCGCCGATCTACGAACGGCCGCGGAGTAGTTGCGCATGACACGTTCCAGCGCCGCCGACCGGAGGTCGACGCCACTGGACTCGAATGCGCCGTCGGACTCGCGGGGGGTGGATGTCATGAAATCGTAAATGGCAGGCGATCAGCCAGCGATCAGCACACGCTGACCTCTTGCAGTGTGCCCCGCGGCGGCGACAAAGGCGAGAGGCTGTGGCGCGCATTCTACAGGCGGCGAGCCGTGAGAATTCCGACTGGATGCGTGCGTGATAGCAACGTGCCCCGCGCACGGATCAGTTCCGCGCGCTTTCATCACTGCCCCCGGAGGTCGTCGTGCCTGCTCCAGTCCGTCTCGCGCCGATTGCGTGTCTGAGCCTGTTCCTGATGTCTGCGGTCTCGTCTGCTGCTGCACAGAGCGTGAGCTACTCGCAGGGTACGTTCACCGCCGCGCATTGGCAGCAGGTGGTGACCGCCCAAACCAACGGATGGACGGGCGCGACCAATCTGTTGACCAGCGGAGGGAATCCCGGTTCGAACTGGCTGATCTCGAGCGGGAGGCAGGGTATTGGCGGGGGAGGGACCGTTGACATGTCCAACATCAACACCCTGTTCACGTACAACCCCGGCACGAACGGCGCAGTTACCGCACTCGACTTCTCCTTTGATCTGTTCGGCCGATCCTCGGTGGGATACTCCCGAACGTTTTTTGGCTATTTCGCTCCAGTCATTCGGCAGAATGGCGCGCTGTTCGGCGTTGGCTCCTCCAGTATTGAGCCCGGTTCCACCTGGTCCACGTCGACGTTTTCGTTTTCTCCGGCAAGTGCCTGGTCGTCGGTGATTGTTGGCAATACCAGCCTTCCGGACTTTACGAGCGCGGGCGGCACCATCGAATTCGGCTACCGATTCCTTGGGGGAGGGATCTGTCAGTCCAACAACTGCAACGCCGCGAGCACGCTCGCTTCGCTCGACAACTATTCGGTGTCCGTTACGGCTGCCCCCCCGCCGCCGACCACGGTGCCGGAGCCGTCGACCTACGCGCTCATGGCGGCGGGACTCGCGGGCCTGTTGCTCGTGCGGCGCCGGCGGACGATGTAGCGATCTGATGAGCCGTCGGCGCCGCGCTTCGTATTCGCGTACTCGTGCTCGCGCGCCGTCAGCCTGTCTTGATAAAGGTGCCCGCGTTGAGTTCGCTCATGGCCGTGCGCAGCTCCTCCTGGGTATTCATGACGATGGGTCCGTACCACGCCACCGGCTCCTTGATCGGTTTGCCGGAGACCAGCAGAAACCGAATGCCTTCGTCGCCGGCCTGCACGGTGACCTCGTCGCCGCTGTCGAACATGACCAGCGATCGATTGCCCGTGCGGTCGCGGACGAGATCATCGTCATTGCCAGCTGTGCGTTCGGTCAACACGCCCATGGGGTCGCTGGCATGGCGAAACGAGCCGCTGCCGGCAAACACGTACGCGAACGCGCTGCGGTACGCATCCACCGGCAGCGACTTCTTCACGCCCGCCGGCACCGTGACGTCGAGATAAATCGGATCGGCCGCAATGCCGTCCACCGGGCCGCGCTTCCCCCAAAACTCCCCGCACACCACACGCACGATGGTGCCGTCATCGTCCACGATCTCGGCGATGTCTTTGCTCTGCACATCCTGATAGCGCGGCGCCGTCATCTTGAGCGACGAGGGCAGGTTGGCCCAGAGCTGAAAGCCGTGCATCCGGCCCTGCGCATCGCCTTGTGGCATTTCGTGGTGCACGATGCCGCTGCCGGCGGTCATCCATTGCACGTCGCCCGCGCCCAGCATGCCGCGATTGCCCAGGCTGTCGGCGTGCTCGACGTTGCCGACCAGAACGTACGTGATGGTCTCGATGCCGCGATGCGGATGCCAGGGAAATCCGGCCTGATACTGTGCTGGCACATCGTTGCGGAAATCGTCGAACAGCAGAAACGGGTCGGTCTCGCTGGTGTTGCCGAAGCCGAAGGCGCGGTGCAAGTGAACGCCAGCGCCTTCCATGGTGGGCTGTGCGCGATCGATGCGACGGACGGGACGGATGGACATGCGAAGAGCTCGACGAAAGAGGATGATCTATCTTACTACTGAGATATCGTCTTGTAAAGGGAGCAGGGTCAGCCCGGTGTTGGCGTCAACGTTGACCGGCGTCGGCGCCCAACAGGAACGAATCGTCAGGGGTCTGTTGCGAGCGGACGCTCGATTCGCCTCGCTGCGCTGAATGTCTCCATGGGGACTTCCTCGAATCAGGGGACGAGAAAATTCCACTTTTGGCGACGGTGGATTTCCCGGGGGATTATCCTCTCGGATGCGCAGGCGAAAAAGGGGACGCAACTTTCGCTCGGTTCAAGTCTTTGCGCTGACCATTCTGCTGTCGGGAAACGGGTCGTTCCTGTCCGTCTAACCAACCGGCAGCCCCTATCCGACATTCCATCCCTTGGAGCGAACAGCAATGCGCACAGCTCTGGCAATCGTTCTCCTCAGTCCACTAATCGTCGGCTGTGTGGCGACAATGAACGTGAAGGGAACTACCGACGGCAAGGGATTTGCAGACGTGGCCGGTGTGCCCTTCCTGTCGCGACGCGTACAGAAGCTCCAGCGTACGGAGTACGAGCAGCGCTGGGTCGATGTGACGCTTCAAGTACAGCTCGCGAAAGTGCAAGCATCCTGCCGCGATACGAGCAAGACGACCACAATCGTGATGCGCGACGACCGTTCCGGTCGATACTTGGCTGATTCGAAGCTTCGTGCAACCCTCGCGGCCGTGCGCGCAAAATCGGCGATCAGTGAGCCGGCGTCGGAAACGGACGGTAAGGCACTGGTCGAAAGCATTCTGACTGCATTTAAGGACGCTGCCGAGCTCTCGGACGAGGTGCGATTCAAGCCAGACGCTACAAAGCACGAAGTCTGGGTCGCCTCGAACTCCATGATCGACACCGTCGTGATCGATAGTGCGCGCTATTTCCTCAATGGCAAACAACCGTGGTTTGGTACTTCGACCCTCGATTTCGCACTGCTGCCCGACGGCACACTCTCGTCAGCCAAGAGCTCGGTGGAATCGAAGGCCGGCGACGTGGTCACTGGTGTACTCAACTCGGCACTCGGCGCGCTACCGGTGAAGGAGTTGTTCCAGAAGCGTTGGGGGCTAGACGCCAAGGACACGGCCGCGGTGGCCGCGGACTCGTCGGACAAGATCAAGAAGCCGTTGACGATTAAGAGGACCACCAGCTCGTGCACGAATCCCGCGCCGCGTTTCACCGTCACCTTAGATCTGAAGAGCTCCCCGGGTCGTACTGTCTGGGTCTTCACTCAGCCAGCCGATGCTGGAAAAAAGTCGGTACCCTTCGACGTAGCGACAGGGCAATTCGTTCGCCGTGAAGAGGTGGCCACCGAGCCTGCTGCGCCCGCTGAGAAATCGGACGCGCCCAAGATCGGTTTCGAAGGCTCGGTTACTCTCCC
>JANNEV010000109.1:0-17532 GCA_031379145.1 Gemmatimonadaceae bacterium
CCAGCAACCACGATGAGAACAGCTGGCAGGGGACGGAGTTCGAGCGCATGGGCGAGAACCACCTGCCGGCCTATGTGCTGAGCGCCACGGTGCAGAACTCGCTGCCACTGCTGTACACCGGCCAGGAGGCGAGTCTCGGCAAGCGACTGCGATTCTTCGACAAGGATACCGTTGACTGGAACGGGCCGCCGCTCTCCGACTTCTATCGGGCCATCTTCGCGCTGCGCCACGCACAGCCGGCGTTGTGGAACGGTCCGTGGGGCGGCAAGCAAACGTTGCTCGCGACCGACGGCGGCGAGCGCGTGTTCGCGTTCGCCCGCACGCGTGCCGACAACAGCGTGGTGGTCATGGTGAACTTCAGCGACGTCGATGCGACGGTGCAGTACGTCGGCCTGCCAACGCCCGGCGAGTACACGGACTGGTTCAGCCAGCAGTCACTCACACTGGCTGGCACGCAGCAGCTCACGGTTCCCCGACATGGCTATCGCGTGTTCGTGCGCGGCGGCATCCCGCCGGCCACGCCGTGACTCTGCGTTGGCGCGACGCGGCGACACTTTCGGCTCGCCTCGCGCTGATCGCGTGCACCGCGTCGCTGCTGACGTCGTGCGGCGGTGATGCGTCGATGACTCCCACCGCGCCGATCGCGCCCCCGATCATCCCGCCGACGGAGTTGACGCAGGACTACCGCTCCAGCGGGCGCGCGGCCGCTGGTGATGTGTTCGTCCACCTGTTCGAGTGGCGCTGGCCAGACATTGCCCGCGAATGCGAAGTGTGGCTGGGCCCCAAGGGCTACAAGGCAGTGCAGATCTCGCCGCCCTCCGAGCACGCGGTCATCACGAGCGGCGGTGCGTTTCACCCATGGTGGCAACGCTATCAGACAGTGAGCTACAAGCTGGATCGCTCACGCTCCGGTACGGCAGCCGAGCTGGCGGACATGGTCTCGCGTTGCCGCGCCGTGGGCGTGGAGATTTATGCGGATGTCGTCATCAATCACATGACCGCAGGCAGCGGTATCGGCAGTGCCGGAAGCGCGTACACCAAGTACAGCTATCCGGCCGTGCCGTTCACACAGACGGATTTTCATGCTCCCTGCGGCATTGACAGCTACAACAGCGCGTTTCAGGTGCAGAACTGCGAGCTGGTGGGGCTGTCGGACCTGCGCACGGAGGATGCGACGGTTCGCGAGAGAATCGCGGACTATCTCATCGCACTGAACGCACTGGGCATTGCGGGCTATCGTGTCGACGCCGCCAAGCACATGACGCCGCGCGACGTGGACGCAATTCTCGCGCGCGTCAACGCGGCGGCCGCGGCCGCTGGTCGCGCGCGACCGTATGTCTTTCTCGAGATCATCAGCAACGCGGGCGAAGCCGTCACAACGCCACCGTACTATGGCGTGGGGTACGCATCCGGTGGGGTGGCCGACGTGAGCGACTTTCAGTACGGCTACCGGTTGACCGACGCATTCAGCGGGCGCAACGGCGGTACGCTCAATGGCCTCACGCTGCAATCGCCCGGCTCCCTGCCTTCCGATAAGAGCGTCGTGTTCGTGGACAACCACGACAACCAGCGCGGGGACAACCTGTACTACGCCAGCGCCAGCTACGAGCTGGCAGTGATGTTCATGCTCGCGCATCCAGAGGGCTACCCGGTCGTGATGTCGAGCTTCGGCTTCGACCGCACCACGCAGAACGGGCGTGACGCCGGCCCACCCTCCGCCGGCATTGGCATCACCGCCTCCACGTTTGATGCCAGCGGCGCTTCACGCTGCGCGACAACACTGGGTAGCGTGCAGTCGGGCAGCTGGATCTGCGAACATCGCCGACCCGCAATCGCCAACATGGTCGTGTTCCGCCGCGCCACGGTGGGCGCACCACTCTCGAATTGCGGGAGGCCCGTGGCCGCAATCGATGGCGATCCCAATCGCATCGCGCTGTGCCGCGACGGCGCCGGCTTCGTGGCATTCAACCGCACGGCCAGCGCGGTCACCGCAACGCTCCCCACGAGGCTCGCTGCCGGTAACTACTGCGACGTGTCGCGCTTCGAATTCGTTGCTGCGGCCGGCGCGCGTTCCGCTACGTGCAGCGACGCGACTGTGACCGTGGGGACCCGTGGAGACGCGGCGGTTACCGTACCAGCGAACGGCGCTGTCGCGTTGCATGTGCGTGCACGGGTGAACTGAGCGCCTCGTGCCGATCGACGCTGGCGTGGAAATCGCGGCCGTCGTACATCGAAGCGAACGGCTATCCTGACACGTCCCACGCGTGATCTATCAACTGCCGAAAGTTCGGTGCCGGCTGTTCACGCATCGCCTCACGAACCATCAACTTCTGAATTGCCGCGTACACCATCGGATTTCGTTCGATCTCCGACAGATGGGAATTGAAGAAAAACCTCGGGCTCATGTCCGACCCGGCAGGCATTGGCTCGGGCATGCTTGCCGGCTGAACGGTGAAATTCGCGAGCCGCTTTTCTGAATCCGCTGCATGCCCCGGTGCGGGATGCTCGCGCCAGAAGGCAACCATGAATTGATTTGCGTTGTACTCAGCTTGCCAGCGGTCGAGCGGTTTCCGCGCGATCTCCTGCACCCAATGACCAAGCTCGTGTGCCACCAGCAGATTGTTGAAGATTTCCCGGTACTGCCCAGGCCCGTCAAGCCCCAGCAAGCCAATGGATGCGAAGCGGTCCATGGCGGCACGGTACGCACCATCAAGCTGCTCGTATGGTATGAGCACGACGGCTCGGAGATGCGCATCGTATCTGATCACACCAGGTGACCGTGCGATCTCGACGGTTGGTTTGAACGGCGGAGTTCGACCGCACGCCAACACGGCGGCATGAAACCTCTCGAGTATCGCCTGCGCGTCAGACGCCAACTCGTCGGCGTGTAAATCGAAGAGCACCGTGTCCGTGCCGTCAGGCTGCAAAGAACGCCGGCACTACGGCGTAGGTACGATCGTGAAGTTCTCGTCGATCACCACGTCAGCCAGCGCTGCCATCGGTGCGATGATCCCGTGTTCGATGGCCAGGATCTCGTCGATGATCGGCGCCACGATGTCCCGATTGCGCAGTCGGCGACGCTCGACATTGTGCGCATGCGTGGCCGCCATGAAGACGCGCACATCGAGGTCTTCGAGCAGCAGCACGTACGTACCCTCGACAATCAGGAGCTCCACCTGCGAGAAATCGAACCGTTGCGTCACGAATCGATTGCCGGGGTAATCGACCAGCGGCCCCTCGATGTCTCTCCGGCGCGCGCGAAACGCCGCGACGTGCTCGGCGATGAGCGCGAGATTCACCTCGTGCGGCCCAACGTGCGTCAGGCTCTCGCATCGGTGTTCGTGATTGGTGCGCGGCGGCAGGAGAAAGTAGTTGTCCAGATTCAGGACGAGCGCCCGAACACCCGCCGTGCGGCAGGCATTCGCGAGCCCCTCGGCCAGATGCGACTTTCCGCTGCCGGATTCACCGGCAATGCCGACCACACGCGGCTGCATCTGGTGGGATTCCCACCGCACACCCAGGGACGCCAGCAACTCGTGCGCCAGCGCCGAACCCGAGGGCGGTGCGGCGTCGTCGGCGACTGGGTGTTCTTGTGGAGGAGTCATGCGATGTCGTTGCACAAGTCAGGAGGGGACACGTCGGGCAGCGCACGCTCTCGGCCCGTGTGTATGTGAAATGCTGTCTCGTTGTACGTCACGTTGCAAGAAACTGCCGCGCCTGCGGCAGATCAGCCCGCTGCAGGAACACCAGACCGGTCGCCGAGTAGGCCATGTCCGTGGTGCCGCCGGGAAGCCCGGTGACGCCGTGCAGGTACTCGTCGAAGGCAAACACCGCGCGGTCGTTGACGCGCGCTGCCGTCAGGGCGCGGAGCCGCTGCAGGGCGTCCGGCCGGTGAGTGTGTGCGAGCGCCAGCGAGAGCCAGCCCAGCCAGATCGGCCAGATGCCGCCGTTGTGGTACTCATGCGGCGCATTGCGGAACGCATGCAGGTGGTAGCGACGGAGCGCCGGCCACCGCGGGTGCGCTTCGTCAATGACCGGGTGAAATGCCGGAGGTAGCCGGTTCTGCTGGAGGAAGGTCTCGTCGATCCAGGTGAGCGCCGCATTGCCGAGTCGTGGGGCCGCACCCGAGAGCGCGAGCAGACTGCATGCCGCGAGGTCGAACATATCTTGCGATCCCACGGGAGAGAGCGACGCCACCGGATGACCGCGCTCGCGCGCCGGGTCCAGCCAGTAGCGCGCGTCGATCGTCTCGCCGATCTGCTCGGACTTGGTCACCCAGCTCGGTTCCTGCAGCGCGGCACCGAGCCAGCGCAGTCCCCAGGCGCGCAGGACCTGATCGTAGAGGATGTAACCATCGTAGATATATTCGTCGGCCCAGTTGCCACCGGTGGGGATGTAGAGCAGGTGCCGACCGTTGTACTCTATCGCGTTGAGCAGTCGCACGACCGCACGCGCCGATTCCCGGAACGCCTCCGGGTCGAGCACGCCGGCATGCGCTCCCGCGGCGATGCCGATGAGGTACCAGGTGGCAGAATCGATGCGCGGCGCGAGGGAGCCAAAACTGACCTGCGGCGGTGCATCGGCCCGAAGCTCGAAGTTGGACGCGATCTGCCCCTCGCGTCCCTGCAGGTCGCGTAACTGCTCCAGGGTTCGGACAAGGGCTCCGGAGACCACGGTATCCTGCAGCAGCAATCCGGCCATCCCGGCCATGACTGCATCGCGCGCGAAGACGGCGCGATAGTTCGACGTCGCGGTACGTGACCCCGAGGCGTGGATACCATCCGGTCCGCTGAGCGCCCGCAACAATGCTTTTGCCTCATCGTCCCGCCCGCTCTGGACATTCACTGCTGCCTCACGCGAAAATTGCCTATGAAGAAATCTGATGCCGTTTCGCCGATGAGACCGTTGCTCTCGTTTTGGCAAGTTGTGAACATGAACATCGGGTTCTTCGGAATCCAGTACAGTTTCGGGCTGCAGCAAAGCAACATGAGCCCGATTTACAAGTACTTGGGTGCGGATGAGGCCAGCTTGCCGCTGCTCTGGCTGGCCGGCCCCATGACCGGGCTGCTGGTGCAGCCCATTATCGGCGCCATGAGCGACCGAACGCTGAGCCCGCGCGGACGGCGGACGCCGTACTTTCTCGTGGGCGCACTGCTCTGCAGCGTGGCCTTGCTGGCCATGCCGTTCAGCGCGGCGCTGTGGATGGCGGCAAGCCTGCTGTGGATTCTCGATGCGGCCAACAACATCACGATGGAGCCCTATCGCGCCTTCGTGAGCGACAAGCTGGACGCCAGTCAGCATTCCATCGGCTTTCTGACGCAGAGTGCCTTTACCGGGCTCGGGCAAACGTTGTCCTACCTGACCCCGTCCATTCTCGTGGTGCTGGGCATGAACAAGGACGCCGTGAACGGTCGCGGGATCCCGGAGATCACGATGGTCGCGTTCATCATCGGTGCGATCTTCTCCCTCTCCACGATCTGGTGGACCGTCAAGACCACCCCGGAGATTCCGCTGTCGCCGGAAGAGCGCGCGCGCATTCAGCTGCTGCCCACCGGGTTTGGTGCGGCCATCCGCGAGGCCGGTGAGGCCATCAAGGACATGCCTGACACGATGAAGCAGCTCGCTGTGATGAAGCTCTTTCAGTGGTACGCCATGTTCTGCTACTGGCAGTACATTGTGCTGTCGCTCGCCGTGACGCTGTTCAACACGCGCGATGCCAGTACCGCCGGATTCCGGGAAGCCGGACTGGTGAACGGACAGATCGGCGGATTCTACAACTTCGTCGCGTTCGTCGCCGCATTTGCCATGGTGCCGTTCACCAAGCGCTTCGGGCCCAAGGTCATGCACGCCATCTGCCTGACGCTGGCCGGACTCGCCATGCTCTGGATTCCGTCCATCACCGATCGCACACTGCTGTTTGTGCCCATGATCGGCGTTGGACTGGCCTGGGCGAGCATCATGGGCAACCCGTATGTCATGCTCGCCGGCAGCATCCCGCAGGACCGTGTTGGCGTGTATATGGGTATCTTCAACATGTTTATCGTCATTCCCATGATGATCCAGATCTTCACGCTGCCGCTGTACTACGAATCGCTGTTGGGCGGCAATCCGGCCAATGTCATTCGGCTCGCTGGCGCGCTGCTGCTCTGCGCTGCGCTGGCGGTGCTCCGCGTGAAAGTCGCCAAGTCCGCCGGCAACGCGGCCGCCATGCCTCGACCGGCACACACATGACCAGTCTCACGCGAACGTGCACCGTCGCGGCGAGCCTGTGCGGCGTGCTGTCATCAGCGCGCATGCCCGCGCAGACGCGGCCGACAGCGAGCGCGCAGGCCGCCAGACCGTCGGCGACCGCTCGCCCCGCCTACGACCCCATGCGCGACCTGGGCGCGCTCTTTCACGATGTCCAGATGGCGCAGGTCTATCCCGACGGCAAGACCTTCGTGGATGCGAAACCGCGCACCGCACCGGCAGACATCCTCGCACGCTATGCAGCGGAGAAAGCGCGGCCGGGCTTTGCGCTGCGCGCGTTCGTGAACCGCAACTTCGAGGCGCCGTCCGGCGTCGGTGGGGATGTCGTCACCAAGCGCGGTGACAGCATGGAGCAACACATCGCGGCATTGTGGCCCGCCCTAACGCGGCAACGGGACGCATCGAACGATCGGTCGTCGCTGTTGCCACTGCCGTACTCGTACGTGGTTCCGGGTGGCCGCTTCCGCGAGGTGTACTACTGGGACTCGTACTTCACCATGCTCGGCCTGGTGGAGAGCAAGCGCACCGACCTGATGCAGCAGATGCTCGACAACTTTGCGCATCTCATCACCACCGTCGGCCATGTGCCCAACGGCAATCGTTCGTACTACTTAAGCCGCAGTCAGCCACCGTTCTTTGCAGCCATGGTGGGCTTGTACGCGGAAGCCACCGACAGCAGCTCGGCCATCAAGTACGTCGACGCCATGCTGCGCGAGCACGCGTTCTGGATGGACGGTGCGGACCGTGTGAAGCCGGGGGCCGCCATCCGTCGGGTGGTGCGACTGGCGGATGGCACGCTGCTCAACCGTTACTTCGACGACCTCGCCGAACCTCGTCCGGAATCGTATCGCGAAGATGTGGTGCTCGGCGCATCACTCGCCCCCGACGCTCGGAAGGCGCTGTACACGAATATTCGCGCCGCCGCCGAAAGCGGCTGGGACTTCTCCAGCCGGTGGATGCGTGACCCCAAGGATCTGCGCACGCTCGAGACAACCGAGCTCGCGCCCGTGGACCTCAACAGCCTGCTGTACCACGCGGAGCGGACCATTTCAGGGTTGCTGATCAAGCGAAACGCGGCCGGCGACGCCGCCATGGCAGCGCGATTTGCGGCCGCTGCGAAGGTGCGACAGACGGCGATCCGCCGGTACTGCTTTCTCGTCACCGACGGATTCTTTTACGATGTCCGCTGGCGCACGGGCATGGCGGAACGCACACGCCCATCGATGGCCGCCGCCGCTGCCCTGTACTTTGGTGTTGCCACCGCCGATCAAGGACGTGCCGTTGCGGCGCGACTAGCCAAGGATTTTCTGCGAACCGGTGGCTTTGTGACCACGCTCGTCACGTCCGGCCAGCAGTGGGACGCACCCAACGGCTGGCCGCCATTGCAATGGCTGGGAATTGAAGGGGTGCGCCGGTATGACCGAGTTGACGTGGCGGAGACCGCGCGCACCCGCTGGCTGTCCCTCAACCGTCGCGTCTTCGCCAACACGGGCAAGATGACCGAGAAGTACGATGTCACCAACGCCAACCGCGCTGCCGGCGGCGGTGAGTATCCCACGCAGGATGGTTTTGGCTGGAGCAACGGCGTGGCGCTCGCACTGTCGGCGCAGGCGAGCCGAGCACGGAAGTAACCTTCGCTGCGCCGTGTTTCCCGCGATCCACCGCACTCCATTGTGTGAGTTCCCGATTCATGAACATGCTCCGAAAAGGTTTTTTTGTTGGCGTCGTTGGTCTGCTGCTGCTCGAGATCGCCAACGTGTACTTCATCATGCCCATGCCAGGCAGCCAGCGCATGCGCAGCATCGACTACGCCTACCTTATCTACGGTTGGCGGTGGCCGCTCCGGGCGCTGTTCGGCACGCTGCTAATCGCCGGATTCCTGCCCGCGTTTCGTGCACGCGGACTCATGCGCGTGCTTTCGCCGGTCTCGCTGTTGGTGCTGACCGCCGTGACGTACGCCTTCAACTTCCGGATGTCCGCAGACCACATGTTTCTCCAGCCGTCCGTGCTCGTCATGGCACCTTCGGCCAAGAACACGGTTGCGCTCGACCGCCTGGTGGTGGGAATCGAACAGCGCGGGGAAGCACGCGCATATCCGCTGCAGTACATCGGCTATCACCATCAGGTGCGTGATTCGGTGGGTGGCCAACCCATTCTCGTGAGCTATTGCACCGTCTGCCGCACAGGCCGGATTTTCACGCCTGCGGTGAATGGCGTGCCCGAGACGTTCCGGCTGGTGGGCATGGACCGGTTCAATGCCATGTTCGAGGACGCCACCACCGGCAGTTGGTGGAGACAGGCCAACGGTGAAGCCATCACCGGTCCGCGCACAGGCACGATGCTGCCGGAGCTTCCCACGCGCCAAGTCACGCTCCGGCAGTGGTTGGCACTCTATCCGGGCAGTCTGATCATGCAGGCGGATCCGGCGTTTGCCGACAAGTATTCGAAGGACTACGAGTACGAACGGGGCACCAGTCGCAAGGAACTCACCGGCACCGACACCGCATCATGGCAGGAGAAGTCCTGGGTCGTCGGACTCACGGTGAACAACGCCAGCAAGGCCTACGACTGGAATCGCCTTCGACGCGAACGGGTCGTGGAAGACGAGGTCGGCGGCACACCCATCGTGCTTGTCCTGAGCCCCGACAGCGTGAGTTTCTTCGCGTTCGTTCGACCGGACGCCGCCACACGCTTCACTCTTCGCGGTGACTCTCTCGTGACGGCCACTGCCACCTACGCCCTCAGCGGACGCGGCGCCAACGGCAACCTCACGCCACTCAACGCCAGCCAGGAGTTCTGGCACAGCTGGCGTACCTTTCAACCCAACACGACGCGATAATGTCCACTCCATTTGAGGCGGCACAGCTCAACCTCACGTTGTTCGACCTCCGCCGCGAACCCGAGCTTCGCAAAGCGCGAAGCTGGTTCATCACGGAATTCCACCCCGAGTCGGTCGAGACGTACTTCGCGGTGCTGGTGAGCGAGAAGAACGCCTGGATTCGGATGGTCGTTGGGTACTGGGATATGGCGGCCTCCATGGTCGTCAGCGGGGCCATCGACCAGGAATCGTTCATCGCCGCGCACTCGGAGATCATCGGGGCCTTCGCCAAGATGCATCCGTTCCTGGAGCCGATCCGGGCGCGCCTCGGACCGATGGTGGCCAAGCACATCGAGCAGGTGGTGATGGCGGTGCCAGACATCGAAAACGAAATGGCGCGCCGGCGCGCCCGCCTGAAAGCGATGTACGACGCGCGTCAGGCGGCCGCGAACTGACGTTGCCGGAATCGGGAAAGGGCATGGTCAATTGACAGCGCTCTCCCTGCCTCCTACGGTTCGTCAGCGGGGGTACGCCTGAACCCCGTCCCGCTTGTGCCCACAGCAGCCCTGCACTGACGATGCGCACGCCGAAAGGCGCCTGCCCACTCGCAGCACAGGTGACGCCCCCGCCTCCCAGTTCGATCGGATGCGGGGGCGTTTGTGTCTGTGCGGCAAGGGAAAGGAAATTCGGACCGGGGCTCGTTGTTTTTCGTTCGAGCACCACACGTCAGGAGGACGTATGCGTAAGCACTATCTGCTGGTCAGTGATTTCGATCAGACGCTGAGCTTCAACGATTCCGGCCACGTCCTCAGCGACATGCTCGGTATTGGCGGCTTCGGCGCCAAGGTGGCGTCGTTGTCGGGCCTCAACCTGGTGCAGGAGGGCGCAGAGCTTTCCTACCTGCTTCGGCACGATCCCGAGTATCGGCGCGTGCGGCGCGATGATCTGATCTCGGTGGGGCGCCAGATCCGCCTCAAGCGCAATATCGCGCTGCTCACCCGATGCCTGGCCGACGGCATCGACGATGCCACCTTCGACTTCTTCGTGGTGTCCGCGGCCCCCGAGGAAGTGGTCCACGCAGCGCTTGATGGCCTCGTTCCAAGAGAGAATATTGTCGGCACACAATTCCGCTACCACAACGACACTGGCGAGATTGAGTCGATCGTTCGCGTACCCGCAGGCTACGGCAAGGTGGCGGCGGTCGACCAGCTTCGGTCCACACTGAGCGTCCCCGCCGAACGCGTCATCTACGTGGGCGATGGCTCGAGCGACCTGCATGTCATGCTGCACGTCAATCGCGGCGAAGGGCTCACCATCGCGGCGTCCGAGGCCCGGCATATCGCCCAGATCGCCCGACGGACCATCATCAGTGACGATGCCTTGAGCGTACTGGTGCCGGTGCTCGAGGAGCTGCTGGAGTATGGGCCGGTGCAGATCCGCCGCCTGTTCGAGCGCTATGGCGTCATCATTCAGGAGTGGGACCGGGCTCGCACCGACTGGCTGACCATCGGTCCCGGCGTGCAGGCGCTCCACGCCAACGAAGACGATCCGATCGGGTCGGCCGCCTGAATTCCGGAGCTCGTCGCACACGATGTCGCTTCACCAGAGGCGAATCCGATGTAGGTCGTGAGGATGAACACGCCACTCTTCCAGGGTCGGACATGTCTGCGATGGGGAAGGAGCGATGGAAGGCGATTGAACCGCTGCTGGACGAGGCGCTCGCGCTGGAAGGCGAAGATCGCGTCGCCTGGCTGGCGGCGCTCCGCGAGCGTGCGCCGGCGTACGCCGGCGACATCGAGGCGCTGTTGCGCGGCGAATCGAGTCGCGGCGGTGACCTGCTCGATGTGTCGCCACTCGCTGCCACCGATGCAATTGTACCTGGGCTCGTCGGTCAGAGTGTTGGTCCCTACACCCTCGTCGAGGCCATCGGCGACGGTGGCATGGGTTCCGTGTGGCGGGGGCGACGCAGCGATGGACGTTTCGAAGGCGACGTCGCGATCAAGTTGCTGCATCTCTCGCTGGTGGGCAGGTCGGGTGAGACGCGGTTCGCGCAGGAAGGACAGCTCCTCGCGCGACTGTCGCATGCGAACATCGCACGCATGCTCGATGCGGGCGTCACGCTAACCGGGCAGCCGTACCTTGTGCTCGAGTATATCAAGGGCGAGCGCATCGATCGATTCGTCAACGCCCGACGGATGCCACCGGCGGAGCGCATCAAGCTTTTTCTGCATCTGTGCTCCGCCGTGTCCAGCGCACACGCGCAGCTTGTCCTTCATCGTGACATCAAGCCGTCCAATATCCTTGTCAGCGGGGACGGCACCGCGAAGCTGCTGGACTTTGGCATCGCGAAGCTCATGGACGAAGGGCGTGAGCTTGCCAGCGAATCCACGCTGACCGAGGACTTCGGACAGGCCTTTACGCCGGAGTTCGCGGCGCCTGAGCAGCTCCGCGGCGAACCGGTGTCGATGGCGACGGACGTCTATGCGCTCGGAATTGTGCTCTACGTGATGCTTGGCGGTCGGCATCCAACCAGTGATGGGTGCACCACGGATGCCGAACGTCGACAAGCAGCGCTTACGCGCGAACCGTTGCGACTCTCCCGGCGCATCAGTGTGCTGACCACGGAGGCCCCGGACGACGCGAAGCGCATCGCCGCCGAACGCAGTGGCTCGCCGGCGTGGCTGCAGGCGCAATACAGCGGTGATCTCGACAACATCCTGGCCAAGGCGCTCCAGAAGGACCCGCACGAGCGATATCAGTCGGTGCAGGCGTTTGCGGATGATCTCACGGCGTACCTCACCGATCGCCCGGTCTCGGCGCAGGCCGAGACGTGGACGTATCGTGCGCGAAAGTTCGTGCGACGCAATCGAGTCGCCGTCACGGTGGGCGCGACGGTCTTCGTCACGCTGCTCGGCGCATCCGTGGTGACTACGCGGCAGATGATCGAAGCACAGCGGCAGCGCGATGCGGCCGCGTTTGAGGCTCGGTATGCGCAGGCGACCAACGAGTTCCTGACGGCGGTGCTGACTGATTACGGTCCGGATGCGGCGCCAGTCTCCCTGCTTGGTTTGCTGGATCGTGCACGTGCTGCTGTGCTGTCCCAAACGGACATCGATCCGCGCGTGCGCGCACGCCTGATGGCGGAACTGGCGGACCAGTATGGAAGAGTGAACGCATACGACGTCGGAGCCGCGTTGATTCTCGGCGCGGATTCCATCGCACAGCGCACCGCCGATCCGGAGCTGCGAGCGATCGTGTCGTGCCGAATCGCCCTGGGTGCCCTCAATAGCGCGGATTCGGCCATGGCAACGCGTCGGCTACGCGATGCAGACGTGCAGCTTGCTCGCCTCTCGGTGCCGTCTCCGCGCGCCGCTGGGCAGTGTCTCATCGCTCGTTCGGTGCTGGCGCTGGCGGTCGAACGCAATAGCAGCAAGGCGGATACGCTCGCCCGCAATGCTGCCGCGCTACTGCGTGAAGGCGGCATGCAGGACACGCAGCTCTATCTGCTTGCGCTTGAAGCGTTGACCCAGTCGCAGTCATACCTCGGCAATGACGCTGGTGCACTGGCCACTCGCAACGAGATCACGGCCTCGTTGGTGCGGCAGGGCCGTACCCGCAGTACCATGTTCCGGGTCTCGCTCGAGCAGGAGGCGATCCTGCAGGACATTCTCGGCAATAACCTCGCTGAGCTGCGGGCGACGCAGCGGGCTGTCTCGCTCACCAGCGCAGCGCGAGCGGTCGGCGCGTCTCCGAAGTTCACGTTTCGTGCGCGCGGCTATGCCTTGTCCAATGGCGCGCAGTACGACTCGGCCAACGTCTACCTCGAGCGATACCTGCACGTTGCCGACTCGATCGGCGACGATATCGCTGCACTCGATGCGCGAAACTTTCTCGTGAAGAACCTCACGCGCCAAGGCCGCACCGACTTGGCGCGCCGCCGCGTGGCGGAGATGAAGGTCATCGTTCCGCGGATCACGATGGCCAACATGCGATCCCGCCTGATCGTGGCAGAGGCCCAGCTGGCCGCTGCGGAGGGGCGGCCCGAGGTCGGATTCGGAGCGCTCGATTCGCTGATCCGTGCGAAAGGCTACCCGAAAAAGGTCCGCATGCTGAACGGGATTACCGTGGTGATGCAGCATGCCGATGTGGCGCTGGCAATGCGACGGTGGGCGCTGGCAGATACCTCGCTTGCTATTGTGGCGGCTGCCTATGGCACTACAGTAGAAAATAGGCTGCACAATTGGAATTTCGGCGAAGCGATGCTCGGGCGGAGCCGAGCGGCCCTCGGGTTGGGTGATGCGGTGGCCGCACGTGTACGACTGGACAGCGCGCTCGCGCCGCTCAGGTTCGGACTTGGCGAAGCGCATCCCATGTCCCGCGAAGCGGCAGCCCTACGGGATTCCCTGCGTCAGTAGCGCCGGTACTGTGGTCCATGCAGCGCTTGATGGCCTCGTTCCAAGAGAGAACATTATCAGAACACAATTCCGCTATCACAAAGACACTGGCGTGATCGAGTCGATCGTTCGTGTGCCCGCCGGCTACGGCAAGGTGGCGGCCGTCCACCAGCTTCCGTCCACGCTGAGTTCGCTCTGAGTTCGCTCTGAGTTCGCTCTGAGTACCTTCGGCGAGTGTTGGTGTCGCGGCGGAGGACGTAGCTTGTAGACATGCGCCTATTGTTCGCCGAGGACGATCGTCAGCTGCGCACGTCGATCGTGCGCGGGCTTCGGGAAGCGTCGTACGTTGTGGAGCAGGCGGGGACGGGCGCACAGGCGCAGGTGCTGGCGGAGACCAAGAGCTTCGACGCCATCGTCCTCGACGTGCTGCTGCCCGAGATCAGCGGGATCGACGTCTGTCGGAGCATCAGGGCTCGTGGCGATCGCGTACCGATCTTGATGCTCACCGCGCTCGACAGCGTGGAGCAGCGCATTGCCGGACTCGACGCCGGTGCCGACGACTATCTCACCAAGCCCTTCGATTTCGGCGAGCTCCTGGCGCGGCTCCGGGCCCTGACGCGTCGTGGTGCCGACCAGCTGCAGCCGCAACTCCATGTCGGGCCCCTGGTCATCGACACGCGCAGGCATCTTGTGCGGCGTGGTGAACGCGAGATCACCCTGACGGCCAAAGAATTCGCGTTCCTGGTCTACCTCGCCCGCAACGCGGGACGCGTGGTCAGTCGAGCGGAACTGATGACGCACGTGTGGGACGACAACAAGGGCGCGTACTCGAACATCATTGACGTCTACGCCAGCCGGATTCGCCGCAAGCTGGACGACGGCGAACCCGACGCGCTGTTCACGACGCTGCGAGGCAGCGGATTCGTGCTTGAAGCCCCCGCAGCCTCCGGGCTCGGCCGCGGTCAGGCACGCAAACGTGGATAGTCGACGGCTGCCGTGGCCGTCGTCGCTGCGGTCGCGATTGACGCTGTGGTACACGGCACTCCTGGCGGTGCCATTGATCGTGTTCGCCATTGCCTGCTATGTGGTGGTGGCGCAGACGCTGGAACGTCGCACCGACCTGTTTATCGGCGATGCACTCACGGCATTTTCGCGCGAACTCACCGCCGAGCGTCGCGCGGCCTGGACCCCGATAGACGCCATGCGCAGCACCGTTGCCGAAGTGCGCTTCCGCGATCTGCGTATTGCCATTCTCGACAGCGGGGCCATCGTGGTGGCCATGAATGCGCGAGACGATGCAGACCCGCGCACCAACCGGCATCCTTCCGCCGACGACGAGCAACGCCTGTTGTCGGAGCTGCGAACGCGCGACCTGGCGCGCCCGCAGGAGCTCACGATCGCGCTGGCCAGCGGTGCCTTTCGCGTGATGTCGCAGCCACTGCGCATTGATGGTCAGCAGTTCACGCTCACCGGCGCGTACGCCATGCGCGACATCGCGGATGTGCTGGAGCGGGTGCGGCGGATTTTCCTCGTCGCCATCCCGCTGTTGCTGCTGTGCGCCGCCACTGGTGGGTATGTTCTGGCCAAGCGCAGTTTGGCACCGGTGGCAGCCATGACCGCTCGCGCGGCCGAGATCAGTGCGAGCACGCTGCATGAGCGGTTGCCCGTGGGCGGTGGCGATGAGTTGGTGTCGCTGGCCAGCGTTGTCAACGGATTGCTCGACCGGCTGCAGCAGTCGTTTGATCGTCAACGACAGTTTGTCACCGATGCGTCGCACGAACTGCGCACCCCCACGGCCGTGGTGCGCACCGAGGCGGACGTCACCCTCGCACGCGAGCATCGCACCGAGTCGGAATATCGCGCCTCGGTCTCCATCATTCAGGACGCCGCGCGTCGTCTGACCCGCATAGTCGACGACCTGTTCCTGTTGGCGCGCGCAGACTCGGGTCACCTCGTGATGCGTCGCGACGCGGTGTATCTGGAAGAACTGGTGCACGACGCCACGCGCGCCGTCCGATCCGTGGCCAGCCAGCGCGGCGTGGACATCAGCATTGGCGCCTGCCTGGAAGCACCGATCAGTGGCGACGCCGACCTGTTGGGTCGAGTGCTGCTCAACCTGCTCGACAACGCCATCAAGTATTCCCCGGCGCGCGGCGTCGTCCAGGTGGAGATGTCACGCGTGGCGCACGGCTTTGCCGTGAGCATCACCGATGAGGGCCCAGGCGTCCCGCGCGAGGCCCATGCGCGGGTCTTCGAGCGGTTCTTTCGGGCCGACACCGCACGCAGCCGCTCAGAGACCAGTTCCACAAGCGGCGCGGGACTCGGCCTGGCCATCGGTCGGCGGATCGCTGAAATGCATGCAGGGAGCCTCACCCTGGTGGAATCGCGACCCGGACGCACCGAGTTCCGTCTGGTGCTCCCGAGCGACGGACGCTGACCGCTAACCAGAAACGGCGCGCGCTCGTACAGCTACGTGCCTGGCGGTGTTCAGTGCTTGCCGCGGTACTCGATGCGTGAGAGCCCGGCGTCGGGGTTCTTGGTGAACCATCCGCTGCCGTATTCCAGCACGTACAGGCGTCCGTCGGGACCTAACTCCATGTCGATCGGCGCTGCGAACTTGGCACCTGGCATGAAACGCTCCATCGCGTCGTAGTCGCCGTTGGGCTGCAGCGTCACCGCCATCACCCAGTGCCGGATCCAGTCATAAATGAACAGCTTGCCGTCGTAGTAGGAGGGCAACGCGGCGTTGCTGCGCGTCGCGAACAGCTTTGGATGGTACACGGGCCCCGCCATCGCCGTACGACCTGAGCTGCCCACCTGGGGGAAGACAGGAGTGTCGCCATACGGATACCAGAGGAAAGCCCCTCGGGCCGCCGGCAGCGCCTTCGCTCCGGTGTTGTTGCGTGAATCGTTGCGCGGCGCCAGCGAGTCGAACACCGGGCCGCTCACCCCGGTGGCGTAGTCCCACGCGCGATACGCGAAGTTGTCGCCGACGAACAACGGCCACCCGTAGTTGCCCGCCGTGCGCGCCTGATTGATCTCGTCGTAGCCGCGCGGGCCGCGCGTGGCCAGCGAATCGTTGGCCGCATCCGGGCCCACTTCGCCCCAATACAGGAATCCGCTCACCTGATCCACCGAGATGCGGTACGGATTGCGATTGCCCATCACGAAGATCTCGGGGCGCGTATCGGGCGTGCCCGGCGGAAACAGGTTCCCCGCAGGGATGTCGTACGTGCCGTCTGCCTTGACGCGAATGCGCAGGATCTTGCCGCGCAGATCGTTCGTGTTGGCCGATGTGCGCCGCGCATCGTACGGCGCGTGGCCGGGGCGATCGTCCGTGGGGGAGAAACCGTGCGACGGGTGCTTCTCGTTCTTCTCGTCGAAGGGCGTGGAGTTGTCGCCCGTCGAGATGAACAACTCTCCCGTCGGCGCAAACGCGAGCGAGCCGCCGGTATGGCAACAGGTCTCGCGCTGCGAATAGAACTGCAGCACCACGCGCTCGCTCGCCACACGAATCGAATCCCCGTCGAACACGAAGCGGGACAGCCGATTCACCGACGTATCCGCCGGACTGTAGAACAGGTACACGAACTTGTTGCGCGCGAAATCCGGGTCGACGACGAGGCCGAGCAATCCCTCCTCCACATTCACGCCGTTCGTATGGCCTTTGGCATAGACGGAGAGCGTCGCCGCCGAGTGCAACGAGCGGTCCGCGTCGCGATAGAGCATCACCTCGCCGCCGCGTTGCGCGATGAGCACATCGCCGCCGGGCAGCACCGCCATTTCGGTCGGCTCGGTGAGCGTGCCGCCGGTCAGGACGGTCTTCGTGAACAGTGACTCGGCAGGCGGCCGCTGCGCGGTGGCCTTGCTGTAGTCCAGGCGCCTGCGCTGTCCGATCGCGTACGTGATGCCGCCCAGCACGTGCTTCAGGAACAGCGAGTCGCCGTACGATTCCTCGGTGTGCCCGAGCGCCGTGTACCACGCGCGACCGCCGTCAATCTCGTGCGACCACGACATGGCGTGATCGGCGCCATTGGTGCCGCCGGTGTAGCTCGCCTCGTCGATGGTCAG
>JANNEV010000211.1:0-7735 GCA_031379145.1 Gemmatimonadaceae bacterium
CTGATTCTCACACCTGTGGATGGGCAGCCGCTCTCGGACTTCGCGCCGGGGCAATTCCTCACGTTTTCGATCGATTTCGCGGCATCGCCCGCTGCGGCGGCACGCACGATCGTCCGCTGCTATTCGATGTCCGACCAACCGAATGCGTCGACCTATCGCGTGACGGTCAAGCGCATGCCGGCCCCTCCAGACCGGCCAGACCTCCCGGCCGGCGCCGCGTCGACGTTCATGCACGATGTGATTGGCGTGGGGAGCGTGCTCAAGGTCAAGGCACCGGCCGGGCAGTTCGTGCTGGACAGCACATCGAACATGCCGGTCGTCTTCCTGGCCGGTGGCGTTGGTGTCACACCGATGATCAGCATGATTGCCTGGTCGCTCGCGCATCAACCGGAGCGGCAGGTGCGTTTGTTCTATGGCGTGCGCAACAGTGGTGATCACGCGTTCAAGGCGTTGCTGGAGCAGCTCGCCCGGTCGCATCCCAACTTTCTGCTGCACGTGCTCTACGCCGCGCCGGGACCGGATGACGTGAACGGGCGAGACTTCCAGCTTGCAGGGTTCATCGATGTTGCGTTGCTCAAGCGCGTGCTCCCGCACGGCCGACATCTGTTCTACGTGTGCGGACCGCCGCCGATGATGGCGGCGCTCTTGCCGGCGCTTGCGGAATGGGGGGTGCCCCAAGGCGACATTCATTTCGAGTCGTTCGGGCCAGCGTCGCCGGGATATGTGCGACCGACCATCGGAACCACAACTGCGCCACCAGCCCAATCCTTCGACGTGCAATTCCGTCGCTCGCGCCGGAGCATCGCCTTTACCGGGGAAGATGCCAACCTGCTCGACTTCGCCGAGCGACATGGGATTGCAGTGGAGTCGGGGTGTTGCGTGGGCAGTTGCGGCAGTTGTGAAACGCGGCTCGTGTCGGGCGCGGTGCGCTACAGCAGCACGCCGGATTTCGTCGTGCCTGCAGGCGCGTGTCTGCCGTGCGTTTGTGTGCCGACGTCGGCCCTGGTGTTGGAGGCCTGATGGCACTCCGCATCAGTCTCTTCTCGCGCGAAGTGGTGCCCTTCTTTCTCCGTCTCGGATTGCTCGGCGTCGCCGCACTGGCGTTTGACGCCGCGCTGCACTTTCTGAACGCGGTCTGGCTCGGTCGGTATCTCGGCATTCCCGGCGTGCTGTTGATTGTCGGGTCGTTCGGATACTCGTTGCACAAGCGCAAGCTCATGTCGGCCGGAAAGCCTGCGTCGCTGCTTCGGCTGCATGAGCGCATGGCGTGGGCCGGATCGCTGCTCATTCTTGTCCACGCGGGCATTCACTTCAACTCGATTCTGGCGTGGCTGGCGATCTGGGCGATGCTGGTGAACATCGCCAGTGGCCTGACGGGCAAGTTCCTGCTGCAGCGCGCACGCAAGCGGCTGGAGGAAACGACGGAGCAGATGCACGCGCAGGGACTGAGCGGCGCCGCACTGGAGCAGGCCATGTATTGGGACAGCCTGACATTCGACGCCGTCAAGCACTGGCGCGTGGTGCACTACCCGATCGCGCTGGCGTTCGCGGTGCTGGGGATTGGCCACATCGTGAGCACGTTCCTCTTCGGGGGATGGACATGAAGGGACGGTGGGGCATAGTCATTATCTCGGCCAATCTCGTTGGGCTCATCGCGCTGACGTTTGCCTATCCGCAGCTGATGGTGGCGCCCGGCCCACTCGTTGCCGCGCACGGCAGCCTTGAGAAGGACTGCTTCGCGTGTCACGCGCCGCTCCGTGGCGCTTCGTCGGCGCGATGCATCGGCTGCCATACGATCGACGATATCGGGCTGCGCACGACGTCGGGCGTGGCGATTGCGCGAGCGAAGGCGATCACACCGTTTCACCAAGGCCTGACATCACAGAATTGCATGGCGTGCCACACGGATCATCCGACCCCCGCATTGACCAGGACGCGGCGGGCGACCTTCTCGCACGCACTGCTGAACACCACCATCCGCGAGCAATGCGCCTCCTGCCATACCGCGCCCGCGACGGCGGTGCATCGCGGGGTGACGTCGCAGTGCACGGAATGCCACAGCCAGAATAGCTGGAGTGCGGTCACGATCGATCACTCCAAGTACTTCGTGCTGGATCGGAACCACAACGCACCCTGCGCGACCTGCCACACCACCGTCGGAAACCGAAAGAAGTACACCTGCTACGGCTGTCACGAGCACACCGAGGCGAACATCCGCGCCAAGCATGTGCGCGAAGGCATCTCGAACTTCAGCAACTGCGTCAAGTGTCACCGGAGCGCGCGTGGTGAAGGCGAGGGCGGTGAGTCGCGCGAGCGTGAGGAGCGCCAGTGACGCCCTCGACCCTGAGCCAAACCATGGAGCCAGTCATGCACCCGCTGCACCGAGAGACGCATCTGATCCAGCGCATCGGCTGGCTTCGCGCCGCCGTGCTTGGCGCGAACGATGGCATCATTTCCACCGCGAGCCTCGTGGTTGGTGTGGCCGCCGCATCGACCAATCCGTCGGAGGTGCTGGTGGCCGGCGTTGCCGGGCTTGTTGCCGGTGCGATGTCGATGGCGGCCGGCGAGTACGTGAGCGTCAGTTCGCAGGCCGACACCGAGAATGCTGACCTGGCGCGCGAGCGACGCGAACTCGCCGGGCAGCCCGAGGCCGAATTGCACGAGCTCACGCAGATCTACGTGGCACGCGGTGTGGATGCGGCGCTGGCACGTCAGGTGGCCGAACAGATGACCGCCAAGGACGCGTTTGCTGCACATGCGCGCGACGAACTTGGCCTCTCGGATCATGTCGTCGCGCGTCCGATTCAGGCAGCGCTGACCTCGGCGTTGACGTTCACTGTTGGTGCAACCGTCCCGTTGCTCATTGCGTGGCTGGCGCCGAAAACATCGACGTCTGTCGCCGTGTCCGCAGGATCACTGTTTTGCCTCGCCGGTCTCGGGGCACTCGGCGCGCGCGTGGGCGGCGCAGCCATCTTGAAGCCGACCGTGCGCGTGACCTTCTGGGGTGCGTTCGCGATGGCGGCGACGGCGGCGATCGGCGCTTTGGTAGGTCACCGCATCTGATCATGCCTTCGCGCAGCGCGATGGAAATGGCCTCGTTGCGATCACGTATTGATGTACCATGAACGCGTCGTGCCGTGCGAACCGCTTGGCGAGTATGCAATGCCGGAACACCTCAGGGAGATTCTCGCGGATGAGCAGGAGCACGCCATCGACCTGGCGACGGTCACGGACATGCGGGTCCCTCGCATGAGTGGCCCGGCCTCAGTGTAGATGCTGCTAACGCGGGCATCGCCTTCCGTCGCAGTCCCTGATTACGGTTGGCGCACCAGCCGGAATCCCGCGTCGTGCGGTGGGGCTGGTGAGGAATGTGCGCGAGCCTACGGCGATCGCGCGGTATCGTGCGTTGGCCAGACGCGATGGACCGTCAGGTCGGAGGACGCTATCGGTAGCGAGTGGGAGCAGATGTGGCTGCCTCTTGGCGCGCGATCCACCTGCACGGCATTGGGTCGCCGATGATTGCCGAGTCGACGGTGCGCGCTCATACTCACGGCTCTTCCGGTGGCTTGAAACGGCGCGCCATCGAGTCTGGTATAAAGGGGCGATTTGGCTCGAACGTTTTCCAGAGCAGCGCGGAGACCGCGCGAATCAGCACGTAGCCTTCGTTGTTCTCCTGATAGCTCACGTCCTGCTGATTGCGCGAAATGACAGAGAACACGTAGTCGCCCGACGGCGCGTTTACGAGCACGACCTCGGAGCGGGACTTGTCGACGGTGCCCTGCTTGGACGCCGCCTGCACCCACGGCGGCAGCGCGGAGAGCGCCTCACCGGTCCAGTAGATGCGCGTGAGGTGTCGATACATCTCCTCGCTGGCGCCACGACTGACCGCGCGCCCCTCGCGAATGCGCACCAGCAGCTGTGCCATTTCCCGCGGGGTGGTTTGCCCCCAGCCGTACTGGGTACGGGCGGTTTCGCGGCCGGCAACGCGCGAGTTAACACGCGTGGAGTCAAAGCCGTTCGCGTGGAGCCACTGGTTGATGGTGTCGCCGCCGACCAACCCCTGCAGCCACAGCGAGGCTGTGTTGTCGCTGAGGGTGATCATCTGCATCGCCACCTTGGCGAGCGCAATGGGCGCGGAGTCGCGCGGCGATGCCCGCACCTCATCGTACTGGTAGCGCAGCGAGTCGCGATATGTGAGCATCTGATCGAAGCGAAGCGAACCACGTGATACCGCTTCGAACGTACCGATCAGAATTGGCACCTTGATCATGCTGGCAGTCGGAAACAGCTCGTCGGCCCGAATCGCCGCCGACCGACCGGTACGCAGATGCCAGACATACACACCAACGTCGCCGCGGAACCCCTGCACCAGGCGCTCGAGTCGCGCCTGCAGTACGCGATCCGGGCTTGGCGGGCGGGACGTCGCTGCCGACTGGGCCCAGATGTGGCACAAGGGGAGGAAGGCCGCCAAAGCAGCCACGAGCGTGCTGCGTACGGGAACGTGCCAGTTCCGGGAGCATGTCGAGAGCGTCATGCACCGGAATCTAAAACTCCCAGTTCACTCCGATGGTGGGAAACACGCCGAGGCCAGATTGACGCTCAACCAGTCGAGTCCGAGGATTCCACTGGAAGCCGTTGACGTTCTCGCGTCCGCTGACGTTCTGGACATCAAGGAAGGTGACGAGCTGTGTGCCTTTCACGGTCCAGCGTCGATCAAGTCGGCCGTCGACGGCAACAAAGAACGGCAGGCGCTCAGCATTGTAGCGCCGAAAGTCCGCCACACCCGCCCGCTGACCCGTGCTCGCGATCGGCGTGTATGGGAGGCCCGTTGAGCTTCGCATGCGCCCGCTCACTTCCCATCGAGCATTGGGTCGCCAACCCGCCACCACGTTAGCAATTACCGGCGAGTCGAAGGCGCCGCGCGTGGAGGTCCCGTCGAGCGCGGTGAAGCTGGTGCGCGAGAGGGAGAGACTGGCCAATCCGTACACCGGGACGACACCGAGTTTTTTCTGCACGAGAAACTCCGCGCCCCACACTCGGCCGGTGCCCGTGCCGCTCAACGGCTCAAGCCCGAAGGGGATATCTGCGGTGACATCGTCGAAACCCGACGGCTGCAGCACCGCGTTGCGCCGAAAGACGCGTGCGGGATAGTTCGCGTACCGCTTTGCGTATCCTTCCACCTGCCAGCGCCATTCCACGCCGACCAGTCGTTGGAGTGCCAACACAACCTGATCAGCGCGCAGCGGCTGGAGCGCGTTCACGTTCGACGAATCGCCCGCCAGCCAGATGTATGACGGCGCCTGATAGTACCGACCGGCGCTGAGGGTCAACGTGGTGGGGGTGTTCAGCGCCCATGCAGCGCTCGCCCGTGGAGCGATGACCACGCGATCGCGGAGGAACCGGTAGTAGTCGGCGCGCAAACCGGCGGTGAGGCGAAGTGCAGCCGTGGCCTGCAAGGTGGCCTGTGCGTAGGTGGCGTTCCGCAATGCAGTGAACGCCGTATCGACACGCAGGGCACGCGGCACACCGTTCTGATCGAGCCGCGCAAACGCTGGCACCCGCACATCGTACCGCAGCCGATCAGCGAATTTCGCGATGTTGCCGACGTCGAGCTCGACGCGCGGCGTGAGCTGCCAGGTCACGTCGGTGCGAAGAGAATTCTCCCCCTCCGTGCTGTTTGCCGTGAAGACCGGATTTGGCGGAGAGAGCGAATCGAATTGAGCGGTGACGTAGCGCGTCCACGTGCGACCCACCGTAGTGGTGGCCACGCCCGAGCCAAACAGCCGCTTCCATGTAAGACCGCTGAAATACTGATCTTGTGACGTACCGAGGACGCGACTGTTGTCGACACGGTCGTCGGCCTTGTCGTTGTTGAAGTTGACGTCGTCCTGTGCACCGACGGCCAGGAGCGAGACAACATCGCGTCGCGAGGGACGCCAGGTCGCCTTGAATGTGGCGTCGGTGTACGTAGGAATGAACGCGACGCCGAGTGCCTTGAAGAGCAGATCGAGGTAACTACGCCGCACATTGAACAGGAACGAGGCGTCCTTGCCCAGCGGTCCTTCCACGATCGCGCCGTACTGCGATGCCGCGAGATTCACCTCGCCGGACATGCGCTCGCGATTCCCTTCGCGCAGTGTGAGGTTGGTGGTCGACGAAAGTCGATCGCCGTACCGGACGCCGAATCCCCCCGTGGACAACGTCACGTTGTCAATGAATCGGATGTTCAGCAGTGAGATCGGACCACCCGTGGTGCCCTGCGTTCCGAAATGGTTGATGTTCGGAACTTCGAGGTTGTCCACCACGAACAGGTTCTCATACGACGCACCACCGCGCACAAAGAGATCGTTGCGTCCACCCGTGGTCGATGCCACTCCGGGAGAAATGGCGATGGCTTGCACCACGTCCTCGAGAGCCCCGGGGGTCCGGCGAAGTTCCTCAGCGGATAGCCCGATCGACGACACCGGAGTTGCTGACGGTGCCTGCGCCGAAAAGGCTGCCGGCTGCACCTGAACCACGTCAAGCTGCACGGTTGTTCGAACCAGGGCGATGGCGACCACGACTGGCTTGCCGGCGCTGACCGCCACGTCCGACTTCACCTGGGGCGCATAGCCGATGCGTCGTACCTCGAGCCTCACGATGCCCGGCTGCACGCCACGAAGCGTGAACCGGCCGGCGCTATCCGTCTGACTGGCGACCTGCTGTCCGAGGACGCGGACCACGGCGCTGGCCAGCGGCTCCTCGGTGACGGCATCGAAGACTCTCCCTGAGACGACGCCGTCGGGGCGCGGCTGCACCGCCGCCAGGGTCCGCGCGGGGAGTACCGAGACGAGGCACAGCGTGAGGAACAGTCGAGCTATTCGCATAGGGGGAGTTAAGTCGGATCGACCGGGCAAGAGTTCCCGGCACACCATAGCAGGTTCGTTGCTCGCGCCGATTCGGATGCGATCCTCCAGCGACTGCCTCGCGCGCACTTCGTGGCGAATCACCTTGCGTCTACCTTAATCGTGCAACGGTCCCGGCAGTCGGCTTGCCGGCGACCTACCCGCTCCCCACCCCCTGCCCCGGTTTCCATGGCGATCCGCCCGTTCCCCCAGTTGTCTGACGCCGAACTTCGCCAGGAATTTGCCACGCAGGAACGTGTTGTTGTATACAAACACAGTTCCCTCTGCGAGTTGTGCGACACCGCCATCGCAGAGGTCGAGGCGTTTTCGGACGCGAATCCGGACGCGCCGGTGTGGATGGTGGACGTCATCGGTCAGCGACCGCTCTCCCAGCGCATCGAGGCAATGCTCGGCATCCGCCACGAGTCCCCGCAGGTCATCGTGCTCCAGCGCGGCGAACCCGTCTGGAACGCGTCGCACCGTCGGGTGACCAGATCAAGGCTCGAAGCAGCACTCGCCGAGGCCTCCCCTCGCGACTGATCCCGCGTGATGTATCATTCGGGTGTCGTCCGCGCGTCCGAGCCCTTCGGCGTCCGAGCCCATCGGCGCCCGCCAACCCATCGATCGCCCCGAGATCCGCATGACTGCGCCCTCCCAATTGATCCAACGCGTCTCTTCACGTGTTGCGTTGACGCTCCTCAGTTTCGCGACGCTTGCTCTCGGAGCCTGCGACTCGGAGACGGTTGAAAGCCCGAGCCCTGTCGTGAGCGTGGCGGTGACGCCCCGCGTGTCCAATCTGAGCGTCGGCGGCACGCAGCAACTCTCTGCGCAGCCGCTCGACGCGGCCGGCA
>JANNEV010000230.1:0-21495 GCA_031379145.1 Gemmatimonadaceae bacterium
CACTCGCTGCCGCCGGCACCGGCCGATACTCCTCCGACGGGGTGCGCTCACTCCTGCAGCAACCGGCGCCCCCGGCACCCCTCGGAAACGGGGAAGCGCCGGCGCTGCAGTTCCAGCCGTATCCCGGCGGCACCGGCGCGATCATGGAGAAACTGGCGCGGGAGCGCGGGCGCGCCGCGTTCGATCGCGCAGTGTTCACCGTACCGGCATTCACCGGGGCCGTACCGACCAACCCCGACGACATCGCGTTTCTGCCCGCGCACCGATTGTCCGCACTGATCAAGTCGCGAAAGATCACGTCGCTGCAACTCACCGACATTTACCTCGCCCGACTGAAGCGGCTCAACCCGACGCTGCTCTGCGCCGTGACCATCATGGAAGAGTCGGCGCGACAGGAAGCGAGGCAAGCCGATGCTGAGATCGCGACCGGGAAGTATCGCGGCCCGCTGCACGGCTTGCCGTACGGCGTCAAGGATCTGTTCAGCACCAAAGGCGTGCCAACCACGTGGGGCGCGGCGGATTTCCAGGATCGTATCATCGACGAAGACGCCGAAGTGGTGGTGCGCTTGCGCAACGCCGGAGCCGTGCTCATCGCCAAGCTCGCTACGGGACTGTTCGCACAGAACGATCAGTGGTTTCGTGGTCGCACCAACAACCCCTGGAATCTGGTGCAAGGGTCGAGCGGCTCATCGGCCGGACCCGGTTCTGCGACGGCATCGGCATGCGTGGCGTTCAGCATCGGGACGGAGACGCAGGGATCAATCGTCTCGCCGTCGATTCGCTGTGGAGTCAGTGCGTTGCGCCCAACGTTCGGACGCGTAAGCCGCTTCGGTGGCATGGTACTGGCCTGGTCCATGGATCGGGTGGGGCCGATGTGCCGAACGGTCGAGGACTGTGCGATGGTCTTCAACGTGCTGCATGGTGTCGACGAGAAGGATCCGTCCACCATCACCACGCCGTTCCAGTTCGATCGCAATATCAAGCTGGCGTCGCTGCGAATTGGCGTGGATCCGAACGCACCCAAGGAGCTGGTGGACATGCTCAAGCAGCTGGGCGCGGTGCCCCGCGAGATCGGCGCGCGGCCGACGGTGGCTGGCATGCAGGGCGGAGGCTTGGGAATTGAGGGAGCCGCGGCGTTTGACTCCTACGTGCAGCGCAAGGCGAAAGAGATCGGACTCGACCTGAACAACCTGCCGGAACCGACCGCTGGACGTGGTGCCGGCGGCGGTGCACCGGGGGCTGTCGCGCCCACGCTCGCAGCCGCACCGTCCGCACCGCCGTCCGCACCAGCCAACCCCATGGCTCCGGCGGACTGGAACCCACGTTTCGTGAACGGTCGCTCAGCGCGAGGCTTTGACTTCATGCAGAATCAACGCCGACGCTACCAGCTCGTCGCCAAGTGGGGCGAGTTCATGAAGGACCTCGACATGTTCATTGGCAACCCGAACGCGGATGTCGGAGCCAATGCGCAAACCGGGCATCCCTGCGTCGTGGTTCCGTACAAGTTTGACCTGCCTGTACAACAAGGCGGCGGGCGCGGCGGCGCACCGGCAACGCCACCGCCGGAACTCAAGCCGCAACCGATCTGCGGTGTCATTGTTGGCGCACTGTACCACGACGACAAGATCCTGTCTGTGGCGCACCAGTTCCAGACGCACACGGACCATCACACCAAACGACCAACTGTGTGATCCGACCGCCCCAACCGACGGCACTCCCCGACGTCCCCGTAAGCATTCGCCTCATACAACGCGCTAATCGTACGCTCGGCAGTATTGCGCCGGCCACCATCGCCCGTCTCAATCAGCGTCTGTTCGTCAGGCCTCGACGCTTCTCGGCACGGGCATGGGAGCACGCGTTCGAGTCCACCGCAACGCGTACACGCCTGCCCTCCGGCAATTCCATTTTGCATGTCGGCGATGGACCTGCCGTTGCCTGTCTGCACGGATGGGAGGGGCGCGGCACGCAGTTCGCGAGTTTCGCGCCTGCCCTGCTCGCCGCGGGCTTCTCAGTGGTGGCCATCGATGGGCCAGCACACGGTCACTCCCGAGGAGAAACCGCCGATCCCTTTCTCTTCGCCGACGCCCTTCGCGAAGTGAGTGAGCTGCGCGGACCGCTTCAGGGCGTGATTGCCCATTCGATGGGCGCTGGTGGGGCCGCCATCGCACTCTCGCTTGGGCTCGAGGTCCCTCGCGTGGTGTTCATCGCTTCACCGGCCTCGCTGCACGAAGTGTTGCATCGGTTCGCGAGCGCCATGCACCTGCCTGCAGTCGCGACGGGCCACTTTGTCGCCGAGATGCGGCGGCGAGTGGGTTCCCGCGCCACGGGAAAGACGGATCTGGAGGAGCTGTCGCGCTCCATCACGACGGCGGCACTGATCATCCACTCGCGCGATGATCGCGAAGTGCCCTTTTCCGACGGTGCCCGCATCGCCGCCGCACTACCGCAGGCCCAACTGCTGGCGCTGGACGGCCTCGGGCATCGTCGTATCATGCGCGACCCCGCCGTCATTGCTGCAGCGGTCGACTTTATTGGCGCCTAGGACCGCGAGCTACTGACAGCGAGTGCTACCGCAACGCGGTCACGCGTACCTCGTCGCCCACCTGTACGGCACCGACAGCCGCGTGCGTCGCGTTCATGCCAAACACCACACCGCCAGCATCCCGGCGATAGTCGGCCAACGTGCGCAACGGCTCGGTGCCCGCATCCGCCGTAACCGGATCCACCGTCGTCAGCACACATCGCAGGCACGGCGTGCCAACGCCGATCGTGACCGCACCAATGGTGATCTCGCTCCAGGTATCCTCCGCATGCGCGGGAGCCCCGGCAAGCAGGATATTCGGTCGAAACCGCGCGAAAGTCAGCGCGTGTTCACCCTGTGCCAGCAAGCGCGCATTCAGCGCGTCAACGCTGGCCTGCCCCAGCAGCAATAGCGGCGCACCATCAGACAACGCGACCTCGCGATCGGCCCACGGCAGCGCACCAGCGTACTTCGGCTGCAATGGTCGTGCGGCCGTGTCCGCGAGATACACCAACCGAGCGTGCGCGCCCAGCACATCGCTGCACCACTCGGCCGCCTCGTCGCCTGCGTCCTGCGCGTCGACCTCGTCGGCCCAGATGCGCACACGACGCGGTGCGGCGCCGTGCGGCACCTTGACGGTGAACAACGGCATGTGTGGTGCGGCGAGGCGCAACGCACCGTTCCGATCCGCGCCGGCGAAGGCCGGCTGAATAAGCACCAACCGGTGTTGCTCGCGCGCGGTAATCGACGTGCCGTTCGCGCCAACCAACATCCAGCGTCGATCACCCTCTGCACCACGCGCATCCAGCGTCATGGTGTCCACCGCAATGGCAGCGGCGGACTTGAGCGGATACACGAACAGGGCCGCAACGGTGGCAACGGTCGACGTTGCCTGTGTGTCACTCACGAACGGCTCCTGCGCCTTGGCGGCGCCAATACGCGTAAACCGGCAACCCCAGCGCCAGCAGGCCGGCGCCGCGCGCGGCGTTGGACGGATTCGAAAAAATGGAGCCCGCGACCACGTACAGCGAAGCAGCAATAAAGAGGAGCGTCGACCACGGATGCAATGGCGTTCGTGTGCCCACTCGCAATCCCCTACCATCATCGCGCGTGCGCAAGACGAACAACGCGGCCGCCGTGGCGCCAAAGAAGATCCAGTCGGCGAACACGACGTAGTCCAGCAATTGCCCGTACGTGCCCGAGACCAGTAGCACCAACGACACCGCACACTGGGCCAGCAGTGCCGCCACCGGCGTTCGCGTCTTCGGATGCAACGCAGCCAGGTGCGAAAAGAACAAACCGTCCGCAGCCATCGCCTGATAGACCCGGGCGGACATGAGAATGACCGCGCCGAGAAACCCGACCGTCGACACCACAATGCCAAAGGAAATGAAGATACGACCCGGCGCGCCGAGGTACACAAACATGGCGTCGGCCGCCGGAGCAAGGCTGGATGCCAGGCCGGCAGCACCAAGGGCGCGCAGATACGCCACGTTCACCAGGAGATATGTCGCGACGGTTATCAGCACCCCAAGGATCAGCGCGCGAGGAAGCGTCCGTGTCGGATTCTCAAGCTCCTCGGCAACGGCGTTGGTCTGCTGCCAGCCGCCAAAGGCGAACAGCACCGGCGCAAGCGCCGATCCCATCGCGGCGAAAATCCCCATCACACCTGTTGGCACCAGCGGCACAACCTGATGAAGCGGCTTCGGAACCTCGTGCGCCGGTGCCAGCATCAGCGCCGCGAGTACCAGCACGGCGATGGCCGCGAGCTTGAGCAAAGTCAGCACATTCCCGGCGACTGCACCGATTCCCACGCCAAGGATGTTCAGCGCGGTCATC
Organism: Gemmatimonadaceae bacterium; assembly: GCA_031379145.1. Lineage (GTDB taxonomy): Bacteria > Gemmatimonadota > Gemmatimonadetes > Gemmatimonadales > Gemmatimonadaceae > Gemmatimonas. The sequence goes on from JANNEV010000230.1 coordinate 4,361, forward strand.
ACGACGATGATCGCGATCGCGACGGGTCGAACCGTCCACGGCTCGAGCTGCAGTTGCACGGTGAGGTAACTCGCGCCGGTCATCGCCACGGCAGCGATGGCACCCGTGCCGATGATGAGAAACAACGCCCAGCCATAGAGAAACGCCGGCAACGGCCCCCACGCTTCACGAAGGTAGACGTACGTCCCACCGGCCAACGGACGGCGCGCACCCAGCTCCGCGTAAATGAATCCGCCGATCAGCGCCACCACGGCGCCCAACGCCCAGGCGCTCAGCGTGAGCGTGCCAGACCCCACGCGCTGGGCCACCACGGCTGGCGAAAGGAAGATGCCGGAACCGATGATGCCGCCCACCACAAGCATCGTTCCCGAGAACGTGCCGAGGCGCCCCTGGTAGGACGGTGAAGCGAGGGGCTCGTTGGTCGCGCGACGAGAATCCACTGGTGTGGGGGTCATGGCGCCAAACTGGGGGGCGGGACGGAGCGGAACAAGCGACGGGACGACTCGATGCGGATCGGCTGATGTCACCGCTTGCCTCCTCGCCGCCGCTCGCCAACGTTCCTACGGTGTCGCCCGAGCACCGGTATGGCTCGAGGCCTGCCCCCACCTCTTCGGCTTACGCTCATGCTGTCACGCCTGTATCGCGGTGCCGTGGTTCTATGCGGCGCCCTCGCCCTGCTGACTGACGCGGCCGACGCACAGGGATCGCCCCCCGGTCCCGCGCCACGCATTCCGTTCGAGAAGTACACGCTCCCCAACGGCCTCGAAGTGATCCTGCATGTCGATCGCTCCGTACCGATTGTGGCGGTCAACGGTTGGTACAAGGTGGGATCGGGCGACGAGAAACCCGGGCGGACCGGATTTGCGCATCTGTTTGAGCACGTGATGTTCATGGGCTCACAAAACGTCCCCGTGGGCAAGTTCGATCAATGGCTCGAGGCGGCCGGTGCCAACAACAATGGCTCCACGACGGTCGATCGCACCAACTATTACGAAACTGGTCCGTCCAACGCGCTTCCGTTGATGCTCTGGCTCGACGCAGACCGCATGGGATGGCTGCTTCCCACTATGGATCTGCCGAAACTCGACTTGCAGCGCGACGTCGTGAAGAACGAACGTCGGCAAAGCGTGGAAAATCAGCCGTACGGATTGGTGGACGAGACGATACTGCCCATCATGTTCCCTTCCACTCATCCGTATTCGTGGGACGTGATCGGATCCATGAAGGACCTGAGTGCCGCGTCGGTCAACGACGTGAAGGACTTCTTCCGCAAGTACTACGCACCGAACAACGCCAGCATCACCATCACCGGGGACTTCAACCCGGACTCGGCGAAGATCTGGGTGAGTCGATACTTCAGCAAGATTCCGCGCAACGCCGATGCGCCCGTGCGCCCGGTAGTTCCGCCCGCGGCGCTCCGCACGGATACAGTGGTCGTGCTCGAGGATCGAGTGCAGCTGCCACGCGCCTATTTGTTCTGGCATGGCGTGAAGGCCCTGCACGCCGACGAGCCGGCGCTCGACGCGCTGGCCTCCATTCTCGCGGGTGGCAAAAGCTCGCGACTATACCGTACGCTGGTCTACGAGAAGCAACTTGCCCAGGACGTTGGCATGCGCAGCGAGGCGAACAAGCTCGACGGCATCATCCAGCTGTCGGCCACCGCGAAACCGGGCACGCATCCGCGCGAGCTTGCCAGCGAATTCACGGCAGCCATTCGCAAGATTGCCGACGAGGGGGTCAGCGAACGCGAACTCACGCGCGTCAAGAACGGAACGCGCGCCGGGCTCCTCGACGAACTATCATCGGTGCTGGGCAAAGCCGATCGCCTCAGCTACTACAACTACTTTGCTGGAACTCCCGAATGGATCGAACAGGTTCTGGCGCGCTACGAGAGGCTGACCTCCGCCGACGTGCAACGCGTGGCAAAGCAGTACCTGCTTTCGCAACCCAAGATCGTGCTCACGGTGGTCCCGGAAGGAAAGCGGGAGCTCGCGGTCACGGCTGGAGGAACCAACTGATGCGCACTTCGCTTCGATCCGTTCTCCTGGCCTCGCTCGTCGCTGGCGTAGCGCTTCCCACGCTGCAGGCGCAAGCGCCCTCGCAGTTCACGAAACCACCGCGCCTCGCTGCGCCGCGCGCGTTGACGCTTCCCGCGATGGTGGAGCGCACGCTTCCCAATGGTCTGCGTCTTGTCGTGGTCGAACAGCACGAGCTGCCGGTGGTGGATCTCTCGCTTGTCATTCGCGCCGGCTCCGAGGCCGACCCGGCCAACAAGAACGGGCTCGCGACACTCACGGCCAATCTGCTCGACGAAGGCGCTGGTTCGCTCGACGCCTTGGGACTAGCCGAGCAAATTGCCTTTCTCGCCATTCAGCTCAGCACCGGCGCCGGATTTGACCAAAGCGTGGTGAATCTCCACACCACCCGCGCGACGCTGGACGGCGCGCTGGCGCTGATGTCGGACGTTGTGCTCCGCCCGACGTTCGCGGAGAAAGAGTTTGCCCGCATCAAAAGCGAACGTCTGACCTCCCTGCTGCAGGAGCAGGATCGGGGGCCCGTCATGGCCGACCGCGCGTTTGCTGCCGTTGTCTACGGGGAAGCCCATCCCTACGGCAACAGCACGGCGGGCACGCGCGAGGCGGTCGAGAGCATCTCGCGCGATGAGGTCGTGGCGTTCTGGAAATCGGTGTATCGCCCCGACAACGCCACGCTCATCATCGTTGGCGACCTTTCGGTCGCCGAGGCCGAGGCGCTCGCCGCTCGTACCTTTGGCGCGTGGGCACGCGGCGGTACGCCAGTGGCGGTACGCACATCATCGGCACCGACGGCGCGCTCCAGTACGATCTACATCGTGGACAAGCCCAAGGCCGCCCAGTCTTCGTTCCGCATCGGCGCGGTTGGCGTCGCTCGCAACACCACCGACTACTATCCGCTGATCGTCATGAACACCGCGCTCGGCGGGTCGTTTACCAGCCGGCTCAACTCGAATTTGCGGGAAACCAAAGGGTACACGTACGGGGCGAGCTCGAACTTCAGCATGCGCCGAGAGCCCGGACCCTTCGTCGCCCGCGCTGAAGTCGTGGCAGCCAAGACTGACTCCGCGCTGATCGAGTTCATGAAGGAGTTCGAGGCGATTCGCAAGCCGATGCCCCCTGAGGAGCTGGCGAAAACCAAACGCTACCTGCAGCTCGGATTCGCCGAACGCTTCGAGTCCACGGGGGACATCGCGTCGCAACTCGCCGCTCTCGTGCCGTTTGGCTTGCCACTCTCCACACTCGGCGCTTACAGTCGCGGCATGGGCACTGTGACCGCCGCCGACGTGCAGCGTGTGGCAACACGCTATCTGGACCCGAAGAAATTGGCTATCGTGATCGCTGGCGACCGCAGCCTGATCGAGGCGTCGCTCAAGGCCACCGGAATTGCCCCTGTCGAAGTGCGTGACCTGCGCGGTCGACGCCTCCCCGTTCCCTGAGAACTCCCATGCTGCGACCCGTTCTTCGGTCTTTCACCACTCGGGCCACTCGGCCCTGGCGCCTTCGCGCTGGTCTCGTCACGACGATACTCCTGGCAAGCGCCTGCCATCGTGCGCCGTCGACAACACCGGTCAGCGCCATGCGGGCACCGCGACCTGATATGCTGGTCTCCACCGCCTGGTTGGCGCAGCATGCTGCCGATAAGGACCTTGTGGTACTGCACGTGGGTCGCCGAGCGCAGTACGACAGTGGCCACATGGCCCACGCACGCTTCGTGGCGCTGGCGGACGTATCGACACCTGCGGGACCCGGCAAGCTCACGTTGCAGTTGCCCCCGGTGGAGCAACTCACCACGTGGGCGCAGCTCAACGGCATCACCGACAAGTCACGCATTGTGGTCGTGCCGCATGATGATACTCTGCAGTCTGCCACCCGCGTTTTCCTGACATTGGCGTATCTCGGAACGCTGGACCGTACGTCGCTGCTGGACGGCGGCTTCAAGGCGTGGAAGGCCGAAGGACGCGCGGTGGTGACCGCGGCGCCAGCAGCTCAGCCCTCGACCACGTTCACGCCCAAGCTGCAACCGTCGCTCATCGCCACCCTGGCGCAGGTCGAGGCGGCCACGCAAGACGGAGAGCTATCGCTGGTGGACGCGAGGTTGTCGCGCTTTTACAACGGTGATGGTGGTGGCTACCCGCGGCCGGGGCATATCCCTACTGCGGTGAACATTCCGATCAACACCGTGGCCGACAACGGACTGTTCAAGGCCCCAACCGCCCTCAAGAAGTTGTTCACGGATGCTGGTGTCTCCGATGGGAAGCCAGTGGTGACCTACTGCCACATCGGGCAGCAGGCCAGCCTGCTCTGGTTTGTGGCTACGATGCTCGGGTACGACGCTCGACTGTTCGACGGGTCGTTCCAGGAATGGAGCGGAACCGAGCGTCTGCCCGTTGTGGCGCCCAGGAAGTAGCGGTCGACAGGCCGTTCGGGTTGGAAGCCAGAGTGCCTCCGCAGTAAGTTGGGGCGCATGGTGGCGTGGGACTCCACGCGGCCTCTCCTTTTCCTGGATTTCCCGTGAGCGCCGCTGACAGCGTCCCTGTTCTTCCCACGCCGGCCGTCACCCCGCTCGTTGGCGTGGTGATGGGCAGCGCCAGCGACTACGACACCATGGCCCCGGCCTGTGAGATTCTGTCCGAACTCGGCGTTCCCTACGAGGCGCGCGTGGTGTCTGCACATCGGACTCCCGATTGGCTGTTCGCGTACGCTGAACAAGCGGCGTCGCGAGGACTTCGCGCCATCATCGCCGGCGCAGGCGGCGCCGCACACCTCCCTGGCATGCTCGCCGCCAAAACCCTCGTTCCTGTCCTCGGCGTGCCGGTGGTCGCAACGCCGCTCAATGGCATGGACGCGTTGCTCAGCATCGTGCAGATGCCAGCAGGCGTGCCGGTCGCCACGTTTGCGATTGGCAAGCCGGGGGCAAGCAACGCCGCCTTGTTTGCCGCACAGCTACTCGCCAGCTCCGATGCCGCGCTGGCAGAAAGACTGGCAGCCCGACGTCGCACCAAGGCGGACGACGCACTGGCGCGACCGTTGGCTGCGCCGAATGCGATCTCCGTCCCCATGACGCTACCGAAAGACAGCGGCGCACGCGGTAACGTGTCGTGAGCGCAGACCGACCCATCCTGCCCGGCGCCACCATCGGTTTTCTGGGCGGCGGGCAGCTTGGCCGCATGACGGCCTTTGCCGCACGCTCGATGGGCTACGATGTCCACGTGCTTGACCCGGATCCCGCGTGCGCCAGCCGCGCGGTCGCGTCTCGGACCATCACCGCATCCTTCCAGGATGTAGCGGCAGCCGAAGAGCTCGCTGCGCAATGTGACGTCGTCACGCTCGAAATCGAACAGATCCACCCCGATGTCATGGCAGCGGTGGCCAGGCATGCGCCGCTGCGACCAGGCCGAGACGCCGTGTACATCATTCAGGATCGTATTCGACAGAAGCAGTGGCTGGCCGCGAACGGATTTCCGCTGGGCGCTTTTGTTGCCGCCTACGAGAGCGCCGCCATCGCCAGCGCCGTGCAGACCTACGGACCGTGTATCGCGAAATCCACCCACGGCGGCTACGACGGGCGCGGTCAAGTGCGCCTGGCAGACGCATCGCTGGCCAACCAGACGTGGCAATCGCTGGGCGGCCTGCCGTGTCTGGTGGAGCAACGCATTGATATTGCGTACGAAGTCTCCGTGCTGGTCGCACGCAGTCCATCGGGAGAAGTGGCCGTCTATCCACCCAGCCGCAATCATCACACCAGCGGCATCCTCACTTGGGCCGTGGTCCCGGCGTTCGTGTCGGAAGAGATGGCCGCCCGCGCGCAGGCCCTGGCAAGCCGGATTGCCACGACGCTCGACGTGGTCGGCCTCCTTGCGGTGGAGTGCTTCGTGACGACGGCCAACGAACTGCTGGTCAACGAACTCGCGCCGCGTCCACACAACACCTACCACCACAGTGAACGCGGCAACGCCACCAGCCAGTTCGAGCAACTCGTACGCGCGATCTGCGACTTGCCGCTCGGTGACACCACGTTGCTCGCGCCGGCCGCCATCGTGAATCTGCTGGGAGAGGTGTGGCTGCAAGACACACCGCCGGCCTTTGCCGAGGCGCTTCAGGTCGTGTCATCGCGCGTGCACTTGTACGGAAAGACGGAGGCGAGACCGGGCCGAAAGATGGGACACATCTCGGCCACCGGCGCGAATCCGCAACAGGCACTTGGGCGCGTGCTGGCAGGTTACCGCGCGCTCTCTCCACACACGTCGGATCAGTTCGACGTTCACGAGCCCCTCCTCGTACTCGGTGCATCCTGACGCGTCACTCTCGCGCGTCGCTGTCTCACTTGAACTCGCCCCATCATGTTCCCCAGGGACCTCTACGAAATCATCCACGTCATCGGCATCGCGATGCTCTTTGTCGCCATCGGTGGCGTTGCAGTACACGCGGCCAACGGCGGCAGCAAGACAAACACCTCCACGCGCACGTTGGTGGCGAGCATGTTCGGACTGGGGTCGTTTCTGATCCTGCTCGGTGGATTCGGGATGATGGCACGGCTCGGACTCGTTCGCGGTCTGCCGCCCAATTGGCTCGTCGTGAAGATGTTGATCTGGTTGGTGCTCAGCGCGATTGTGCTGCTGCCCTATCGCAAGCCCGCGTTGGCGCGGCCGTTCCTGATCGTCCTTCCGCTGCTGGCCGGGGTGGCGGTCTACATGGCGCTATACAAGCCGTTCTAACGGGTGCCGACGGCAGCGCGCGCAGGGCTTGACCTTTCGCGCACTGGTGTCGATACTGTGGAGTGCGCGGCGAGTTCCCCGATTTGACGGGCCGCGTACCATCGCCTGAGGCGATGAATATCCGTCTAAGTCGTGGTCCTTGCGGCCCGCGACGAGAAATCGAAGCGGGCCGTCGTGTTTGGCGGCCTGCGAACCGCTGTACAAGTCGTGCTCCACCGCGCCGAACCGAACGACAACTGAAGACAAACTGGTGCGCTCCGCACCCGTGGTGATTTGCCGCCGCTTGCCGCCACGCTAAACAACGAGCTAAATAGCGATTGTGCGCCCGGCGGCCCTCCGCTCCGGGCGCATTGTTGCATTCTGGCGGCGCTCACGTGAGTTCAACGGAGTGCCCGATGTCCACGACTACTGCAGGCGGTACCGCACCCGCCCTCAGCGCTGACACGCTGGCCCTGCATGCCGGCCAGCACGTCGACCCCGCCACGGGTTCGCGCGCGGTGCCCATCTACGCCACATCATCGTTTGTGTTCGAGAGTCCGGAGCATGCCGCCGATCTCTTCGGGCTGCGCGCGTTCGGCAACATCTACACGCGCATCAACAACCCGACCACCGACGTGTTCGAGCAGCGCATCGCCGCCCTCGAAGGCGGTGTGGCAGCCGTCGCCACGGCGAGCGGTCAGGCAGCCCAAACGCTCGCCATCCTGAACCTCGCCGAAGCCGGCGACAACATCGTCGCATCGCAGTCACTCTACGGCGGAACCGTGGCGCTCTTCGCCCACACGCTGCCACGACTCGGCATTCGAACGCGCTTCGTGGACATTCACGATCATCGCGCCGTCGCCGCGGCCGTCGACGAGAACACCCGCGCCATCTACGTGGAGACCGTCGGGAATCCGGCGCTTGACGTACCCGATCTGAAGGCCCTGGCCACACTCGCGCACCAGTTCAACCTCCCGCTCGTCGTGGACAACACGTTCGCCACGCCAATTCTCACCCGCCCCATCGAGCATGGGGCCGACATCGTGCTGCACAGCGCCACCAAGTGGATTGGTGGACACGGCACTTCCATTGGCGGTGTGATCGTTGACGGCGGACAGTTTGACTGGGGCCAGACCGCGCGCTTCCGCCGGTTCTATCAGGAGCCCGAGGCAGCCTACCATGGGCTCCGATTCGCCGACGCCTTTGGGAACGTGGGCGGAAAGAACATCGCGTTTGCCGTGCGCCTGCGCGTGCTGCTGCTGCGCGACATCGGTGCGTCGCTGTCACCGTTCAACGCGTTTCTGTTTCTGCAGGGCCTGGAGACGCTTCCCCTGCGTATTCGGCAGCACAGCGCGAATGCACTGGCGGTGGCGCAATTCCTCTCGTCGCATCCGGCGGTCTCGTGGGTGAAGTATCCAGGACTCGCCACGCATGCGACGCACAACAACGCGGCGACGTATCTCGGCGGCGGCTTCGGTGGGGTACTGACGTTCGGCGTGCGTGGCGGTGAGGCGGCAGCCCATCGCTTCATCAAGGAGACGAAGCTCTTCTCCCTGCTCGCCAACGTTGGCGACGCCAAGAGTCTCGTCATTCATCCGTGGTCTACCACCCACCAGCAGCTGTCTGAAGTGGAGCGGCAGTCGGCCGGCGTCACATCAGACCTCGTGCGCCTCTCGGTCGGCCTCGAGGGCGTGGACGACTTGCTGGCCGATCTTGACCGCGCTCTCGCCGCCGCGGTGGCAACAAACGTGAGTCGGACGGGTGCTGCTGGCCCACAGCGTTCGGAGTCAGCGGCATGAGTCGCACCACCCTCTCACGCGCGCCTTTCCGTCTCCCTGCCCTGCGACCGTTGCCTTCACTCGCGCACCCTACCTCCTCCATCGGCAGCGGAAACGTCGATCAGCCGGCCCCGTTCTGGCCCACGCGTGACGAGTCAATTGTGCTGCGCCACGTAGTGCTCGAGAGCGGTGCGCAGGTGGACAGCATTCGTGTCTCCTATCGCCTCGAAGGAACCTTGACACCGGCGAAAGACAATCTCGTGCTGATCGTGCACGCTCTCACCGGCTCCACGCATGCCTCGACCTGGTGGCAGGGCGTTGTTGGCCACGGTCAGGCCATCGACCCAACCCGCCACGCCGTACTCTGTGCCAACCTGCTTGGAGGAAGCGACGGAACCACCGGCCCCACCAACGATTCGCCGCACGCACTCCCAGCGTTCACCACGCGAGATCAGGCCGCCATACTCACGCACCTGCTCGACGCGCTCGGCATCATCCAGCCTCTGCTTGTCTGCGGCGGATCGCTGGGCGGGATGGTGACGCTGGAGTTCGCGGCCAGCTTCCCCGATCGCGTTCGCAGCGCGGTCGTGCTCGCGGCCCCCGCCGCGCAGACCGCACAAGGAATCGCATGGGGCGCGATCATGGCGCGCGCGATCGCCCTGGGCGGCGTGGAGGATGGGTTGGCTCTTGCCCGAATGGTTGGCATGCTGAGCTATCGCACGCCCGAAGCACTTGAACGTCGCTTCGGACGTGCGCGTGGTGACGACGGACAGTTCCTGGTCGCGCAGTGGCTCGAGAATCATGGGACACGTCTGGTCCAACGCTTCGACGCAACGAGCTACACGGCGCTGCTGCAGGCCATGGATTCGCACGACGTCGGGCGCGGCCGCGGTGGTATTGCCGCAGCGCTCGCGCCGGTTGCGGATCGACTCGTCGGCGTCGGCATTCCGGGCGACTTGCTGTATCCGGCCGAGAGCGTGCAGGAGTGGGCAACGCCGCATGCGCGTCGATACGCTGACATCGCGTCGGTGCACGGCCACGACGCATTCCTGCTTGAGGCCACGCGAGTAAGTGCAATTCTGCGTGAGGCGCTCGATCACGTCGCGGCCGTCGATGCTGCTCAGGACCTCTCGGTCGCGGACGCACCGCGGAGTGCACACCGGAGTGCACACCGGAGTGCACACCGGGATTCACCACGGAGCACGTTGCGCATTGCCCTCGCAGGATGCGGCAACGTGGGCGGCGGTTTGCTGGAATTGCTGCACGACGACGCACTCGGGAGATCAGGCCCGGTGCAAGTCTCGCGTGTGCTGGTAAGGGACAGCCATCGTTCGCGACCAGCGCTGTCTCGCGCGATTGCGAGTGGTATCGCTCCGACCGATACTCGCATCACCGATCCATCTGTGCTGATTGGTCACGACATCGACGTGCTGGTCGAGGTCATCGGCGGCACCACTACAGCGCGAACGCTGATCGAAACGGCGTTGCGCCAGGGGATTCGCGTGGTCACGGCCAACAAGGCGCTGCTGGCCGAATGCGGCCCGCAGCTCGAGGAGTTGGCGCTGAGGCATGGCACCCGCATCGATTTCGAGGGCGCCGTTGGTGGAGCTATTCCGGTAGTGCGATGCCTGCGGAGCGGTGCAGCCGGCGTAGGAGTCACACGCGTCACGGGCATCCTGAACGGCACCAGCAACTACGTACTCGAGCGTGTGTCTGCGGGTGCCTCCCTTGCCGAGGCCATCAGCACGGCGCAGCAGCTCGGCTTCGCCGAGGCGGACCCCGCACGTGACCTGTCGGGCGAAGACGCCGAAGACAAGTTGAGGTTACTCGCGTGGCTGGCGTTTGGTGTCCACCCCGCGTCACTGCGTGTCGAACGGCGAGGCATCGATGTCGAAACGGCGGCGTGGGCCAGTCGCGTGGCTGCCGAAGGGGATCGAGTCAAGCTGCTCGCCAGCTGTAGCATCGAGCAGGGCGTGCCCATCGCCCGCATTACTCCAACACGGGTGACAAGCGATGACCCGTGGGCCAGTGTGGGCGGAGCACTGAACCGCATCGTGATCGAAAGCGCATCCGCCGGTGCGCTGGTGTTACAGGGACCCGGTGCCGGAGGACGCGCCACGGCGGGCGCGGTCCTCGGCGACCTGCTCAGTCCCGCGTGGGATCCAGGTTCACTGCCGTGACGTCGAAGGCGGCAGTTTCCACCACACCGTTCCGTCGCACCTGAACAAAGACGCGATACGCCCCGGCGCTCGGAAAGGCAAACGGAAATGCGAGCGCCGCATCGGGGCCAGGCATCATGTTCACATGCGCCGCATGGGTGTTGGCGACCGCAGACTGCATCGACTCGGCGGTCTCGATGGCGCGCGCAATGGCCGCGGAATCGAGAACCGCGGTGTCGCCGCGCTCGCGGCGCATCAGTTGCGCCTGCGCCGTCATGCTGGCGGTGCCCATGGGGTGGAGGTGCATGAACACGCCCGCGTCGCGCCGCAGCACCATCGCGTGCCCGCCCATACCCATGTACGGTTCCAACACGGATGCCTGCCCGTTCGCGTTGCGCACGGTCACCACGAGTCGAAGGTCGCCTCCCACGCGCACGACACCGTCCGGTCGATCGCTCGACAGCGTGATGCTGCCCCCGGATGCCAGCGCCGACGGCGAGCCGAGCGACACCGGCGTCACATTGCTCCAGGAATCGTCGGCGTCGAATGCACGCACTCCCGGGGACGTGGCAGAGGCGCTCGCCGTCGGCTCTCCAACAACGACCGGCGCGACCGGCACGTCGATGGTGTCCACCAAGGTGCGCTGCGCTCCGTTCTGGAACAGCAGGTCGCCGAACAGGAGATATCGACCCGCCTGTACGGGTGGCATCTGCGTCACGAACGAGTCTGCGTGCACGCGAAGCGGATGCAGGTGCGCGATCGTGTTCTGATCCGCGAGGGACACGAGGAACAGATGCATCAGTTTGCCATGATCAGGCATCAGCGGCAACATGCGGTTGTCGCGCCAGAGCGAGTCCGTGATGGCGATAGTCAGCAGGCGATCAGCATCGATCGATCGAACGGCCGTCGAGATCGCGATCGGCTTGTACATGCGACGGCGGAAATCGTCCGCTTCGGCGTCCCACCACTTCGATCCGCCAAACAACGCCAACGCCAGTACTCCGGCGGTCGATGCAGTCGCGATTCGCGCACGGCGCCGACGCGGTGCCGATGGGGCGTCTCCGGCCGGCAGTGCGCCTTCGCGTACCGCCGCACCCACGATGGTGAGCATGCCAGCCACCAGCAACGATCCGAGCACCACCAGCATCGCCGACATGCCGCGCGTCATCGCCAAGGTGCGAGTCGCGGCCGTCTGCAGTGGCACGACCACCTCGCCATTCCCTGCGGGCCCGTCCACGTGCACGTAGACGGCGTACGTACTGGAGGTCATGATCCAGAGGTCGTGCGACCAGACGCCGGGGTCTCCCGGCACCAACGATGCCTGCTCGGCTGGAGGTGCGCCCTTCGTTCCGACGTTCCATTGCGCCGCACGCACGGTCACACGCGTGGGCGTGCCCTCCAGCACGCGGACTTGAATCGGCACCTGGCCGGGAACGACCCCGGGCGGATTGATGAGCACCCGAACGGGGTAGCCACCAGCCTGCCCCTCAAACACCACCTGATTCGTGCCCACGTGCGCACTCAAGCCAAGCCAGCCGAGCGCGATCGTCGACGAGAGAATAAGTCGACGGCGGAGCTGCTCCCGGACGCCCTCACGCCGCGGCGCGCCAACCCGACACTCGCTCATCGTTGGACGGACCGCAGCCACGCTCCCCATGCCAGTCCGACGCGCGACGAGAGGACCGCGAGCACCGCGGCGAGTCCAAAGCCGCGCCATCGGTCGCTCACGGACTCGCGAATGAACTCACCGGGTCCCGCAATCCAATCGCTGGGAAGCATGTATGGATAGTTGTCCGCGCGAAACAGCGCGTTGTGCGACGCGGGACTGAGCAGGAAATCTCCGAACGGCCACTGCACCGCTATGAAGGCCGCCAGGAAGGCCACGCCGAGCATCAGAGAACGCATCCACGCGCCACGCTGCTGCGTGACGCGAAGCAACAGGTCGATAGCCAATGCCGGCACAATGAGCAGCAACGGGAAATCCAACGGTACCATGTGCGTGACCGGCTGACGAATCGGCCCCAACTTGGGCGTCGCCGCAAACAGCGGCAGCAGCCACACCTGCACGCACATCACGGCAGTGAAAACCGCCGCACTCGCGGTGGCGGGAAAGCGAAGCCGCGTTGCACACGCCGCCGCAACCAACGCGAACGGAAACACCAATGCGGAAACCACGTAGAACACGCTGCCGTGCATCATATCCGGCTCGTGGTACTCGGTGGTGAAGATAACCAGCATCGTCAGCACCAAGCCGCTCGTGAACGCCACGATCCACGGCGCTACACCCGTCGCATCCGCGCGCTCCGCATCACGCGTCTGCTCGGCCTGGGCCAGCAGCAACGCCCCTGACAGAATCATCAGGAAGCCGAGGGCCAGCAGGGCGTGCGGCGGGCTGATGATTTTCACGTCCAGCCCGTACGCCGCGTGCCACCAGTCGTCAAACGGCGCCGATGTCAGCATTGCAACCGCGCCCCAGATGGCCAGCCATCCGCCAAGCGGTCCGTTGAACACCCGCCACACCGTCACCCCGTCGATGGGTCGCGACCCACTGAAGAACGAGCGACGCAACACTTCGTAGCCGCTCGCCAGCCCTGCCACAGCGCCGCCGGTGTAGATGGCGAGATGCGCGGGCGTCCAGAAGGTGTCGCGCCCAATGGTCATGTGCCACGAAATGTCCCAGATCAGGCCGACGATCACGCTCGTCGCCGCAAAAACAACCGCAGCGAGTTGCCACGGCAGCGCACGCGTGGCGACGGCATCGCTGGGGACCGCTTGCGCCCGCGCGCTCATGGTTGCGTCCACAACACCTCCTTCAGGAAAAGGACCTGTTACGCTGCGCGAACTCTAGCGAGCGGGCGGAGACAGCGCGCTGGCCACACCAATACCTCGTGCTCGCAACAACACCCGCACCGAATCCACCGGCAGCGGATTCACCCGGCCGGCACGGCTCGACACCGCAGTGGCCATCAGCAGCGCGTTGTACAACGCTTCCTCGGTGGCTTCCACCACGGCTTGAAACACAGCCGACATCGCATCGTTCCCAAGCTCCTGCGCGCTGGCCAACATCATTTCAGGATTGCGCCGAACGAGCGGTGAGGTGGAAAAGGCAATCACGTAGTCGCCCGAGCCGTTGGACGCCGCAGATCCGGTGCGTGCGAGCCCCATCACCGCTCGAGCCGCCACGCGCTCCAAATTCCGCGAGAGCAACGGCGCGTCAGTCGCGATCACGATCATGCACGATCCGTCGCCGCGCTCGGCTGCGTCATCACCCGCGCCAGCGGGTGGTCGCTTCGGCCCGGGTGCTGCATCGGGTACGGCCCTCGGTACTGCACCGGGAACCGTTCCGATGTCGCGCTGGAACGCGTAGCGACCAAGCAGCGGACCAATCGGCACACCCATCATCTGCAACACGCCGCCGTAGTTCCCCTGCACCAGCACGCCGATCGTATAGCCGCCCAGCGACACCGGCAACCGTCGCGACGACGTGCCGATGCCTCCCTTCCAGCCGAACATGACCGTGCCATGCCCGGCCCCCACACTGCCCTCCGTCACCGCACCAGTGTCCGCGGTGGCGAGGGCACGCGTCACGGCGTCGCCCACACCGGGCCGCGAACGTGTGGCGTTCAGCGCTCCGTCATTGGTCTCTCCCACCACTGGGTTGATGGACCGGACCGACACGTTCTCCGGGCGCCGCAGCATCCACTGTGCCAACGCGTCTCCCGCCTGCCAGATACAGAGGGTGCAGGTGAGCACGATGGGCGTCTCCAGTTCGCCCAGTTCACGGAGCTGTGTGACTCCCAGCAGCTTGCCGAAGCCGTTACCCACGTGCAACGCCGCAGGTACACGATCACGAAACAGGTCGCCCCCGTGCGGCACAATCGCCGTCACCCCAGTCCGCAGCGAGTCGCCCTCGCTCACAATGGCGTGGCCGACGCGAACGCCGGACACATCGGTGATCGCGTTGCGCGGCCCCGGGGTAAACACGCCCGGCGCGAGTCCCAATTCCCGCGCGCGAACCGGCTCGGCGCCTGAACGGCCGGTCGCTGACGACGATCGGGCGGCCGGCGTTGGTGGAGCCTGCGCGGTCAGTTCGACGGCAGAGAGCGCGCCGCCAGCGGCGAGGAGTGACGCCAGCGCTGGGACCACAGCCAAATGACAGCTCACGCGAGAACGCATGAGAGCAAGCTAGCGTGCCTTCACGCGCTCCGCCTCGACCGGCATATTCCCCCCATGCCACTCCGCCCTCTGTACGGACATCACGAACTGCGCGAGCGCCTGGCCGGAGCCGTCCAAGAACGTCGGCTCCCGGCCAGCCTGCTCCTCCAGGGTCCACGTGGCGTTGGAAAACAGCGGCTCGCGCTCTGGCTCGGCCAGATGCTCCTGTGCGAACGCGCGGCTGGCAGCCGCCTCCTTGATCCGTGCGGCGAATGCCAGCAATGCCGATATTCGCTCCGCGTGGTGCACCCCGATCTGCGATGGTTCTTTCCTCGACCTCGCCTCAAGGATGGCGACCCGTCACACGCCGACGTGGCTGCCGACCTGGCGGACACCATCGCGGAACGCCTGGAGGCCGATGGACTCTGGGCCGCCTCATCCGGCAGCGACGGCATCCACATCGGTACAGTGCGAGCACTTGTTCACGGAGCGTCCGTTCGGCCCGCCATGGCGAAGGGTACGGTCATCATCGTCGGCGACGCAGAGCGGATGGTGGCCCAGGAAGGCGCCGATCAAGCGGCCAATGTGCTGCTCAAACTCCTTGAGGAGCCACCGCCGAATGCCACGTTGATCCTCACCAGCAGCGAGCCGGGCGCCCTCCTGCCCACGATTCGGTCACGCGTCGTGTCGGTGCGCGTGCCGGCGTTGCCGCGCGCGGACGTCGAGGCGTTCCTCGTCGACTCCGCCGTGCAGAAGCGGCTGGGAGCGACTTCGCAGCAGGAGCTCAGCGCCCGCGCTGGAGGCGCGCCTGGAACCCTGCTCGGTGCCGATTCAACGGCCACGTCCTTCGCTTCCGCGAGACGCTTGCTCGACGCGGCGTTACAGCCATCCTCTCCCGGCGGCACCACGGAACGTATCAAGGCCGCCGCGCGCCTGGGTTCTGCTGGTGCGCGTGGCGCCTTCTCTGACATGCTGGATGCTCTCACGGTGCTGCTGCACGACCGGGCACGCGCACTCGTGGTCTCCGAACAGGAGATCGATGCACGGCGCACCGCCGCCGCCGTCGTTGTGGTCGAAGCCATCAAGCTCCGCGCGCAGGGCAACGTCAGTCCGCAATTGCTCGGCGCGTCGTTGCTGGCATCGCTGCACTCCACCCTGCGTCCCTCCTCATGACGCGATTTCACTCGTGCACCGGATTCCGTAATGGAAGAGCTCGCTAACATCGAATCGCCAGCCGCGCGGGAGTTCTCGCACCTGGATGGAAGCGGACATTTTCGGATGGTCGACGTCGCAGCGAAGCCGATTTCCGTAAGATCAGCGCTCGCATCAGGAGCAATTTCGATGCACGGCGAGACGCTTAAAGCAATACAGCAGAACACTTTAAAGAAGGGAGACGTGATTCCGGTGGCACGATTGGCCGGAATCCAGGCAGCCAAGCGCACCGCCGAGCTCATCCCGCTCTGCCACCCGCTTCCGTTGTCGGGTATCGACGTCGTGGTTACCGTTGATGCAGCGCTGCCCGGTCTCCGGGTTGAGGCGTTCGTCCGAACCACCGCCCAGACCGGGGTGGAGATGGAAGCGTTGACCGCGGTCTCCGTGTCATTGCTGGCGATTTACGACATGGCGAAGGCGGTCGATCGATCGATGATGATTTCCGAGATAGTGCTGCGCGAGAAACGCGGCGGCACGTCGGGCGACTTTGTCAGAGATCCGGAAACATCCCGATGATCAAGAGGTCTCATGCACGATACAGTCATGGTGGCACGCAGTCTTGATGCACGAGCACGGCGGCGGCGGATGCATCGCCGGTTTGCGAAGCGCCGGTTGTCCCGCGTTTTTTTGGCAGCGTCCATTGTACTGACGCTTGCGATGATGCTGACGCCCGAGCCCTCGGTTCAGTCGGTTGCGCTGACGCCGAATTTTGTCCCGCAGGCGGGGACGTTGGCAATTCAGCCCTCGTGGCGTCCAGCGGGCGCAGTCCTTCGGCGTCGGCCGGACACGCGCCGTCCGCTCGGCCCGCGCGCCGACACCGCCGTCGCGCTTCCGTTCGGGTTGGCCCCGCGATCCGTCGCGAAGGGCACATCCGAACCACGCGAATCGCTGGACCGGTGGCACCGCATCTATACGTACTCCGCCCGGTACCGAATCCGCACCGATCTAGCACGCCGCATCTATGACGCGTCGATCACCGCTGGGTTGGAGCCTGAACTTGGCTTTCGGCTGGTTCGGGTGGAAAGCGTCTTTGACACTCGGGCGCGTAGCTCAGCTGGAGCGCTTGGGTTGACGCAGCTCATGCTCGGCACCGCGCGCGAG
>JANNEV010000331.1:0-3029 GCA_031379145.1 Gemmatimonadaceae bacterium
CGGGCGACTTCAAGTCGCTCGCGCCGAGGGGATTCAAGCTCGAACGACACGAGATTGTGCTGTATGGTCGCTGCAAGATGTGCGCGGCAGCGTAAGTCCGCCGAGGCACCGCAGCAGCGCGTCGCCGCGCACTGCGCATCAGGTCATGCGGTAGACCAGAGCGAACCGCAATGCGAACGGCGCGCACCCCGAGAGGGTCCGCGCCGTTCGAACTTCCCAACGTTAACGAAACGCAGTTTGCCGCTAGATACCGCTCACCTGCGCGCAGCCCTTGGGCTGCGGTGAACGCTGATTGCATTCGTCTGCAGGCAACGGGACGATCGGATAGATGCGATGGGTCGGAGCGAACTTCGGCAGAGTCGCCAATCGCCCGTAACGGCGCATGTCCACCCAACGATGCCCGTACTCCCCAAAGAGCGAGTACCGCCGGTTGTAGAGGAGCTCGTCCACCAGGTTGCCCGAAAAATCGGCTGGAAGCGCTGCCAGCCCGCCGGACACGGTGCGAATGATGTTCAGGTCGGCGACCGCCGCCGCGCGATTGCCGAGCCCGATGTTGGCCTCGGCGCGAAGCAAAATCAGCTCCTCGTTTCGGAGAATCGAAATAGGTGCCACGTTGGTGGCGGCCAGATTGAGTCGCGTGTTCGAGCTGATTCCCTGACTGGTGATGGTGGTCGTACTGGTGGCCACCTTCACCGTGCGAAGATCGGCAGAACCGTCAGCTCGGCGCTGCGCATCCGCGAGGAACGACGGATGCGCGACCAACGCGCGAGGTGCCGGATCGAACACCGGGTTTGTGGCATCGCCGGACGCGGTCGTGTACACATGATTCACGCCCGTGGCCAACGACGCCGCGGATGGCGTGGCGGTACTCAGGAACGACTCGCCGAGAGCGGTGAGCGCGTCCGCCCACCGATCACGATTAGTTTCCAGGCGTGCCTTGAGCCCGCGATTCACGCGCAGAAACGTCGCCGGCGTGTTGAAGCCGGTGAAGCCGCTGGTGAGCGAGAATGAAAAGCTCGTTCCAGCCGCCAGGAGGTGCGTCTTGGCCTCGTCCAACAAGGTCGCGGCCCGGGTGTACCCCTGCTCCCGCGTCACGAACTCTCCGAGCTTGGTTGCTGTCGGGTCCACCGTGAGCACGATCCCAAACGTATCGCGCACGCGCAGTTGGTCCATCATGGCCAGCGCCATGAACGTCTTGGTCAGCCCCTTGATGCCTTCCTTCTGCGCGGCGGACAGGTCCACCGGCTTGTCGACGACATCGAGAATGGTCTGCGCGGTCAGCATCTGCCGGTACGTGGCCGACCAGCCCAGATCGACGCCGAATCCGCCGGGGGTCAGCGGCTCCACCAGCCATGAGAGCACGAAACGCGCGTCCGCCTGATCGAGGTTGTACATCTCGCGACCGAAGATGCCCAGCGTTGTCGCGTATCCGCCGGCCGTGGCGCGCGAACCGACCAACAGTCCGACCACCGTGGTGTTGACGCTTGCAGCATCCGGCTTGTCCAGCAGTCCGCCGAGGTTCGGCGAATTGTAGTTCGGAACCGTGATTTCCTGACACGCAGAAAACAGCGCAGTGGCTCCGAGGAATGATAAAACCGCGACCTGTCGCCGAGTCCGGCCGGTACGTGAGTGGAGTAGTTGCATGGGTTAGAACTCCACGTTGAAGTTGAGCCAGAAATTCCTGCTGGCCGGGTATGCCGCGAGTTCACGATTGCGCTGAATGGCGTCGGGCACGTTGCCGGCACCGAAGTTCGCCGCTTCCGGGTCTCCTCCGCGGAACTTGGTCCACCACACCAGATTGCGTCCGGACAACTGGACCTTCGCGCTCTGCGCGCGTCCCCACACTTTCTGCACCAGAGACTGCGGGATGTCGTAGCCCAGCGTGACTTCTCGCAGCTTCGTGTACGAGGCATCCTGATAGTACACACGCGTAACCGCGAGATACGTGGTGCGACGGTAGTTGCCGAGGTTTTGGCCGGCGACGGGGCCCGGCTCATCGAAATCGCGGGAGTTCTGGCCGAGGTCGTAGTGACGGAAGGTGCCGGCGGCGAGCAGCCCGCCTTGCTGACGGTCGAGCAGCGCAAACGCCGTGAAGCGTCCCACGCGTACTTCATTGCTCCATCCGCCGTTCCACGCGGGATTGCCGTCGCCCATGAGTACACCGTTGGGATACAGCTGCCGAGGCGACTGCGGCAAGGTGTCATTGCCGATGATCTGCGTCGCCGACTTCCCTTCTTCGATGCGCACCGCGCCAACCTGGAATGTGCCGAGGAGGAACGCTGGTACCGGGAGATCGGTGATCTTGCTGCGATTCATGCCCCAGTTGACCCTGGTGTTCCACGACACCCGTGACTTCTGCACCGGGAAGAGCGAGATGGACGTCTCGAGTCCCCACACGCGCATCGACGCGCCGTTCGACACTTCCGACGAGTAGCCGGAGGTGGGCGGCAAGGTCCGCGTGATCAGCAGGTCGCTGATGTTACGCTGAAAACCGGTGAAGTCGATCGTGCCGCGGTTGCCGAGAATGGTGGCGTCAAAGCCGGCTTCCACCTCCCGTTGACGCTCCGGCCGAATGTCCGCCGCGCCGAGTCCAGCGCCAACGCGGAACGCACCAAGTCCACCAATGTTGGAAAGATCGATGGCCGTGAACTTCTGTCCGTACAGCGGCTGATTGCCGGTTTCGCCGTAGGCGAGGCGAAACTTGAGTTCGTCAACCTTTCCCGGCGCCAGCTGCGGCAGCCGGTACGACGCCGATCCCTTCGGGAAGAGATAGAACGCGCCCGGATCGCCGTTGTTGGAGCTGCGGTCCGCACGGGCACCCGCCGTAAGCAGCAGCCGATCCCGCCACAGCACTTCCGTCTGGCCGAAGAGGCCGAAGTCCTCGGTGAGCACACGGGTCTCGTCGATATCGCGCACGGAGCCAGCCGTGACGACCTGGAGACCGCCGAGCAAGCCCTGCCCTGAGCTGCGGCTGGAGTTGAACTTCCGACGCTCATACTGCGTGCCGAATTGCGTGGTGGCGCTGATCG
>JANNEV010000352.1:0-1546 GCA_031379145.1 Gemmatimonadaceae bacterium
CGGATCTGCGCCGAGTATCCGCCCATCGATTGGCGCAATGGATCGTAGCGCACGTGGGTGAGGTCAGGGCGCTGCAAGAAACGCGTACTGTTGTTCTGTAGTCGGCGCACTGCCGCCGTATCGCCGGCTACGTACGACCCGGCCACGAAGCCACTGAGCGCGTACTTGCCCTGCTGAAATCTCAGGCGCCAGTCTGCACCGCCAAAATACGCGCTCCGCACCAAGGCCGACTGCAGCGTGTTGTTGCCGGCAAAGTCACGATGCGTGCCGGTGAACGACACACCCAACGTCGACGCTTGTCGTCCAACCTCCTGCTGGATCCGCAGCAGGCCGTACGCCGTGCGCGGCTCCACGGGAAGCGAGAAGGTGTTCGTCGAGTCCCGATTCAAAATGCGTGCACTCTCCGACGCGGTCAGCGCCGTCAGCGCGCCGATCGTGGTTCGACTGGGCAATCGTCCGGTCAGCTTGCTCGCGCCGATGATGGTGCTTGATCGCGGCACGTCGACGAAGTCACCGCTGACCGAGACATGCGGGGCTGCACCGATGCGCCGGGGATAGAAATATTGGGCGCCGTTGCCACGGAGCATCTCGCTGCCTTCCACGAAAAACGGGCGTCGCTCGTCAAAGAACGTTTCAAATGCGCTCAGGTTCACTTCGGCCGGATCAGCCTCCACCTGCCCGAAATCGGGATTGATGGTGGCATCGAGTGTCAGGTTGCCCGCCACCGCCGCCTTGGCGTCCACTCCGACACGACCGGTGTAGGGCTGACTGAGCGGGTTCGCCACCGTGGTCGATGCTCGGCGCGTCGCGTCGCCGGCCATGTACGGCAAGAATTCCACCGGACGCGTGGCGCGCACCCCCACCAAACCCACGAGCGTGCCGAATCGGGAGATGTATCCCGTCTCGCTCGGCGGGATCATGACCCACTGCAGATCTTCATTCTTGTCGGGAATCCAACGATCGAGCTGCAAGCCCCACTGCTGTTCGGACGAGATTGGAAAGCGCAGCTGCGAGAACGGAATCCGCATCTCGGCCGTCCATCCCGTGGAATCGATGTGCGCCGCCGCCGCCCACACCGGATCGAACTGGCTCTCTCGCCCACGCATGTCCTCGTCCTGCGTGTGACGGAAATCAGAACGGACGCCTGAGGCAGACACTCCGAAGCCCACGCCCGTCCGTCGGTCGCGTTGCGGGTCGAGCGTGATGGTGATGCGCTCGGCGTTCCCCTGTCCGTCGCGACGCGACATGTTGCGCACGATCAGCTCGGGCCGCTTCCGCAACATGCGTGCGCCGACGTAAAGCGCCTGATCGTCGTAGACCAAATACACAATCGTGCGCTCCGTCGGATCCGCCCCTGGGACCGGACGCTGCTGGCTGAAGTCGTCAATGGCGACGGCGGACTTCCAGACGTCCTCATCGAGCACACCGTCCACTCTCGGCGCGGTTCGACCCCGAACAGCTGTGGCGACTTTGGGAGACGGTTGACCGACGACAGGGCGTGCACACAGCAGCAGCACGGTGAAAAAAGCGAAGAGCGGCGAGGAAC
>JANNEV010000361.1:0-5478 GCA_031379145.1 Gemmatimonadaceae bacterium
GCCAACCCAACAGGGTGATGTGCTGTGGTTCGCCAATGATGAAGACTGGGGCGACGCGACGAATCGACTGCGGCGGCACGGTGCAGACGATGCCTGCGTGCGGCTCTCGCGCCACGTGGCGACGCGCGAGGACTTGAGGAAGGCAATCGCCGCTTTTCGCCCGCGTCTGGTGGTGCTGGATGCCCTCACCCAGTCACTCGGCGCGCGAGGCATTAAGGAAAACAGCGAGGAAGCGGGGCACCATTTCTACGACTGGGCTGTCAGTACCGCGCGAGAGACGGGCGTCGCAGTGCTCGTGATTCATCATGAGGCAAAGGGGACCGGCGAATCGCGGGGCTCAACGTCGATCCCCGCCGCCGCCGATCAGCTCGTGGAGTTTCGCAAGAAGTCTTCAAAGGGCGGCACGGAAGAGGGGCGGCGTCCCGACGATGACGATGACGTGGGGTTCACCCCGCGCGCTCTCACGAGTCGAGGGCGCTGCGGCAGCGAGGCCGTCACGCTGCACTTCGACGGCAAGTGCTACGCACTGTCGGCGTCGCCTGCATCCGATCCGCTTCGGCTGCTGCACGTGCTGCTGAACAATCCGGAGGGGTGTTCGCAGGCGACGCTTCGGGATCGGCTCGGCGTGAGCAGCGCGCGAAATCAGGATTTCGTAAAGCGGCACGAGGCGGACGGCTACGTGCGGTGCGAAGGTAACGGGCCGTCATCGCGCGTCCTGCTCACCGCCGCTGGGCGTGCCCACGTCATCGCGTCGCACCCCGAACTCGCAGGACAGCACTTCCCGACCCTGCCGGAAACGCAGCGGGCTATCTCTTCTGCGGACAACCCACTGGATGGCACCCCGGAAGAGATAGACAGCGACGGAAGTCCCCTATCTCTTCCGGTTTCGACGCTCAGAAGAGATGCAGAAGAGGTCGAGAAGAGTTCAGAAGAGATAGCCGGAAGAGATCGGGCCGATGGCGACACCGATGCGCCGTATCTCTTCCGGGATGCAGACCCTAGGGGTGCGAAGCCAGAAGAGATAGCGGTGACAGGGGTCAGCTCTGCCTTCGTCGCGGTGCCGGAATGGGAGGACGAAGTGGATGCCGCACCATGACGCGCGCCGAGCTGGTGGCAGCGCTCGCAGGCGTGGGCGCGGCGGGCATACGGTGGCAGGTGTCCGTGGGCGGCGTGGTCGTCCCCGGCATCCGCGCAGGCCACACCATGGACGACGCCACGTGCGCACGCCTCGCAGCCCTGCGACCGCACCGAGACACCCTCTCACGCCTTGCGGCGTTGGGGCGGTGTCCCGGCTGCGAGCGGCACGCCCTGCCGCCGCTGGTGGTGTGCTACTGGTGTCGTCGCGGGATCGCGCAGTGAGCAGCGTTAAGAAGGCGCGACTGCGTACGTACGCGCCTCGCGAAGCCGCCCGGCGCGCGTATCTTCGCGACGCACTGCCGGATTGCAATGGTGCGGACTTCAACAGCGGGGGTCGAATGCTCTACGAATTGTTCAGCGTCGTCGTCATCGGCGGGCTAGTCGCCTTCCTCGGGTCGCGCGTCAATCGGTACATGCGACGCATGGAGCGCCCGGACGAAGCCGCGCCTTCGTCATCCGACGTTGACGATCGCAATAGCGGTGCCCTGCCGGGCCGGACGCCGGAGCCCGCGCGACTGCCCCGCGTTGTCATTGGGGGCGCGATCGTCGTGCTTGCCGGACTATTGCTGGGGGGTGGCAGCGACGCGCCGTCGTCCGGCGGGCGGGCTACAGGCCATTTGGGAGGGCCGATCGCTGCCGTCGGCTCCGGCGGCGCGCCTGCGGCCTTCTTGCTGGTGGCCGTCGCGTGCCTTTTCGCCGCAGGTCGTCATCTGATCGGTGAAGGGACCGCGAAGCGAGACGACGACTGAGCGGGTTGCGTGTGACCTACAGGTCACCCACGGCGTACGCTTGCCCCAAGATGATCGCCGCGTGTGCCTGCACGAACTCCGCGCCGCGCGTGCGCGCGTAGTAGTCAAGCAGCTCCTGTTCCGCTGGCGTACGCTCGGCATCGGGCACGACGGAAATGGACGCATTGCGGCGGTAGAGTTCCTTCATTGCGCGCTCCGGAGGAGACTTCTCGGTCATTCGCTTGGCTCCTCGGCTTTGGGTTCGGGCGGCTTCGCCGCAGGCCCGCGCATGACGCTTGCAGGCACTGTCCACAGCCCTGCGCCAAGCCGCGCCCTCACCTGCTCCGCTGTTAACCATGGCGTCGTACTCTCGGGGGCCGAACTCGGTGACGTTGCCGGTGCCGCACCCTGCGACGACGGGTCGTCCTCCTGCGACGGGGCTCCGGCATCCTGCGATTCATTGGGCTGCATTCGACCTCCTCTGGTGAATCGGCGATTGAGTCGTGCGAGGCATTCGATTCCCGCGCACAACGCACGCACAACGCGGGCACAACCGGCGCGCTTCAACGGTCGGCGGTCCCCGCTCTCTAACGTGCGGTCGGGCGTGCTCTCTCGCAACACAGCGCGCCCGATCGAGGGCGTTAAGTCGCTAGCTGACCAACTTTAGTTGCGCCTTCGGATTGAGGATGGCATCGGCGGCGGTGTCTAGTCGTGCCGTGACTGGCGCTGACATCATGTGGGCGTAGCGCTGCGTGCTCTTGGCGTCGCGGTGACCGAGCGCCGCGCCGATCTCCGGCAGCGATGCCCCGCTGCTCACCATAACGGACGCGAGGTTATGACGCAGGTCGTGCAGTCGGACAGCCTCAAGCCCGGCATCCGGGCCGTGGCCGATCCCCGCCTCGTGTCGGACCGCGTACCACAGGCGCGTGACTTCCTTGAGGTGCTGCCCCTTCAATCGCGGGGAGGGGAAGACGAAGGGATTGTCTGCCAACCGCCGTTGCGCCTTGATGACGGCGAGCGCCGCCGCCCCGATCGGTCGCTCGCTCTTTCCTGTCTTGGTTTCTCGTAGAACGACAACGCTCCGGCTCTCGTCCACGGCGTCCCATCGCAGCGACAACACTTCGTTCCTGCGCCAGCCTGTCAGGAGCAGGAGACGCAGTGCTGCCACCGCGTGCGGATTGGCGGGTGCGATCGGCGCGGGCTCCTTGTGCCGCGTGTACGCGCCACGCTTTGCGCGCTTCCGATCGGTGCTGCGATAGGCGCGCGCACCGGGCTTCGCACGCGACGGACGCGGCGTCTTGTTCTTGCCGCTCTTCTTCGCCTGCGTCTCGGGTGCGGCGGGCAACCCCTCGGACTCCGCACGCGCGAGCGCCGCGAGGACCGCAACCGTTTCGTCGGGCGACAGGAAACGCTGCTTGGCTTGCTCACGGTACGGCTTCACATCCTCTGCCGGGTTGGTGTGCCGGTCCCGCAGCCCTTCCTTCTCGCACCAGTCGAAAAACGTTTGCAGGCGCGAGCGCACACGGTTTGCCGTGGCAGGGTGCGCCGACATCTTCGCGTGCAGTCGCAGCACGTCCTTCTCCATCACGTCGGCGACCTTCTTGCCGTCGAAATGCGGAGCGATGTGCCGGGAGAGCTGACCGCGCCAGTCGCGCAGTGACGATGCCTTCACGCGAGGCGCAAGCGATCCGAGCCACCGCGCGTAGGCAACGGCCACCGTCTCCTTCGCTGCGTCCGCGAGTGCGGCGGCGGACCGACGCAACTTCTCCTGCGTGCGGCGCGCCTTTTCTTCGCGACGCGCCTCATGCGGGAGCACATCCTTACCGCCGCGTGCGGCCACGACCTGCGCCGCGAGGCGTACGGCCTCCTTCCGCGCCTCATCGAGCGAAATGCCGCCTTCCCCCGCCGGGCCGATCCCCACGCGCTGCGTGTTCGCCTTGTCCTCGCTCCCGCCGAAGTAGCGATACACCCACGACTTGTGCCCGGACGGCATGAGCTTCATGCCGAGCCCCTTGGTGTGGGTGTCCCACAGCCATTCGACCGGCGGGCGCTTGCCGTCTACCAGCGGCCTCGGTTCGAGCGCGTTGACGCGGGCCTGCGTGAGCTTGAGGGTCGGCATGTGAAGAGGGCTGCGACGGGGTGTGCGAATACCTGCCGGATACCTGCTCTGACGAGCGAGTTCCTGCATAACCACCGCACAACCGCGACATAACAAACCGCGTAACTCGTTGCAGGACAATGGCTACAACCCGCAGCCCAAGGATACACCGGGATAATGCGGGCGTCAACACATTCAAATTCGGGAGCAGGAGGTCGCAGGTTCAAATCCTGTCGCCCCGATTGAACGAAAGCCAAGCCCTTCAACGACTTCCGTCGCTGAGGGGCTTGATTCGTTTGGGCCAGATGCCGACGCACGGCAGGCGCATTCAGCGCTAGCGCGCCGACGCCGTGAGCACATCCGCGTCACCCCTTCAACGACCGACGCGCCCAAAAAAGTCGCTGCAGAATGTTGAGACAGACCAACGCACCCATGAGCCAGAACAAGGCGACCCGCCACGACGGAAGCGCCAAGAAGAGTGCGTAGAACACGACCGTCTCCGTGCCGGCGACGATGCCGGGCGGCATGGTCACAGTCGTGACCTCGCCCGTACTCGCTGCTCCACCTCCCCGTCGCTCCAGCACTGCCGACAAGTACATCCATGAAGCCGCATTCACAAAGAAGGTGGCTTCAAGAAATGCCACCGGGACTGCCAGCGTGACTACGTCGCCGAGCGCCAGCGCGAGCGGAATGGTCGCGTAAACGACAAAGTCCAGCATGATATCGAGATAGCCGCCGAAGTCGGACTGGAGGTCATGCACACGGGCGTGCGTACCGTCCAACCCGTCGAGCACGCGATTGGCCAGCCAGGCGGCCAGCGCGGCCGCATTCGCTCCGCGCCAGGCAGCCCACGCCGCGCCAAGCCCGAACATGAACGCCAGCAGTGAAATCGTGGTCGGCGACACTCGAGCCCCGAGCGCTCTCGCGAAGGGGGCCAGCAATCGGTCCTTGAGGAGCCGCAACAGATGATCAAACACCAGCGGATGCCTCCGACAGCACGTGCACGCGCGACAGATCAATCGTCAACACCACCTCAGCGCCCACACTCGGCGGGAAGTGGCGATCAGGAAGTGCCACAACAAGCTGGTCACCAACGCGCACGTGCACCGTGGCACCACTCACCCGCTCGTGCACCGCAGAGGCCACACCCATCACCGCGTGCGGAGCACTCACGGCGCTCCCCGCAGACGCGACAAACGCATCGGCTCGCGAGACCAGCCACGCCGGACCAGCGGGACCGTGGCCCGGGATAGAGCCGAGCACGCAGGACATCACGCCACGCTGGTCGCGGACACCGGGAATGACATTGGGCAATCCGAGCAGTCGCGCCACCGCCAATGACGCCGGTTGCGCCAGCAGTACGTGCGGAGCAGCATCTTGCGCGATCGCACCGGGTTGCAACACGATGATGCGATGGGCAAGGGCGACGGCCTCGTCAACATCGTGCGTCACCAGCAGCACCGCGGGCGACGAATCGTAGTTGCCTGACAGCCCGACAGCGGGAGATCGCGCGAT
>JANNEV010000376.1:0-1794 GCA_031379145.1 Gemmatimonadaceae bacterium
CACTGCGCGACGGCCGTTATGCCGACGTGCTGACGATGGCGCGGTTGCAACCCGCGCCACCGTCGATCCGCTGAGCATCAGCGCAACGCGTTCCGGCGTTGCACGCCCACAGTCAGAACTCGTATTTCACGGTGATGCCGAGCGACCATTGCGACTCGCCGCGCTCCTGGCGGATCACCAGGTCTTCGAGCGAGCCCATGCTGTAGATGTAGCGACCGTTGGCGTCCAGGCCGTTGAAGTTGACGAAGCTGCGGTTGGACGGGAAACCAATCTCGTTGATGCGACCCCACTTGTTGTTGAGGAGGTTCGCAAAGTTGAGGATGTCCAGCGTCACGCTGGCCTTGTGCTTCGACGTGAAGCCCGGCAGCTCCTGGCTGATGCGCAGGTCGTAGTTGTTGACCCACGGCGCGTAGCTGGTGTTGCGCCCGACGATGCCGCCCTTGGCATCGCGCAGGCCCTTGTTGCCTTCGACGACCTCCCAGAAGCGCGCTTCCTCTGCCGCGCCGCCGCGGAAGGTGACTTGGTTCGAGCCCGGGCCACTGGGGATGAACATCAGGTCGTTGCCGCCGATGCCGTCGCCATTCAGGTCGTTGATGTACGTCCAGGTGTAGGGCTTGCCGCGGCGGCCTTCGTAGAACAGGCCGACCGTGGTGCGGTACTTGCCAACGAAGGCATTCGAGAACGCCACGGCGGCGTTGAAGCGGTCCTTGATCAAGTAGTTCGAGTTCTGCAGCACCTCTTCGTTGGGGTTGAAGATGCTGCGGTTGAGCCAGTTCGAGTTCGAGGTCGAAGATGTCAGCGGGCTGACTTCCTTGGCCGTGGTGCGCGTGTACGCCAGGTTCCAGTTGACGCCCGCCGGCCCGGTGGGCATGCCCAGTGACACGGTGATCTGATCGCCACCGCCGAGCGTGGTCTTCTCGGCCAGCAGAACGCCGGCGTTGGTGGCCACCGAGAAGTTGGGGTTGCTCAGCGCACGGAAGCGGCCGTTGGCGCAGGCCGTGCCGACGGTGGTCACGAAGTTGCTGCCGCTCCAGCAGTTCTGCGAATACAGGTTGGGGGTGTAGAAAAGCTGGCGGCCGTCGGTGCCGCTGGCCGTCGGGCCGCCGAGGTTCAGGTTCTGGTAGTAGATCGCGCTCTTGGTCTTGGTGTGCAGCCACTCGGCGCTGGCGATCAGGCGGCCGACCACCGGCAGGTCGGGGGTCTCGGTCTCGAACGCGAGGTTGGCTTTCCACACCGAGGGCTGCTCGAGCCGGCTGGACAGAAAGTCGACCGCTGCCGCCGGCGGCGTGCCGGTCAGGCGGGGCTGGTTGTCGGGGTTGGCGTTGAAGATGGCGTTGGCGGTCTGGCAGGCGCCGAAGCTGCTGCATGTCAACGACGACACCGCAGCACCCGTGTTGCTGAACGGGTTGCTCAGCCACACCAGCGCCGCAGCGCCCTGGAACAGGCCGAAGCCACCACGCAACTGCATCCGGCGCTCGTCGCCGCCGAGCCGCCAGTTGAAGCCGACTCGCGGTTGCAGCAGCTCCGTGTTGTCCAGCGTGACGGTGTTGTCCAGGCCGAAGCCGCCACTGTCGCGCACGATGGTGCTGCCGTTGATGCTGCCGGCCACACGCGGCGCGGCCGCGGCGGCGTTGAACACCGGGCGCGAGGGCACCTTGAGCATGTCCATGCGCGCGCCGACCATCACGTTGAAGGTCGGCGTGATCTTGAAGGTGTCTTGCAGGAACAGGCCGGTGTTCTCGTACTCCCAGTTGGCCGCGGCGTCTTCGATCGTGCGGCCCGGCAGCGGCGTCT
>JANNEV010000417.1:0-8350 GCA_031379145.1 Gemmatimonadaceae bacterium
GTGCACGCTCGGGATGCGCCGATGCGGTGTCTTGTTCACCCACGCACTCTAGGTCCAAGCAACGAAAATCGCGAGTTGTCGCGCCTGCTCCGAGTACGAACTCGGCCGCGAATGGGTCACAGGCGCTATCGCCGTCCGGCCAGCGCCGGTCGAGCGCTTGTCGTTGGGGTCGCGGGTGGAGCGGAGTCCGCCACACTCCCCAGCGTCTCGCCGGCCCAGGAGATCGCCGACGTATAGAAGTCGCCAAGCTTGCCCGGGTCGACGCCCATGTCCGACGCCAGCTCTGACGCGTACTCGAACATGCCCATCTCATACGACTCGGCAAAAGTCAGCGCGTCAGCGTACGCCCCGCTGCGATCGAGCAGCGCCGCTGTCGCGTCGTCGCTGAGCGCGACACGGGCAATGATGTCGGCCAGTGGCATGCGAAACACGGCATCGAGGAGCGAGAACAAGCCGATGAGAAACAACGTCCCCGATTCCCGTGACGGGCTCGCCAGCTGTTCCATGAGACGGCCACGTTCCACCGCCTGCCGCACAAGCTCCGCATCCACTCCGTTCCGGGATTTGCGTGAGGCCGCTACTGCAACGGCCAGCCAACGCATGAACGAGTTGCGACCGATCATGCGGAGTGCCTGCCCGATTGAGCTGACGCCGCGCAAACCGACCGAGGCGGAGTTCACCAGCCGGAGCAGCTGGAACATCAGCACGGGATCCGCCGAGATGACTTCCTCAAGCTGTCGATCGTTGACCTTCGGGTCGCGCGCGAGTCCCATCAGGCGCATGGCCGACACGGTGGACTGCGGAAACTCCGTGGCCGGCAGGGGCTCCGGGCGGCTGAAGAACTCGCCCTGAAACGCTTCTACCGCCAGGTCGAGGGCCTGATCGTAGTGCGCGCGATCGGCCACGTGGTCCGCCATGAGTCTTGGCGTCGAAGCGCCGGTGCACAGCGCTTCGATGCGAGCGCGTGCCAGTTCGAGGCCAGGCAGATCCCCAAGGCGCATGTCGAAACGCAACCATCCCGCGAGCGACGCCAGAGCCTCAACCGGCGCCGGTTCCGCGCCAAGTCCACCAAGCGCGATCACCCCCTGCTTCTCGCGGAATCGCTCCACGGCGCCGCGCACCTCGTCATCAACGACCAATGACGCGGGCAGGACGAGAATGGCCGACGTCGGATCGGCGAGCTGAAACGCATCGTCGATGAGCTGTTCACGCGAGCACGAAACAAACGCCGGGAACTTGCCACGAACCAGATCGAACGTGCCGCTCAGGTAGCTCTGGACGAACGCGTCCTGTCCCTCTTCGGTATCACGGAACCGGATATCGTAGCCGAGCAGGGCGCCGGAGGTACCAAACAGGGGCTGTCGAACGAGGCAGTGGTCGGACATGTCCTGGAGTGATTGCGTCGGGAACGGCGCACATCCCCGTGCAAGGGGGTGGCGCTGAGGTATCCTCGGTGGCGACTGTTCGACGATCGAGCGCCCCATCCGGGCACGCGCCAGCTTCCCCCCTCCCATCTGTCCGACATGAGTCTTGCCACGCTCGACGGTTCGCTGCATCGCGGATGCGGCGGCCGGTACGCCCTGCAGACCGAGTCCGTCACCCTGCGCATCAGCGGCATGGCGGCCGAAGTAAATCGGCAGTATTTCCGTTGCGAGAAGTGCAGTCATGAGAATCGGACCATCGATCAGCGCGACGTCTCCCAGAAGGCGGCGACTGAACAGATTCGGGCGACGAATCTGCTCCTCGCGCCCAAGGCAATTCGGCAGTTGCGTGAGTCGCTCGGCTTGACGATTCCGCAGCTGGCGGAGCTGTGCTACGGCACGCCGAAAGGCATCGTGGAAGGGTGGGAGAAGGGGAAGTACCTGCAGAATCGTGAGGCGGACGCGCTGATTCGGGGGCTACTGGACCCGGAGACACTTGAACGTCGCGCGTCGAAAGCAGGCGTGACGCTTCCCGTGCCGATCGGTTCAGGCGCCGTGGATTCGAGCGATCCCGCGATCGCGCTGACCTCAGTGCAAGCGGAGTAGTCATCAGCATCATCATCGACACGACGGCGCTCACACGTCACTACGGATCCGTCGTCGCGCTGGATGCGATGACGGTCGTCGTCGAGTCGGGCATCACCGGGCTTGTCGGCGCAAACGGGGCGGGCAAGAGCACGCTCGTGAAGATCCTGCTGGGGCTCGTCGAGCCGAGCAGTGGAACCGCGACGGTGCTTGGGCACGACATCGTTCGAGATCGCGCCGAGATTCGCGCGCTGGTGGGCTACATGCCGGAGCATGACTGCCTGCCGCCGGATATGAGCGCGACGGAATTCGTGACCTGGCTCGCACGGTGCTCCGGATTGCCGCCGGGTGCGGCGCGCGAGCGCACGGCAGAGGTGCTCCGACATGTGGGGTTGTTCGAGGAGCGCTATCGCCCGATGGGCGGCTATTCCACCGGCATGGCACAGCGCGTGAAGTTGGCGCAGGCGCTGGTGCACGATCCGCGCGTGCTCATTCTGGATGAGCCCACAAACGGTCTCGATCCCGCCGGCCGCGACGAGATGCTGGCGCTGATTCAGCGAACGGGGACCGAGTTCGGCATGTCGGTGTTGGTGTCATCGCATCTGCTCGGCGAACTGGAACGTATTTGCGAGGCGGTGGTGCTGGTCGATCACGGTCGACTCGTGCGCGCGGAACGGCTGGGCACACTGACGGGCGAGACCGGCACGCTCGTGGTCGAGGTGGACGGTGATGCCACCGCGTTTGCCGAACGCCTGCGCGAACGTGGACTGGCGGCGCAGCCGGAGCGACAGAGAGTGTTGGTGCAGCTTCCGGCGAGCGCCGACGAACTGATGCTGCGCGCCACGTACGATGCCGTGCGCGATGCGGCGGTGGCCGAATCGGTTGGTGTGCTGCGGCTGGAGCGCCGCCGTGGTCACCTTGAGGACTTGTTTCGATGAGCGTCGCCGGCGAGACCACACTCCACGATCTGGGCTATCGTCGGTACGAGGGCGTGCGCATTGGCGCGGGAGGGGCGTGGCGAGCGCTGTATGTGCAAGGCGTGCGCAGCATGTTCGGGGTGGGCCGATCGGCGAAGTCCAAACTGCTGCCGGGCTTCGTGGTGCTGGCCACGTTGCTGCCCGCCCTCGGCGCGCTGGTGGCCACGTCGGCGTCGTCGGGGCAGATCCCCATTCGGTACGCAACGCTCATTCAGGCGCAGCTGATCCTGTTCGTCCTGTTCGTGGCCGCACAGGCGCCGGAGCTGCTGAGTCGCGATCAGCAACACAAGGTGTTGCCACTGATCCTTACGCGCGAGGTGACGCGCAGCCGCTACGCGTGGGCGCGGCTGGCGGCGATCACGACAGGATTGCTGATCGTGTCCCTTGCGCCGCTGCTGTTGCTGTACGTTGGCGAGATCGGGCTCGCCAAGGATCCCATGGCGGAGTTCTCACGCATGGGCGGACGCATCGGGCCCGTACTGCTGCAGGCGGTGGTGACGGCGGCGGTGTTGGGGGGAGTCGGCGCGGCGCTGGCGTCCACGACATCGCGAAGGGCGTATGCGACGGCCGCGATCATCGGCTCGTTCCTGGTGGCAGCGGGCATCGCCACCGGTCTCGATGATCTCGCTGGTGTCTCGCCGCGGGTCGCCGAGTTGATCGATCCTGTTCGTGCCCTGCGTACGATGGCGTTCCTGCTGTTCGATGAACAGACGCGCGGCATGGAGCTGGAGCCTCCGTCGCCGTGGTGGGTGTATGCATCGGCGCTGAGCGCGCTTGGTGCGGCGGGTGCGGCGGCATTGCAGTGGCGCCTGCGCCGGTTGGTGCCATGATCGGCCAGCCGGCGCCTGACGAGGTTGCGCTCGCGTTTGACCACGTCTCGCACTGGTATGGCGACGTCGTGGCCGTCAACGACATTTCGTGTACGGTTGGCGCGGGAATCACCGGACTGTTGGGACCGAACGGCGCAGGCAAGAGCACGCTGCTGCAGTTGGCGGCAGGTTTGCTCACGCCGGCCAACGGCAGTGTGCGCGTGTACGGCGCAGCCCCCACCGAGGGACCGGCGGTGTATCGGCGCGTGGCGCTGGTGCCCGAGCGTGAAGCGTTGCCGGGCATGATGACGGCGCGTGCGTTCGTTGAAGCGCGCGCGGTGCTGTTGGGCGTGCGCGATGTGCGCCTGGCGGTGGATCGCGCGCTGGCGTTGGTGGAGTTGGACACGGTCGCGGAGCGACGGGTGGGCGGATTCAGCAAGGGGATGCGTCAGCGCGCGAAGCTGGCCGCTGCCCTGGTGCATGAGCCGTCTCTGGTGCTGCTCGATGAGCCGTTCAATGGCCTGGATCCCAGACAGCGTGTACACATGATGCAGCTGCTCGAGGCGCGGGCGGCGGAAGGCACGGCAGTGTTGCTCAGTTCGCACATTCTCGAGGAGATCGAGGGCGTGGCGTCGCGGATTCTCGTCATGCTGTCTGGCCGATTGGCCGCCAGTGGAGATTACCGAACGCTACGCCGACTGATGACGGACCAGCCGCACACGGTGCGCGTGCGCTCCAGCGATGACCGCGCGCTGGCCGCGCGCCTCATGACCGAGGGCAGTGTGATTGGTCTCGAGCTGACGTCGCGTGGCGTGCTGGTGCGCACGACCGACTACGCCGCGTTTGCGCGCGCCGTGGCACCGGCGGCGCAGCGCGGCGGGTTGACGCTGTACGAAGTGGAAGCGACCGACGAGTCGCTGGAGCATGTGTTCGCGTATCTGGTGGCACGATGAGCACTACGACCGCGTCCGCCTCGAACCGTTCACCGGCTGCCCCTCGCGCGCCGCTGCTGCTGGGGCGCGTCTCCTGGTGGCGGTCGGCGCTTGCCCTGATGCGGCTGTCATGGGTGCGTACGGTCACGCCGGTATTGCTGTTGTCGGTAAGCGCGCTGGTGTTGTTGCCCATGCTGTTCGCGTTGGTCTTCGCGTCGCGTGGCGCATTGTCGGGCGATCCCGTGCCGTTTCTCCTGCAGCGTTTCGATAGCCTGGTGTTCGCGCTGGCCACGCCGATCATCGCGCTGCTGTTGGGGACCAGCGCGTTCGGCGCGGAAGCCGATGATGGCACGTTGCTCTATATCGTCACCACCACCACGCCGCGCTGGTGGGTGGTACTGGTGCGCGTGCTGTTCGCGACGCTGGGCACCGCACTCCTGTCGGCGATCGCCGTGACAGGCACGTCGGTGATCGCCGTCGGATGGCACGATCCGGATCGAATGACGCGGGCGTTTGTCGCGGCCAGCGCGTTCGGTGGTGCCACCTACGCCGCGTTGTTCACGCTCCTGTCGCTGTTAACGCGTCGGGCATTGGTGGGCGGGTTGGTGTATGTGCTGTTCTGGGAGGGCATTCTGAGCACCACCTTTCCCGCCATTCACTACCTGAGCGTTCGGCAGTGGATGTTGGCCATTGCCCGTGCGCTGACCACGGCCAGTGCGACGGTGAGTGCGAGTGCGGGCGCGGCAACAGCGCAGAGTGGACCGTCCGCGCGCA
Source organism: Gemmatimonadaceae bacterium (assembly GCA_031379145.1). Lineage (GTDB taxonomy): Bacteria > Gemmatimonadota > Gemmatimonadetes > Gemmatimonadales > Gemmatimonadaceae > Gemmatimonas. The sequence continues at coordinate 5,499 of JANNEV010000417.1, forward strand.
TCGCGCTGGTGTTTGCGGTGGTGCTGATTATCGCCACAGTCGTTGTTGGTGGACGGGCGCTGCGGCGCCCGCGGCTTTCCCGGATCGGCACCTAGTGTAGTGTCGCCGTAGTGTCGTCGCAGCACCGCGCGTCCGGCGCGACCGTGGGGCGCGGACGTCGCGCCTACTCTGCGTGACGGTGCATGGCCGCGCGCAGCTCCAGATCGGGTAGCGCGTTGCGAAGCAGTGCATTCATCTGCTCCAGCCGCGCCGTGGGCGATCGCTCGGTCAATAGCCGTTGCCGGAGCTCGAGGTCCACGTCGATCATCGATGCGACGGACCAGGCCAGCTGTGCCGGACTCTCGGGGAGCGCAGGTATGGCCGCCTGCGGGTCGTCGTTGAGCTTCTGCACTGCTCGCACAATTCGGGTGAAGTGCGAGACCACATCGTCCGCCAGAACGGCGGTCATCACGGGCGAAGCGTCCGGGGTGTCTGGCAGCGGAATGACCTGGCCCACGAGATACGGCGCCTCGTCGTCAAGAATTCGCTCGAGCGCGAACCGTTCACGCCCGACGACGACGATATTGGACCGTCCATCGGGCATCATTTCGACGTCCGTGATTTCGGCGATGCATCCTGCGCGGCCCACGGGAAGCTCACGCTCCGAGACGCCGGCCATGGCGCAAATGATGCCAAAACGCTGATCGCCGGCGCGGACGTCCGCGAGCATCTGGCGGTAGCGCGGCTCGAACAGGTGCAGTGGGACGGGCACTCCGGGGAAGAGCACCAGACCAAGGGGGAAGAGCGGGAGGCGCGCGGAGGTCATCGAGACCAAAGCCCGGAGAGCGACTCGATGGTCAGCGGAACGTGGCGATCCGTGACGACCCGAGACGGCGGAAGAGGAAGTTTCCCTTGCACTGGCGTCCGGCGCAACCGCGACGCTGACCGGAGCAACGCTCAGAGCCAAGCGCGCGACCCGGTCCGCGCGTTCCCGGATGACGTTCGCTACCGCCTCGCCCGTCCGTGCCATAGATTCCGCCGCCCAAGCCTGTTTGACTTGGGATGGTAGGGCGCCGTCGCCAAGTGGTAAGGCAGGAGACTGCAAATCTCCCACCGTCGGTTCGATTCCGACCGGCGCCTCTGCTGCACACCGTCAGTCGTACGACTGCACGTACGCCCACCGCCTTCACTGGCGGTGGGCGTTCGTGCGTGCAGGGACTGCGTGGTCAGCGCCTACCAGCGCGCTGAGAAGTCGTAGAAGCCGGCGCCGCCACGCGGATCGACCAGTCGGATGACGGCGGTGAAGTCGTTTCGCGCGTTGGGCTGCTGCACCACGATCAGCTCCCCGCGCCCTTCACGAGGGTAGAGCACCACATCGACGGCACGACGGGGCAGTCCCGCGCCCACAACGTCACTGCGCACCTCGGACAGCCGCGCGCCGCTTCGCGTGATCGACTCCACGCGGCGTCCCTGAATTCGAATTTCGACCACGTCGTCCACCTGACCGCGCCACTGCAGCGCGCCGCCGCTGGCGCTGCCGTTTCGGTCGCGGTCGCGGTCGCGGTCGCGGTCGCGGCTGCGATCGTCCCAATCCCAGTCGTCACGGTCGCGGAAATTGTCGTCGCGCCAGTATGCGGTAAGTCGATATCGATCGGCGCCCCCTCGCGGGTCCTGGATGCGAATGACCGCCTGATACCCGTTGCGACGGGATGGCTGTTCGATGACGCCAATACTGCCTCGGCCCTCGTCGACCTCGACCACCAGCGTTCCGCTTTCACGAGGCAACCCATTGTTCATTCGCACCCGGAACGGAAGCTCGCGGTCCCGCCCCTGAGTGGTGACGTCGCGCCCTCTGACAATGATGAAGAGGTCACTGTCGACGGTTCCGCTCCATGCAAAGAGTGTGGATGCACCGCGACGATCGCGTCGGTCGCCAGCTCGGTCCCAGGCGGTGTCGTCACGACGATCGACAGACAGCACAGCAGGCGATCCGATCCGTTCGACGTTGGCGGCGCTGCCGGCTGCCGAGGTGGGGGGCGGGGCCGCTGGTGCCTGCGCGGGCAGGCGAGTGCTGAGCAGCGAGGAGCAGAGCAGCGCAACGGTGAGCACGGGTACGACGCGAACACGCAGACGACGGAAAGACATGGTGCCTCCTGGCCAGACGATCAACGCATGGTCCGCCCATTGGGCGGCGGTCGGAGTCGTTCTGTCGCATCAGTGGTGCCGAGCGATGTGGGCCGAGACGTTTAGTGGACAAAGTCGCATAAATGCTTGTCGGTAAACGATATACGAACAAAACGGTGGACGACTCCTGATTGGCCTCGACCTTTCATGTCCTCGTTTGCGGACACCAATTAGTGGTGTTGCGGGACTCGGTTGGGGCGCGCGTCCGCCGATCGGTCGTCTGACTGCGTTCGGTCAGGCCAGCTGTGGTGCCGCGAACACTGGGGCGGCCACCAGTGCTGTGGCGCCGCGGAGGCGCGGAGAAACGGGCGCAATTTCGATTATGACTGGTGTCGCGGCGGCGGCTGGCGTCAGCGCTCGGGCCTCGATCACTGCCCGGACGATGGGTTCGATCCGGTCCCAGGCGCCGGTGATCTCGCCTCCCACGACCACCTGCGCTGGGTTGAGCGCACTGATGATCATGGCGATGCCGATGCCGAGGAACCGCGCTGTCTCGTCGAGTGCATGGCCGGCGCGGGCGTCGCCGCTTCGTGCGCGGGCAATCACCTCTTCGATGGTGAGGCCGCTCTCCCTCAGCTGGCGGCGTGTTTCTGGTGCGGCCAGCTCGTGTCCGAGGTACCTCGCGAGCGTGGCGAGGTTGGAGGTGTGCGCCTCCAGGCATCCGAGGTTACCGCACAGGCAGCGTGGTC
>JANNEV010000450.1:0-37991 GCA_031379145.1 Gemmatimonadaceae bacterium
TGCCGGCAGGGGGCTTCACCGCGCTGCTGTCCTTCTTGGTGGTACTGTCGCGAGCGATCTTGCGTGGTCCGGGCGTCTGGTCCGTTGTACCAACCGTGATCAGCACCGCGCTCTGTGCAGACGGTTGCCACGCCGCACGCAGTGAATCGGACAGGCTGATGGTCAGGCGTGCCGGTGCGCGGCGCAGCGTGGTGTCTTTCCCGATCGGCGCATTGTTCCAGCCGAGCGTGGCGACATTGCTGCGGAACGTGCCGCCGCGCGAACGCGCGGGCACGTCCCCCTCCTTCCAGACTGAGAGTGACTCGGCCTCGATCGTGACACCGGGCACTGCACCGGTGGTCACGTCCACGTCTTCGTCAAACGTGGCAAGGTAGCGTGTGCGCGCATCGCCATAGCGAGTGAGGTACATGGTTGGCGGGAGCCAATCACCAGCCGACCGATGATCGCGGAAGATGTCGCGATACTCCTGCTTGTCATGCAGCGTGGCTTCCAGAAATCCGCTGATCACCACCCGTCCGAACTGCCGTTGCTGTTCGCCGGGAACGAGCGCCTTCAGGTTAAGCGAGCGGACGGAGTAGTCGCCGTTGTCGCGATCGTTCCACACGGTATTCCACTGCCCATGATTGGCGCGGTACATCCAGATCGCGCTCTTGAAATCGGGGCCGGGCTTCGTGTAGCGAAGGCGATTGTACAACGAGAGGCCGCTGAACGTCGACACATCGCCATCATGCGAACCATGAATCACCAGATAGCTGTAGTCTGCCACCGGCGTGGGCTGGTCTGCCGGGCGATACTGACCGTCCACCGGCGCAATGGCTACGATACCCTTGATACTGAAGTTGAAGCCGAACTTCTGTGATGCGTCGTCAGGGTAGTACGGCAAGCGATTGAATGCCGCTGCGATTCCGACTGCTTCGCCCCCGCGGGAGTGCCCCATCAAGGCAATGCGTGACATGTCCACCTTGCCAAAGAGCGGCTTTCCAGCGCTATCGTTCAGCGCTCGGAATACCTCGAGATGCTTGAGCAGCATCCAGCCGCGCGCATCGTTCTCCCCGCGAATGCCGCCATTCAGGAAATTCTCGTCGATGGACGCGAGGATGAAGCCGCGTGACGCGAGCAATTCGCCAAGCCACGCATAGCCTGGATCGGAGAACTCCGTCATGCTGTGATTTCCATGCACCACCAGGACCAGTGGAAACGGCCCACGACCCTCGGGAAACCAGACGCGAGCGTTCAGCGGAAACTTCGAGTTATCGAAGCCCCAGTACTTCTTGCGACTCTTTGCCGCCGCCGGCTCCATCTTGGCGAATGGCGACGCATCCACCGAGGTAGTCCGGTACGCGAGCGAGTCTCGGTACTCCGGGCGATGCTTATCGTTGCCCGTTCCGTAGTACAATCGCTGCACACCGAGCGGTCCTTTCTCGCCTGGATTTGGCGCTGCAATGGTCCGGCGCGCGAGGACGCGATCGGCGTCGTTGGGTGCCAGCGTCAGGGGTTGTGCGCAGGCAGCCAGCGCCGCGGCCAGAAGGACGGTGGCGCCGGCACGGGCAGCGCGCAGGGCGGAATCGGAGGGCGTTGAAATCGTCACCCCCGCACGATACGGGCTGGGGCTCTCGCGCGCCACGCCAACCGGTGCCATGTTCGGGGCATGGACCGTCGCCATTTTGTCTCCGCCCTCGCGGGTGCCGCTGCCGTGCCGAGTGTCGCGTCCGCCCTCGCGCCGCGATTCGCACCCGGTGCCGTTCGCCGCCTCCTCGACGCTGCTGACGTGGCGAAGAGTCGAGGCGTCGGCCTCCTCAACCCTGACGCGCCAGCCTGGCGAGGTGATGCGGCGCAGGACGCCGCATTCGCCTCCGATGAGGATTTCTGGGAGCCGATTCAACGCGCCTTCGATCTGGACCGCACGTGGGTGAATCTGAACAATGGCGGCTGCTCGCCCGCGCCGTCGCACGTCATGGAGCAGATGATCCGTGATCTGCGATATTCAAACGAACTGCCGGTCATTCACATGTGGCGCGATCTGGAGCCGCGCCTGGAGATTGTGCGGCGTGAACTGGCCATCGAATTCGGCTGCGATACCGAAGAGATGGCCATCACGCGCAATGCGTCGGAGTCGCTGACCGCACTCATCTTTGGTGTCGACCTGAAGGCGGGTGACGAGGTCATCGTCAGCAATCAGAACTACGGACGCATGATCAACGCGTGGAAGCAGCGCGTGCGCCGCGACGGCATTGTGCTCAAGGAGATTTCGTTTCCGGTGCCACCGTCTTCGCCGAGTGTCATCACGGAGAAGTTCGCGGCCGCGATCACGCCACGCACCAAGATCATCGAGATCACGCACATCACGAACCTGACGGGACAGATTCTCCCGGTGCACGACATCATCGCCATGGCGCGCGCGAAGAATATCGAGGTGTTCGTGGACGGTGCGCACGCCTTCGCGCAGTTTCCGTTCACGCGCGATGATCTTGGTGTGGACTACTATGGCACGAGCCTGCACAAGTGGTTGCTGGCGCCCATTGGTACCGGATTTCTGTATGTGCGCAAAGACAAGCAGAAGAAGATCTGGCCGCTGATCGGCGCCGATGTCACGCAGGAAAACGACATTCGCAAGTTCGAGGAAATCGGTACGCACCCGGCCGCCAACCACAATGCGATTGCGGTGTCCCTTGCGTTCCATCGGGCCACGGGCGCAGGGCGCAAGTTTGCGCGTCTGGTCTACCTGAGAGACCGCTGGGCCAAGCGGCTACTCACCGAGGGAAACGGCCGCGTGAAGCTGCTCACGCCCATGGACTCGAAGTGGGGCGGCGGCATCGGGAACTTTGCGGTCGACGGGCTCGATCCGGTCAAATTGGGCAACTGGCTGTTCGGGACGCATCGGATCGTGCAGACGCCCATCGTGCATCCGGAGTTCAGCGGGATCCGTGTGACGCCGAACGTGTATACCACGTTGGACGAGGTGGACCGTTTCGCCGAGCTTGTGCTCCGAGCGATGAAAACCGGTCTCGCCTGAATTCTCCCCTACTTCCTTCGTATCCATGAACTGTTTCCCGTCGCCCCGCCGCACCCTGCCGGCGGTGGCGCTGCTCGCTGTCGCGGTCAGCGTTGGTTCTCTGCCTGCTGTTGCGCAGGGATTTGAGGGAGCAATCACCATGCGTATCGGCGCGGTAGGTCCCGGCGCTTCCGCATTGCAAGAGATTGAGTATCTCACGCGCGCCGGGAAAATTCGCGTCAATGTGGTCTCGCCCATGGGCGCGGTGAGCATTATCGGTATTCCCGCTGAGCAGAAGACGTACTTGTTGCTCGATCAGCAATCGATGTATACCGAGATGCGCCTGTCGGCAGACGCCGGCCGAGGCGGAGGCGCTGCGGTGGGAGCGGTTGAGCCTACGATCCGTCGCACTGGTCGCAAGGAAACGATCGCGGGCTACGAATGCGAACACCTCTCAATCGGGTTCTCGGGCGAGACGACCGATGTGTGCGTCACTCGTGGACTTGGTCCGTTCGTGAACGCCATGGCGGCCATGGGTGGACTCGGTCGGGGAAGCAGCGCGCAGCCGGCCTGGCAGCGGACGCTCTCCGGCGAAGGCGATTTTCCACTGAAGGTGGTGCGACAGGATGGCGTCGTGCAGCTCGAAGTCACCAAGATCGAAAAACGCAGCATTGGAGAGGCGCTGTTCACCATTCCGAATAGCTATACGAAAATGAACTTGCCTCGTCGTCCTGGATGAGTCTCAGTGCGTCACGCGCGAAGGAACGCGTGTCGAGACGGGTCGAGGTGAAACCTCCGGGCCGCCTCATCGTTAGGAGAGTAGGACCTCGGCGATGATGCCGGCACGCGAGTCACTTGGAGGCACCCATGTTCAATCTGATCGGATTCCTGATTTCGTTTGCGATCGCCAGTGTTGCGGCGGTCGTGCTGCACGGCGTCGCGCGCCGGTTCGTGCGCAACCGCCTGCGCTACGTCGATGTCGTGCAGAAGGCGATAGCGCCGTGGGCGGCCGGGGGGGCTGCGTTTGTTGCGGGCGCGCTCATCGTTCCGTTTCTTCCGCTGGTCGGAATTGGTACCGCTCTGACAGCGGCGTTGGCAGTGGGCTCCGGCGTTGCAGCCGGCGCCCGCGACATTCGCAGCGGGTCCGCGCCGATCGTCTACGGCAGTTAGTCGCGCTCCGGTTCAGAGGGTCAGCTTCGCCCGCAGATTCGAAGAGATCTTCAGCGAGGCTGGCCCGATGTGGGCAGGATTCCCAGGAACTTGCGCAGATACTCGGCCTGCGGCGCCGCAAGCTGACCGATGGCGCGGCCGAAGGCGACACTGTCTCCGCGGCGGTACTCGACCTCCGCGCGGCCCATCCGAATTGACGCGAGGATTGCCGGTAGCTCCACGTGACTCTCGTGGTACGCCTGCAGCGCGCGAGTGAGTTGACTGTCGGCCTCGGCCACGTTGGCCTGTCGCAGAAGAACGGTGGCGTGCGTGACAAGTGTGTAGAGCAACGGCAGCCCACGCGTCGTGTGCTGCAGCTCGGCCAGAAGTAGACGCAGCATCGAGTCAGCCCGCACCCAGTCCCTCTTCCGTGTGGCCACGGCGGCGTTGGTCAGGTAGGCGACGGTCTGTACCGTGGCGGCAACATCCGGGATGGAGTCGATGATCCGTAGCGCCGCGCGACTATCCGCGTCCGCCGCAACGGTGTCGCCCCTGGCCATGGCCGCGCTGGACCGTGCGCAGAGGAGCAGCGCCACCTCACGACTACCACCTCCATACGTGCGCTCCACGATGCGCATTGACGTGGAGATGATCGAATCCGCTTGTGAGAGGCGGCCGCGCTGCATCGCCATCGAGGCGAGGTTGTAGTCGATATCGAGGCGCTCGAGGTTGCTGGTGGCACCGACCGCGTCCATCATCCCTACCGATTGGCCGTACAGCGAGTCGGCCTTGGCAACTCTCCCCTGCGCAAAGGCGGCTGACCCCAAACGATTCAGCGCCACCGCCTTGGTCAACGTCGGCGATTGGGTACGGCGGTCTTCGACATCGAGTGCGGCCTGTGCGTATCGCGCCATGCCCTCGTAGTCGTTGTCCACCAGTGCGATGGATGCGAACTCTCGAAGCACCCGTCCCGACAATTCGCTGTCGGATTGTCCCAGTGCGTCGACCACGCGTTGCGCGAGTATAACGTAGGCTCGCGCTTCCGCGACCCGGTTTCGGTGGATGGCCGCCTCGGCCGCCTCCAGACATGCCCGTGCATACAGTTCGTTTGTTTCTCCGTACTCGGCGCGCGTCAACGTCACCGCCGAATCGAGGATGGCGCTAGCTGCCCGCATGCGACTTTGCGCGATCAATGCGGAGCCGAACGTCAAGTACAGTCGTGCGCGAATGGCGGGGTCGTTGGGAAACCGCTCCGGCACGCGGTAGAGCGCGGAGTCGAGCAGCATGCTCACCGACGCGTTCGGCCCCATCCGGGGCACCGCTCCGCCAAGCGCGGTTGCATCGGCTGCGCCGAGGACATCCTGCATGAACGCCGAGATACGTGCTGTTCGCTCGGACTCGCTTCGTGTGCGGTTCGACTGACGGAGAATCAGGGCGAAGGACGTCATCGCGACGAAAACGAGCAAGGCGCCCATCACCACCGAGGCGCGATGTCGACCCACGAATCGCTGCACGCGGTACGACATCGTGTCCGGTTGCGCGCTGATGGTGTGCCCCTGCAGATGGCGCACGATGTCGCTGGCGAGCGCTTCCGCAGAGCTGTATCGGCGTTCAGGCTCCTTTCGCATCGCCATCAGCACGATAGCGTCAAGGTCGCCCGTCAGTGCGCGCGCCAGCTCCGCGCGATCACGGAATCTGGTCTCACTGGCGGCAGCGTCGGTGCATGTTGCGCTTGGTGCGCGAGGCGCTTCCGTGAGCACGGCCTCGCGCAACGCGGAAATCGATCGCCCTTTTGCCGGGAATGGGAGTGTGCCCGCGAGAAGTTCGTATAGCAGCACGCCGAGCGCGTATACATCACTGGCGGTGGAGACCGCCTCGCCGCGTAGCTGCTCCGGGCTTGCATACGCAGTGGTCATCGGCGTCAGCCCGTCTTCCGTGAGGGAGGCCGCCCCTGGGTCGCTGTCTGGCGAGGCATCGGTGAGCTTGGCGATGCCGAAGTCCAGCAACTTGACGACACCGTCATTGGACACGAACACGTTCTGCGGCTTCAGGTCGCGATGCACCACGAGCCGTCGATGTGCGTGCTGAACCGCCGCGCACACTTGCTGCACAAGGTCCAGGCGCTGGGAGAGAGTCAAGCGTTTCGCGCGGCACCACTCGTGAATGGGTAGCCCGTCCACATACTCCATGACGAAGTAGGGAATCCCCGGATGCAGCCTGGTTGGTGCGGTGACTCCGCCGTCGAGCAGCAGTGCGATGTTCGGATGCTGCAAGGCGGCGAGGATCTGCCGTTCTCGCCGAAAGCGTGCCGCAATCGCCCCGCTATCTGCGCCGCGCGAGATCGTCTTGATGGCCACACGCTGGCGGTAGGTGTCATCGGCGCGGACGGCTTCGTACACCGTACCCATGCCGCCTTCGCCGATCTTGCGTACCACTTCGTAGGCCCCGACGCGATGGGCAGGGGGAAGCGACTGGTCCGCGGAGAGGGCGCCAACGAAATCGACCGAGAGGTTCGCCCAGGCCGGCCCCTCGAAGCGATCATCGACCGCGTCGTGTGCGGAGAGCAGCGATCGCACCTCGGACACCACCGTTGGATCGGCATCGGGATGGGAGCCCAGCGCCCGCTCGCGTTCAGACGGTGTGGCATCGAGCAAGGCGTCAAACAGTGCCGTCACTCGATGCCAGCGCGGCGCTGTCGCCTTCACTTCGTCTCTGGGGGGCTCCATGGCTCCACGGTCATTCGGTGATCGCACGTTCGCTCACGTGGATCGCACGGTTGAGAGTGAGCGCTGCAGGAACGCGCGCGCGAGCGCCCAATCGCGCTTGACCGTTCGTTCGGAGATGTCAAGCGACAGGGCGGTGTCCTCTATCGAGAGTCCCCCGAAGTAGCGGAGTTCCACGACCTTGGCCTGCCGTGCATCGAGCGCAGCGAGATGGCACAACGCGGTGTCAATATCGATCAACTCCTGCGCTTCCCGTTGCGGTTTGTCAACGGCGGCGTCCATTCCGTCGCGAAGTGGTACGACCAACGCGCCGCCCCGCTTCTCGGCCTGCGCTTTTCGCGCGTGGTCCACCAGAATACGACGCATGACCGTGGCCGCGACGGCGTAGAAGTGCCCACGACTCTCGAACGTTGCATCGCGTTGATCGACCAGCCGCAGATATGCCTCGTGCACGAGTGCCGTTGGCTGCAGCGTGTGACCGACGGCTTCGCGTTGCAGCGAGCGGGCGGCCATTCGCCGCAACTCGTCGTACACCAGAGGCAGGACCGCGTCGTACGCGCCCGGCTCGCCGTGCTTGACGTTGCGCAGCAGCGCGGTGATGGAGAGTGCCGACACCAGGAAACGTTCCGATTGAGGTCGTCGGAGCGTACGTGGCGGGCAGGAACGTAGCAAGGAAGCGTGCACCCCTGATACGCGTTCTCGTCAACAAAGACGGGCCATGCCGGCCTGAACGCCTTAGCGAGTTTCCTGACTGGCCCTCGCGCTATCGGTTGAACGCGGCCGCCGATGCTGCCAACGCAGCAGTCCGGCAATCAGCGCCAGCACTCCGAGCACCAGTGGCGCCACTGGCGATTCGCCGCGCTGCAGGTGCACCACGGCTGCGCCGCCCATCAGCGCTGCCAAAGCAACGCCGGCAACGGGCGTCAGCATCGGCAGCACTCCCGATGCCGCAGGAAGGATGATGCCCAGCGCGCCGGTGACCTCGGCGGCGCCGATGAGCTTGATGTCGCGATCGCTGAAAGCGGTTGCCCAGCCCATGCGGGGATCGGCTCGCAGGGAATCGCCAGACTTGAGGACTTTCATGCTACCCGACTCCATAAACGCAAGCGCGACAATAACTTGGAGTAACCAAGCGGCTTTGCTCACAAAAGCTCCGGAAGCTGTCTGGGATGGATATGCTCAGTACAATAGATAGTCAGTAGCTCTGACGATCAGAATGGCGTACTATGTGCCTACTCTTCCCCTTTGTCAACGCTCATGGTTTCACGCCGTCGTCTCCCTACAGTCTCCGACCAGTCCGACCCCTCGCTTCCGGCGTCGGTAACCACGGCGGTGGGCTTTCTGGTGAATGAAGTCGCCTTGGTGTTTCGGATGAGCTTTGAGCAGGTTCTGGCCGCGCACCGTGTGCGGCCGAGACAGTACTTCATGCTGCTCGTGCTGCGTGACGAGGGTCCGATGCCGCAGCACGCGCTCGGTCAGCGCTTGGGTATCGACCGTACCACGACCATGCAGCTGGTCCAGGCGCTCGCCGATGCGGGAATCGTCGATCGGCGGGACGATCCCGCTGATCGACGCGTATATCGTCTCTCACTCTCGGCCGACGGGCGGCGACTGACGGCCACTCTGGAGGGCCAGATCAAGCGCGCTGAGCATCTCCTGCTCGCTCCGTTGCCGATCGAGGAACGATCAGCGTTCGCCGCGCAGTTGCGTGCGATACTCGCCTGGCGGGGCATCGATGGCTGTACGGATGCCTCGATTTGATGGGCATGCGCAAACGTGCGGGACCAACCTGATGCGCCCGCGACGGAGGGTCTCCGGGTCGCGATGTGGTGTTGTCGCGGTGCTGCTGCTTTTGGTGAGCGGCGTCGATGGCAATGCCACTGCCGGGGCACAGTCGACGCGTGACGGGGCGACGGCGACGCGGTCGGTGGAGCAGCGGCGCGAGGGCAGCCGCACTCCGCCAGCGCTCGTCGACGCCTTCGACGGGTTGGGGGTGGGCTTCGTCGGACCGCATGGTAGCGCAAGCACGCGCAATCCGTCGGATAACAGCCTCGCGGTGGGACGCGACCACATCGTGCAGACCGTCAACAGTCGAATCGCCGTCTTCACGAAGCGAGGGACGCGATATCCAAGCTCCGGTCGGCCGCTCTATGGCCCGATGCCAACGAACACAGTGTTTCGTGGCTTCGGAGGCGCGTGCGAGCGCCGCAACAGCGGTGATGCCGTCGTTCGCTATGATCAACTGGCCGATCGATGGCTGATCGTCATGCCCGTGTTCTCGCGCGAGCCGCGCCGGGCCGTCGAGCCGCGGACACCACAGAGCGGTGAGCCGGCCACGCTCAGCATGATTGGACGCGAGGGACAGCCAGGGGCCGCTGTTGTCCTGTACTCGCCCTCGTTGGATTCGCTACCCGCGCCATCGATCGCTCCGACAGCCCCGCCATCTGCCGTGGCCGCAACGCCGCCGATCGTGACCTCGACCGATAGCGGATCGTACGCGATGTGCTATGCCATCAGCGCCACAAGCGATCCGATGGGTGCCTACTTTCGCTACGAGTTTGTACGTCCATTGTTCCCCGACTATCCCCGCCCAGCGGTCTGGCCAGACGGCTACTACGTCCCCACCAGCACGAGCGACGATCTGATTCAGCGACATGCCTGTGTGGTGGATCGCATTCGGATGCTGCGGGGTGAGTCGGCCACGGAGCAATGCGTGGTGATGGATGGCGTCAACTTTCTGAACAACGTTGACCTCGACGGTCGGCAGCTGCCACCAGCGGGTGCCCCGAACATCATGCTCGCCACCGGCGGCGCGCAACTCAACAAGCAGCTCTCGGACGACGGCATCTATGCCTGGTCGTTTCATGTCGATTGGAGCGACCCAGCACTGTCAAGCGTCACGGGCCCGACTAAGCTGGCCGTCGCGCCCTACGCCTATCTCTGTGGCGGTCAGCTCACGAGCTGTGTCCCACAACCCGGAACGGATCGCAGGCTGGACGCGCAGGGCGACAAGCTGATGGCGCGCGTGGCGTATCGTCGAATCGGTGTTCGTGAATCGATTGTGGCCGTGCACTCGATCAACACCGCGGCGGGCGGCGGGGGTGTCCGCTGGTACGAGTTCCGCGTGAACGCCAATGATCCGGCGCGTCGGATCGTGCTGCATCAGCAAGGCACATACGCGATTGACTCGGCCTTTCGCTGGATGGCGAGTCCCGCCATGGATGGTCTAGGGAACATAGGCATCGGGTACTCATTCGGGAGTGCCACACAGTTTCCCGGACAGCGATTTGCCGGCCGACGTCCTGCCGACCGCCTCGGTACGCTCTCGCGTGAACGGCGGTTGATCGATGGCGGCGCGTCGCAAACCAGCACGCTGCGTTGGCAGGACTATACGCAGACCGCGGTTGATCCCGTGGACGACTGCACCATCTGGTACACCGGCGACTATCTGCGGGCCGAGGCGACCAGCTACTCCACGCGAATTGGGGCGTTTCGGCTGACCGGATGCCGCGGAGGCACGCGGTAGCGCAGCTGGGTGAGCTCCGCGGCTCGCTACATCCAGTACTCGTACTTTCCCGTCATGAGTACATAGGCGCACAGTGCGGCGTTGGTGACGGCGTGCACCAGGACCAGGTCGCCGAGCGATTTGGTCCGCCACATCCACCAGTTGTAGATCAGACCACAGAGCAGTCCCACCTCCCAGAAGGGTCCGTGCTCGCTGGCGAACAGCAGCGCCGTTCCGACGAACGCGAGCGTACTGTACGTGCCCAGCTGCACCTTCTGCCAGTCGTTGTTCACGATCCAGCGCGGTAGCCATCCACGCCAGAACAGCTCCTCAAGAATGGGGACCAGGAGCGCGGCGCGACCAATCCGCAACCACAACACCAGCGGGTTCGCCAGCTCGGCGGGCGCGATCGAGGTCTTGATGGTTCCGGTGATGCCGTTCTGGAAGAGCCAGTGTGAACGCCATCCGGGAACGAGCAGATCAGGGGCGACCCAGAGTGCGCACACCGCCAGTCCAAGGGCCACGCTGGCCACGCCGTGCTGCACGCGCAGGCGTCGGACAACCGTTCCTGACGCGAGCGCGATGACGAGCACCAGGATACCGACGCGCACGATCGACTCCCACGGCTGCGCCAACGGCAACGAGGGCGCTGCCGCGAGGAGCAGCATGAACACCGCAAACGGCGCGATCCATGGCAGCGCCGGGTATCGAGCGAGGAGTGAAGGCATGTAGCGAGGGGGGGAATGGGCGACGAACGTGCGGCGCCCCTTCTGACGGGTTGCCGAGACCTCACGTAACCTACGGTGGCGTGCCGACCTCCGCGCTCACGGCGAGTGGGTTGAGACTCCTTCTCGGACGAGCGCGGCCTGGGCACCGGCAAAGTCCAGGAGGAGTACGTCGCCCTCTCCGTGCACAATCCGTACCGACATCGAGTGCGGGGCGGCGGGGTTGTCAGTGTGCAGCACGTCGCCTGCTACGCGATAGACCAGCGAGACGATCTGGTCCGTACCGCCAACGTCGATGTGGTAGTACAGTTGGCTATCCTCACGGAACTCCATGCGGACGCCAGGTGCGAAGTCCAATGGGCTGTCGGCGTGCAGCAAGCGCCAGGTGCCTATCAGCCAGGCGGGGGTCATGTTGGTATCGTGCAGGCGTGGGACTTCCGTTCAACTTGGTGGTATTCCCGATGCACAAGATATCTGACATGCCATTCGCGCGTTACCGCCTTTTTCGAGAGCTGGAGCGCGTCGTGGTGATGGTTCTGATCGCGCTGGCGACGTCGGCCGCGAACAGCGAACGCGTTAACGCGCAGGGAAGCTCGACGGCGAAGGGGAAGCCCCCGATCGCGAGTGGAGGCGCCTTGACGTCGAGTACGGTCGCCTCGGCGGTGGCGGTGGACCACTCGATCTATGATGCGCTGCTGCGTCGCTTCGTCGACCATGGCCACGTGAACTATGAAGGGTTCGCGTTGGACACGCTGTTTCCTCGCTATTTGGCGTCCCTTGACCGCATCAATCCGGCGGTTCTGGACGCTGACGAGCGGCTCGCATTCTGGCTCAACGTGTACAACGCATTTACGATCCAGCGAGTGGTCGCGAGTCGCGAAACCGGGTCGATTCGCAATATCGACAAGTCGCTGGGATTCTTGCGACTCAAAGGGCCATGGAGCGCCCCGTTTGTGCGCGCAGGGCAGCGGACGCTCACGCTCGACGACGTGGCGCACCACATCCTTCGTCGGGAATTCAGCGATCCGCGCATTCACTTTGCCATGGTCTACGCGGCACTCGGCAGCCCGCCGCTGCGCAGTGAAGCGTATCGTGGCGCCTCGCTGAATGCACAACTCGATGATCAAGGACGTCGATTTCTTCGCGCATCGCCAAGCCAGAACAGACTGGAGCCGGTTCGGCGGATGCACCTGCTGGTGCTCAGTCCGATCTTCACCTACTACCGCGCGGATTTTGGAGCCACGCGGGCTGACCTGGGCCGATTTCTGGCGCGGTGGTTCGATCCGGCGGATAAGGAATGGCTGGAGCGAGGGGCCTTCCAGACCGTGTCCTCCACCTTCGATTGGACGCTCAACAGTCAGAAAAAAGCGGAAGAGGTCGCGCGTCGGCCGGGCGCCCGCGTGGACAGCGCGGCGCGAACCGTTGCGGAGCCGCCGCCGCGAAAGTGAGTGCCCTACAGGTTGCGGTTGATGCGTGACCGGTGAGGCGGTTGTCTCGTCTCTTCTCACACTCGTCCCCGACTCCGGAGTCAGCCATGCGCACCACCGATCATCGCCCACGTGTTTCGGCTGTCGCACCCCACCTCGACCCGACCATGGTCGTCGAGCCTCTCGTCGCGTTTTTCTTCGCGATGCTGATCTCGTGGACGATTCTCGCGATCTGACCGCACAGGTAAGGAAGTAGCAGTCCAGCAACGGCTAGCAGTACAACGCTACCGCCCCGCTACCGCCCCGCTACCGCCAAACGGCGGTAACGGCCCCGGCGGCATCCCGCGCATACGGCATCCACACGAGCGCGACGAGCTGCACCTGCACATCGCCGCTCTTGGCCTTGATTGGCGTGCGATCCAACGTCTCCTGCTGGGCATCAAACGTCTCGCCGAGCGCGTCGATTTCGGATTGCAGCGTTGATTCGATGGCGGCGTACTGCGCCTGCAGCGCAGCCACGCTCTCGGAGGCCCTCGCCACGTCACCGCTCTGCTGCGTTGCCCGACCAACCCCGCGAGCGGCAGTTCCCACCTTACCGAGCGTTCCGACGCCGATCTTCCCGCGTCCGAAAACGGCGCCGAGGATGGCGCTGCCAACGGAGATGACGGAGTCCATTTTCGCCTGGCTCGCCTGCGACTGTTCGCGCTGCACGGCCTGCTCCGCCTTGCGTACACGCTCCTGCAGCGCGCTCAGCTTCGTCGCGTACTTCTGACGAAGGAGCTCAACTCGCTCATCGCGCCCTTCACGTGACACCACTTGCAGGCGGATCCGGAAATCGCGCTCGGATTCGCCCGCGTTGGACGTAAGCTTGAGCGACGCGCACTTGAGCAATTCGACCTGCTCGTTGGTCACGATCCATTTTTGAAAGGCTTTGCTCCACGCCGGATAGCTCTTGGCGTTGGTCGCAGCCCTGGGAACTGCACCGAATGACGCATTGTCTCGTGGTGCGCGCTCCAACGAAGCGGGGTCGAGGTCCACGCGTTCCGCGCCATCCCACTCGAGTGGAATGGGGCCGTCGTCCATCGAGCCGATGAGCATGACGCGTCGTTGCGCCGTGACGCCGAGCTTTGCACTGGAGAAAGAAACATCGGCCAACCCGAGGATCGCGGGGCTGTAGCTGATGGCGCTGTTGCCCGCCCTCGGCGGAACAAAGTACTGCGGCACGTCCGGCGGGAGCACTGGCGCGCGTCCCGTCGACGAGAGATCCGAACCGGAAAGGCCGCCACTTGTGTTCGTCGTACTGATGGCACTGTCGGTGATACGCGCACTCGACGTTGCCGACGTTGAAGCCTGTTGCAGGAGTTTGATCTGTTCTCGGGTCATCGGGCCAGCCAGATACGACATCGTCCAGCGTGTTTCGAAGGTGACCGGCGCCGGTTCGTGCACGCTGTGCATGAGAAAGACACGCTTCCCGAGGCCGGCGATCGTTTTCTCCATCGCGTCCTTGTCGAACGGTTGGCCGCCGGACGCGCCTTCGAGCCCCTCCATCACGCGCATCTTGTCGCGCTCCGTCTGCAGACGGCCGATGAACCAGGTGCCCGTATTGGACAGTCCGCGATAGTCGAGATCGACGGGATTCTGTGTCGCGAGCACAACGCCCAAGCCGTATGCGCGCGCCTGTTTGAGCAGTGTGAGCAGCAGAACCTTGGACGGCGGACTCGCCACCGGCGGCATGTAGCCGAACAGTTCGTCGATGTAGAGAATGGCGCGCAACGATCCGGTGCCCGGCTGCGCGCGCACCCAGGAGAGGATGTCCGCGAGCAGCAGGGTCACGAAGAACATGCGCTCGGCGTCCCCCAGATGCGCGATGGAAATGATCGAACCCTTGGGCTTGCCCGTCGCGTCATACAGCAGGCTGGCGGTATCGAGCGGCTCGCCCTTGAGCCAATTCTGGAATCCGGGAGCGGCGAGCAGGTTATTCAACTTCATTGCCAGGTCCATACGGTCTTTGGGTGGAAAGACCGTGTCCAGCGGCATGACGCCAATGGTATGGAAGGGAGGGGACTGGATGCCGCCGATCAAGCCGGCGAGGTCAAGGTCGTTGCCCTCGCTCCATGCAGTGGCGAGCAAATTGGCCAGCAGAATGTGCTCACGACTGGAGATCGGATCGGCGTTGATGCCAAGAAGTGCAAGCACGCTCGTGGCGGTGGCATCAACGCGCTCGCGCAAGGCTTCGCTGTCGTCGCGAATGGCGGCTGGTGGCGCAACGAACGCTCGCAGCAGCGAAATCGGCTTCCCCGCCGTGCTGCCCGGCGTGTAGATGGTCACATCGGCAGCATCCACCAGTCGCTGTACGCGGGCACCGTCTTGCTGCCAGCTGGCGAGTCCATCGGCCCAGGTTTTCGCCTGCTGTTCCGCGAACCCATCTACCGTCGCGCCCGCGTTGGCCGCTTGCTGCGCATCGACCCAGGGGCGGAAGTCGGCGGCGGACAGGCGCGGGAATCGGAGCGCAAGGTTTCCCAGATCGCCTTTGGGATCGATGGCGATCACGGGGATGCGATCAATCAGCGCCTCTTCGATCAGGTCCACGCCCAAGCCGGTCTTGCCACTGCCGGTCATGCCGATGATGACGGCATGCGTGGTCAGATCTTTGGCGTCATAGAGCAGCAGATCATCGCGGCGCGCTCGCGTCTCGAGGTCGTATCGCTTGCCCAGATAAAACGCGCCCAGCTTTTCGTAGTCGGTCATGGTTGGGGATGCTCTGGTGCGAAGTCAGCGGCGCGGAACGTCGCGGCGTGCGAGTTCCAGAAGAACGTCAGCGTGTCGTTGGAGGTTGTCTACATCCCATGGCTGCACCGGCTTCTCGACGCCGTTCACGCGTCTGCGACTGCGGACGGTCCCGTTACCGAGGAACTCCAGTTCGGTTTTCGCTTGCAGCATGCTTGGCGACGCGTTGCCATTTGATACCAGTTGTGACTTCAGCTCTGCCGCGCGGGTCAGCGTGCCTGAGCTGTCGAAGTTGAATGTGCGTCGCAGGCTTGGTTCGCTGTCTGGTGGTGCGGTTTCCTCCACGAGCACGACGATGCGACCCACGGCCATCGCCGTCCAGACCGATCGCTCGCCAGCCTCCGACCACGTCCCGGATAACCGTGCGGTATCCGCCGCGTGCGCGCGTGTCTGGCTGGTGTTCGCCGACAGCGCTGGTTCACGCGGAGACTCCCCGCGGGTGCATCGCGTGAGCGCGCCGAGCAGGCACAGGCACGCTGCACTGCTTGTGAGCACTCGGCCTCGTGAGCGCGGTCGTGAATGCGCGAGGGATGACATCAGGGTCGAATCTGTTGGCCGGGATACACTGCGACCGCTGAGCCTTCCGCGACGAACGTAGACAACGGTGGCGTGTCGAGCGTTTTGGCGAACGCCTTACCGTACAACGTGTCGATATCTGCTTCGATGAGGCACTCGGCAGGGAAACTGATGTTCCAGCGCGGATGACTGACCCGGTACTCGAGCGTCGGCTTGCCGGGCCGATGCGTGTAGCCCCAATAGTGCTCTGCGATGAACTCCTCGACGGAGTCGTGTCGCATGGGCCGCGGCGGCGTGTTCATCAGGGCAATGACTCGTTCCCATTCGCCGAGCCGCTTCCACTCGTATACCAGCGATCGCGTGGCATCCGACAACGGATCGCTGAGCGGAGCTTCCGGCACCGCGGCTTGCCGCATGGGTCGCGCCACGTAGGGTTCGCCATAGACTGTTCGCGCTAGCCAGGCGATCGCGCCGCGCGGCACCATTTCCTGAATGAAGCTCACCCCGCGTCGGACCTCTCCGTCGGCGGTGGTTCGACGTACGTAGAACCGCAGATTCACCTCGGGGAAGCGCGCGTGAAACGGAATGCGCATGCCAAGCACGCGCGTGTCGCGAAAATCGAATGCCACCAGACTGATCATCGCGTCCCCCTTCCACAGGTCCAACTCTGTTCCAGCCGCGACGTAGGGCCGGAGCAGTGCCGGATCGACGGCCCAGCTGACCAGCACCAGGTCGCGCCAGGACGCGGTCAGGAATGGGCGCATTCCTTCGTGCGCCAACGGCTTGTCTCGCATGCTGTCTCGCATGCTCACAATTTTACACGCGTGCGGCCGGGACACTACACCGGGGTGAGCTCTGCCTGATGGGGCCGCAGCACTGCCCGAGCTTTCTCAACGGCGTCGACGTGACCCTCCAATTCGCGCGCCACTGGCACGGCTCGCCATGGGTAACAGCACCGGTGGACGCACTGGTACGGCGGGAACCCAATCGACCGCGTGGACGAACGCCGCTGCGGTCGCAAAGCGTTCGGTTGCGTGGTACTCGAGGCATCGATCGATTGCATCTGCGAGATGCAGAGGGAGCGCCGGCGCCGCGAGACGCACGGCCGCCGTGTTTGGCCCCGGTATGGCTCCGTGCTGCGTGACGCGCGCAAGCGTGGTGCGCAAGCGTGGTGCGTCCGCCGAACGGAAGTTGGCCCGTCGCTGCGAAGTACCGGCTGTGCCGTGCGAATCCACGGTGTCATGGATTCCCGCGCGAAGCGCGATGCCGAAGTCGGTGATGAGCGTCTGGCCTGTACCATCCTCAATCAGGATGTTCTTCGGCTTGACGTGACGGTGCACCACGCCGCGCTTGAGCGCGCAATGCAACGCCCAGCCGATTTCCTGATCCGCCCACGTATCTCCATTGACGTACGCCATGACGACGTACGCCAGGACGACGTACGCCAAGTCGCCGACCTCCTCGACGAGGTGCACGGGCACGAAGTTCGGATGAAAGCACCGGGCGGCGGTACGCGCCTCGCGAAGGAACCGGTCCCGCATTCCACGCTCGGATGCGATCGTGGGAGCGAGGAGCTTGACGGCGTCCGCTGCAGCCGTCATCCCTGGGCTCTAGAACTCTCGACGCTTCATTTCCTTGAAGATTTCCTCGGCTTCGGTGCCGGCAATCGGTTCCTTGCCGCCGCGCGTGGCTTCCAGCGTCGAGTCGAACGATGGGCGAGCCTGCTTCTTGGGCTGTGCGGCTTTGGCGACCGTCTTCTTGATCAGGGCTTTGAGCTGCGAATCCTTCACGAGTGCTCCGGAGAGGGGTGACAAGAGGTTGGCAGCACGCGCGACGGCTGTAAAGCGGTCTCGAGCGGATTTTGCGTATCGCGCCCGCTACAGTCCCCAACGTCGTGCGAGCTGCCGGCCGAAGTACACTCCCGCGCCGGTGCCAACCATGGACAGTGCGAACGCGGTGAAGTACCCGAGGCTTTCGCCGACGTACCAGCCAAGACTTCCGAGCACAAACGTGGACAGCAGAACGAGAAGCCGTTGCACGGTCGGTGAGTGGAGTGTGGGTGAACGGTTGGAGGAGGGTGGAGGGAGCACGCCGGACTCCTGCAGGCCACTCCTCGACTGACGATGCACCCGCCGAACGATCACGCGGTCAGCGTTCCGGCCCGGTCCTGGAGACGCGCTTGTGGAGCGGCGATGCGCTGGTTGACAGCCGGTCCGGACCGTGCTAGCGTCTTGGAGCACAAAATTCAAGATGTGCGCTGCAATGCGTGCGGATGCGGAGGAGCTGGCGACTTCAGGGACCTGGCTCAACGCGGGTCCCTTTCGTTTTGGCGGCACACTGAGGGAGTTGTGTGTTGCCGGTATCGACGGATGCCGGCCGCCTCACGCGGGGGGCATATCCGCGAACAACAGTGCTCGGTGCGTACGGCAGGGCCGGACTCCGAACACACAGCAACAGGAGCAGTGCCATGCGTACGACCGGCAAGGTGAAGTGGTTCAACGACGCCAAGGGTTTTGGCTTCATCACGCCCGACGACGGTTCCAAGGATTGCTTCGTGCATCATTCGGCGATCCAGGGCGGTGGCTTCCGCACGCTGGCCGAAGGCGAGCGCGTTGAGTTCGACATTGTGCAGGGCCAGAAGGGTCCGGCGGCCGAACAAGTCACCAAGATCCGCAGTTGACCCACGTGTGAGGTCGCGCATCGCGACGTCATAGCGAGAGCGGCCGTCGGCTTTGTGCCGGCGGCCGCTTGTGCGTGTGCCCGTAGCGTCAGTGCTGCTCGATCAGGCGCGCAATGCCAAAGGCGGCGGCCGCCGCGATGCCGCCAATCGTGCTGGTTTGCAGCGCGCTTCGGAACGGCGACACGCCGGTGAAACGTCCCTTCAACCACCCGAAGCCAGCGAGGGCGATCAGGGTGACGACGATGGAGACCAGCAGGGCGCGGCGCGCGTCGTCCGTGTACACCATGTAGGGCGCCAAGGGGACGAAACCGCCGGCGATGTACGCGCTCGCGATGGTCACCGCGCTTCTCAGGGCTCGCTTGGGGTCGGGTTCCTCGAGACCCAGCTCGAACCGCATCATGAAATCCCGCCAGGCGTTCGGTCGCCGTTCGAGTCCGGCCATCACGAGGGCGCTTTCGTCCGGTGTGAGTCCGTACTGCTCCAGCACATCGCGGACCACGCGCCGTTCCGCGTCAGGTTTTTCAATGATCTCGCGTTCTTCGCGTCGGAGCTCGTTCCGGTAGTGCTCTTCCTCACTTCGCGCGGCGAGATATCCGCCTAACCCCATCGCGATCGAACCGGCAGCGATTTCGGCGAGCCCCGCGGTGACGACTAACGACGTGGCCGCAACGGCACCGGAGATTCCTGCCGCGAGCGCAAACGGAACAGTCAGGCCGTCGGCCATACCGATGACGACATCGCGTACGGTCGCGTTGCCGGTGAAGTGCTCCTCATGATGAGGCTGATGCTCGACGTGATGATACAGCGTGTCCATGCGCAGTCCACGGGAAGAGGAAAACGAACCCCTCCAACCATATCTCACGAACGGCGCTCGGACGAGGAGCGTACGGCTTGGACCGCACCGCCCTACGTGCGCGACGAGGGCTGCGGTGCCGCTTGAGACGTCAGGCGTGGCCGCTGAGAATCGGCATCACTTCCGCCACGAGGGGCGGCAGCGCCTGCGCCAATTCACTCAGGTCCTGCTCAGTTAACCCGAGCCAAGCGAGAACGTCTGGGTCGGGAGATTCCCCTTCGACCGTCCGCGCGTAGCCGAGTTCGGCTTGCGCGGCGAGATGGTCGGCAACATGCACAATGGCGGTGAGTCGTCGCCCATCCGCGGGAAGTCTCATGGGCGCATGGTGCGCACCGGCGACGCGCTGCAGCGCCACGGGGAATCTCCAGGCTCGGCAGAGCGCTTGGCCGAAGGCCTCGTGGCTCGCGCCGATGTGTAGCACTTCCAGCTCGCGAAACGGGGTGATCCGGTCTTGCGCCGCGACCGCGACAAGCGTGACGAACGGCTCGCGGCACGATTGCAGTTCCACGATCAATCCAATGTCGTGAATCAGTCCGGCCAGGAATGCATCACTCGCGTCGACGCCGCGCACACGGGAGGCAATCAACCGCGCTGCGGTGGCGACGGCGATCGCATGCGTCCACAGCTCCCGCGGTTCGAAGCTGCCGGCACCCGGCGCGACACGAAACATGCGCGAGAGACTCGCCGCCACCGCGATGTTTTTCACGGCGGCGAAGCCCAGCACTACAATGGCCGTGCCAATGGCGGTGACTTCGCGTCGGACGCCGTAGTACGCGGAGTTGACGATCTTGAGCACGCGCGCGCTCAGAGCCAAATCGGTGGAGAGTACGCGATCAAGGTCGTCGCCAGTGGCGTTGGGATCTTCGGCGAGTCGCATGACTTCCATGGCCACTTCCGGGAGCGAGGCCAACTGGCCAGCCCGGCTGATCGCATCGTCGATCAATGCGATGGCCGCGGGCGTGGGGGCAAACGCCGACGTTGGAGCGGTGCTCACGGTCATCAGGCGGCCAGCGCCGATGGAAGACCGATGAGCCGGGCCAGGTCCTCGGCGGGCATCGGACGGGCCATCAGGTAGCCCTGCCCGTAGGCACAGCCCAACGCCTGCAGCAGCACCAGTTGCTCCTCGTCTTCGATACCTTCGGCCACCACCTTGAGGCCAAGGTTGTCGGCGAGGACGACAACCGCGTGCAGCAGCGCGGCGAAGTCGCGGCCGCGCTTGGCATTTGCAACAAATGACTTATCGACTTTGAGCACGTCCAGCGGGAACTCCTGCAGGCACGAGAGCGATGAGTATCCCGTTCCGAAGTCATCCATGGCCAGACGAACGCCGTGATCGCGGAACTCGGCCAGCAGACCAAGGGCGATGGAGCGGTGCTGCATGATCTGCGATTCGGTGACTTCGAGCTGCAGCTGATCGGGGCGCATTCCCAAATCAGCGACGACCTGCATGGTCCGATCCACTAATCGCGGATCGGACATCTGCACGCGGGAGAGGTTCACACTCATGTACCGCGGCGCCCGCTCGGGCGAGGCACGATACCATCGCATGAACGTTGTGCACGCGTCCTTGAGAATCCAGTCGCTGAGCGGAAGAATGAGCCGGGTCTCCTCGGCGATGGGGATAAAGCAGTCTGGCGGGATGTTGCCGCGGATTGGATGGCGCCAGCGCGCCAGTGCTTCGACGCCGTGAATGGAGCTGTCCTCGAGCGACACGATCGGCTGGTAGACCAGGTACAGCTGGTCCGTTCCGAGCGCCTCTCGAAGATCGTTCTCCGTCTCGTGTCGGGCGCGAACGGCATCCCGCATGCTCGTGCTGAAGACAATCTGGCAGCTACGCCCACGTGCCTTGGCTTCGTACATCGCGATGTCTGCATCGCGCAGCATCGCGTCGGCAGAGTCGTAGCTGTCCGAGCTGTAGACCACGCCAATGCTGGCGCTGGACCGCACGTTGTGCTCGCCCAACCGGTATGGCGCCTTCAGCGCATCGAGCAGTCGATCCACAATCCCTGAGACGGTCGCCGGGTCATTGACGCCGTTGAGAATGACCACGAACTCGTCGCCGCCCAGTCGAGCAACAGTGGTTGCCGACTGCTGTCGCGCCACGGAGTCGGACGCACGCAGGTTTCCGCGCAGCCGCCCGGCGATGCCCTGGAGCAGTTGGTCGCCCACGTCGTGACCGAGGGTGTCATTGACCAGTTTGAAGCGGTCGAAGTCCAGAAAGAGCAGGGAGAAGCAACTTCCACCATCGAGCCTCGCCCGAGCGACCGCTTCGGTGAGTCGTTCGCTGAGAGCGGCGCGATTGGACAAACCCGTGAGCTTGTCGACGTGCGCAGCCTGCGTCAGTGCGGCCATCATGCGCTGACGCTCCAGCACCGACCCGACGCGCGCGCGAAGCTCCGCTGCGGTAAACGGTTTCCGGATGTAGTCCACCGCACCGCCGGCGAAGCAGTCCGTCAGCGTCTTGTTGCTCTCACTCCCGGTCTGGATGATCACGGGCACGGTCGCGAGCTCAGGGTCCGCCTTGAGCAGCGCGAGCACATCAAGCCCGCTTTCGCCGGGCATGTCGAAGTCCAGGAGAATCGCGTCGGTACTGTGTTCCCGGACCCTCGCGATGCCGTCCACGCCATTCATGGCGGACGCGATGGTCGCGCCGGTCGGCCGCAGCATGGCGGTCACGAGCGAATGGATCAGCGGATCGTCGTCGATAAGGACAACGCGCGATGCGGGCGGCGGAGACTGCGCGAGAGCGATCATTGGAGTGTCAGAAGGACGTGTCTTCGGGAGGCAAGGTCACGCCCGGGATGGCGGTTTCGGCAATCGTGCCGCCGCGGACGGCCGCGCGGCAACGATCAATCAGGACGTCGAGCGCCGTCTTCAACGCGACGGGATCATCAGCTGCTCTCGCCAGTCGCTCGAGGATCAGGGCGGCCTGGCTGATGGTGGGATACCCGTACCCGCCAGCTGCACCCTTGAGCTGGTGAGCCGTGGTCGTGAGCCCGGCCCAGTTTTCGGCTTCGTGCTCACGGACGAGCACGACAATTCGCTGGATAAGGTGTCCGAGGAACTCATCGACCAGATCGGCCATGTCGGGATCGTCCGCCAGCTCGCTGAGCAGGACGTCGCCAACGTCCGCAGTGTCCGGATCGTCGCCGGCCTGCCGCACCCGAGCGGCTGTCGCGCGGCCGGTTCCGACCGTTTCGGCCGGAGGGGTCGAACCCGAGGACGATGCGATTGCCCTGGGGAATATCTCGTCGGGTGAGAGCAACGTGCCCAGCCATCGCGCGCAGGTGCCGATCAAATGCGTCCTGTCAATCGGCTTGGTGGCGTAGTCGTCGCAACCGGCGTCGATGCACTTGCGCCGATCCTCGGCCATCGCGTGCGCCGTCAGGGCGATGATCGGCATGGTCGATCCCTCTCGCCGCAAGGTGCGCGCAAGCGAGTAGCCGTCCATTTCCGGCATCTGCATGTCCGTCACGAGCAACGCGAACGGGCGATCCTCGCGTGCCGCGGCGTGGATCAGGTTGAGCGCGATGCGGCCGTTGGCCGCGATCGTCACGTCCGCGCCTGCCTTGCTGAGGTGAAACGAAATGAGGCGCTGATTGTCCTCGCCGTCCTCCGCGAGAATGATGCGTCCACGAAGCGTTGGCAGAGCGGCAGCGCTCGTTGTTGCGTCGCGCGACCTGTCATGGCCGACGTCGAGCGTGTGAACCAACGTGCTGTCCGGCATCGGGTGCAGCGGCAGTTCGAGCACGAAGCGCGATCCCCGACCGACCTCCGTGAACTCGAGCTGCACGGTGCCGCCCATGAGTGAGGCGAGTCGTCGACAGATCGTCAGACCCAGCCCAGTCCCACCGTGCTTTCGCGTCACTGAGGCGTCCGCTTGGGTGAACGGCTGGAACAGCTGCCGTGCCTGCGCCGCGGTCATTCCCGGTCCCGTGTCCTCCACTTCGATGCGCAGCAGCGAGTCCGCGCCGCGCGCGGCAGTCATGGCGCGCACGTCAATGTGCCCGTGGTCGGTGAACTTCGCGGCGTTACCGACCAGGTTCATCAGGATCTGACGCAGGCGCGTCGAGTCACTGAGAATCCGATCCGGAATCGGCGTCGCCAGCACGAGGTGCAGCGCAATCTGCTTGGTTTCCGCGCGCGAGCGCATGAGGCTGTGTACATCGACGAGGAGAGACGGGAGGGACGTTTCGACTTGTTCGATGATCAGTTTGCCTGCCTCGATCTTGGACAGGTCAAGGATGTCGTTGATCACCGTCAGCAGGTGATCCCCCGCGCGGCGGATGGTGTCGATGGCGCCGATGCCTCTCGCCGAGCCTGACTCGTCGACCAGTTCGTCGCGAAGAATGTCCGTGTATCCGAGAATTGCCGTGAGTGGCGTCCGGATTTCGTGGCTCATGTTGGCCAGGAACTCGCTCTTGGCAAGGCTGGCCATTTCGGCTTGTGCCGCCATGTCGTTGGCACGCGCGGTCGCTTCTTCGAGTACTTCGTTGGTGCGCTGCACGTGGACTGTCGCCTCCTCCGCTTGCGCACGCGCGTTCCGGAGTGCTTCCTCACGCTCGACTTCAGCGGTTACATCGGTGGCGGTTCCGAACATGCCGACAACGGTGCCCTCGGCATTTCGTCTCGTGCGCCCTTCGCCGCGCACGTAGCGAATCTCCGGATTGCCGTCGCTCGTGCGCAGAACGAGCGAGTAGGCGTCGCCTCGTTGCGCGGCCACATCGATGGCGTCACGCAATCGATGGGCGTCGGTCGTGGCATAGTCGCTGAGCATGCCCATGAAATCGGGAGGCCCGTCGGCTTCCCGTCGCCCGAACAGCGCGAACACCTGTTTCGACCACTCGATCACTCCGGTGACCATGTCGAACGACCAGCTGCCGGTACGGGCGACGCTTTGTGCCTCCTCCAGCATGGCGGTGGCGCGCTGCAGAGCGAGCTCGGCGCTTTTCTGTGCTTCGATGTCCTGCAGCGAACCGGCAAGCCGTTGCGGCGCCCCCGTGCAATCACGCTGTGCCTTTCCTCGCAGCCTGAACCAGCCGTAGCTGCAGTCGATCCGGGCAATGCGGAGTTCCAGATCAACGGACGAGTCCAGTGCTAAGAGCTCGTCGAGCGCGGCGCGCAGTGCGGCACGGTCGTCGGCGTGCACGTTGTGCGCAAAGGTCGAAACCGTGATCGCCGGACGCCCGGTGTCGTTGGTGTAACCGAGCAGTTCCCAGCATCGCGGGGAGAACCAGATGTCCTCCGCGCCGAGCACCCAGTCAAAGATACCATCGCTGGTACCAGCAATCGCCGCTTCGTATCGCTCCTGTGCCTGTTCCGCGCGCTCCTCGGCCACCTTCGCGTGCGAGACATCGAGCAGCACGCCTGACATGCGGATGGGGGCGCCGGCCTCGTCGAGTTCGGCGATTTTCCCCGTGCCCAGTACCCATGCCCAGGAGCCATCGGCTCGTTGAAGGCGGTGCTCCTGGGAGTAGGATTCCGCATCACCATCCAAGTGCGCGCGCAACGCCGCCCACACGGTGGGCTTGTCGTCTGGATGCAGGAGGGCGTCCCACGTTTCAACGTGATTGCGGAACGGCGCCGACTCATAGCCGAGCATGGTGGCAAATCGTTCGTTGAAAATCGCGTGGCCGCTCGGCACGTGCCAATCCCAGGTGCCGAGCCCCGCGCCATCGATTGCCAGCTGCAGCCGATGCTCCTGCTCAATGCGTTGCGTGACGTCGCTGAAACTGGCGACCACCGACGAGATATCGCCGCCCGGGCTGTAGCTTGGTGCCGTGCTCACCGAAATCCAGCGCCGCGATCCGTCGGCCTGGCGTACACCATGGACAAATCCGTGGAGCGGCATGCCGGTGCGCAGCGTGACCATGGCAGGGAGTTCGTCGCCCGCCAAAGCCGTACCGTCTTCGCGGACATTGCACCAGCGTGCGTCTAACGCGTCGCGACCATGCAGCTGCGCCTCGGTGAGGCCCAGAATCTGTTCCGCTGCGCGATTCCACTTCACCAGCGCGCCAGACGGACCGACCACGACGATGCCGTCCGTCACCGTGTCGAAAATGGAGTTCAGCCGTTCCTGTTGCAGGACTTTGTCCGTGATATCGGTTTCAATGGCGAGGAATCCGGTAAGCACGCCAGCTGCATTTCGTAGTGGCTGGATATCCAGGTCGAGCCAGTACTCATTGCCCGCGCGATCTCGATTCACGATTTCACCGTGGAACGATTGCCCCGCATCAAGCGCGGCCCGCATCTCGGCAACCACGCGGGCGTCCGTCTTTTCGCACTGCAACACGCTGCCCGGCGATTGCCCGACTACCTCGTCGGCCGCATAGCCAGTGATGCGCGTGAAGCCTGCGTTGACCCAGGTGATGCGGCGTTCCGCGTCGGTGAAGACCACGGCGTGGTTCGTGCGCTGCGCGGCCATGGAGAGCCGCTCGAGTTCCGAGGTTCGTGACGCCGCGTCGACGAATTGCCGCCGGATGAGCCATACGACGGGCTCCACAACGCCGACGGCGACGGCAAGGATGAGCAGGAGTTGGACCGCCAGCACCAGGCGAGTGGTCTGCAACGCGTCGGCGGTGTTGGTGTCGACGTACAATTGCACCGCCGAGACGGCGCGCTCCATCTGCGGCAGGAAGACATCCGCCTGCCGAACTACTTCGGCGGCCAAGGCTCGGCGACTGGGTTCATCCGCTGCCGCAGAAAGGCGTGAGAGGGACTGGGCGGCAGCCAGCATCGCGACGCGCGACCGTACGGTCTGGTCGATTGCCAGGCGAACGGTGTTGATACCCGAGCGTCCCGAGCGAGCGAGGGAGTCGACGATATCCTCCAGCCGCACATGGTCCTGCTCCATGCGACGCAGGTCCCCTTCGAGTCTTCCAGCGTTCGTTTGGATCGGCAGCGACGACGCCAACGCCACGGACCGGCTCAGGGCGCGCTGGCGTCCGGCGAGATTCAGGAGCAGTCCGTCCACTTCAGCGTGCCGCGACACTTTGAGCTGTCCCCAGGCACCCAACGACGCTGCCAGCGCTACGACAGCGAGCGCGCTGAACACCACCGCGCGAACGCGGCGATGCGGAGAGCTTTGGCTGTCGAACGATCCGGGTGTCATGGCGGCGGCGTAGGGGGGTGCGCGACACCTCCCGCGAAGTGCGGTGGCGTCGATGCCCACTGGGTGTATCGACGCCTGCACCGCCGAGCTTGACCGGTTGCGCTACACCTTATGTGTGGACAGGAGCAGGCTGGTCTCCGAGTTCGCGATCCCCTTGATCGTGCGAATCCCACGAAGCGCCTCGTCAAACGTTTCCAGGCTATCCGTCCCGAGCTCGGCCACGATGTCCCAGCGCCCGTTGGTGGTGTGCAGCGCGCGTACCTCGGGGTAGCCCCGGAGTGTGCTCAGAATCGCGTCGGAACGATCGCCATCCACACTGATCATCATGACCGCACGGACGCGGTGTGCGGCGGCCTCCGGGGTCGTGCGCACAGTGAAACCGAGCAGTACTCGGTTCTCGATCAGGCGATCGATCCGGTTCTGCACCGTGCCTCGGGAGACGCGCAGCTGTTTGGCCAATTGCGCCACAGATGTTCGGGCGTTTTCCCGGAGCAAAGAGATCAGCCGCAGGTCCTGGCTGTCCATGACGTGACTCAGAATTCGGATGGGAATGCGCAGAATGCCTCAAAATGCTGACGAAAAGTCATAATACTGAACAATAATGTCAATCCTTCCAGCTTGTTGCTAACAATGCGGATACGCAAATTCCCTTCATGTCCTTCACGCTCGATCAGATCACCACAGCCGAGTTCCGGGCGCGTCGCCCACATCCCGCCCCGGCTTCGGGCGTGGTCCAGCTCATTGGCGTGCCGATGGACCTGGGCGCCAGTCGGCGCGGTGTGGACATGGGACCGTCGGCCATGCGCCTCGCCAACCTGAGCAGCCTGCTGCAGCGGCTAGGGTTGCAGGTCGATGACACCGGCAACGTGGCGGTTCCGGATCGTGCTTCCATCGCCGAAGACCCGTCGGCTCGGCTCGCGGCAATCACCGAGGTGTGCGCCGAACTGGCCGAGCGGACCGCGCAGGCGGTGCGACTGGGTGTGCGCCCTCTGGTGCTGGGCGGCGACCATTCTCTGGCGGCGGGGTCGGTCGCGGGGACCGCGACGGCGCTGGCGGAGCGGGGTCAGCGACTTGGAGTCATCTGGTTGGACGCCCACGGCGACCTGAACACCCCCGAGACCAGCACGAGCGGCAACGTGCACGGCATGCCCGTGGCGCACCTCCTCGGTATGGGTGATCATCGTCTTTCGCATCTCGCCAGCACGTTTCCGGCGATTCTTCCCGAGCATCTGGTGTTTGTCGGCCTCCGCGATCTGGACGACGCGGAGCAGGCGCTGATTCGCGAGCGAGGCTTGCACGCGTTCACCATGCGCGATATCGACGAGCGCGGCCTGCGCTCGGTGATGAATGAGGCGGTGTCCATTGCGACGCGCGGCACCGGCGGGGTGCACGTCTCGTGCGATGCGGACTGGGTCGATCCCCGCGAAGCGCCGGGCGTTGGCACACCGGTGCGCGGCGGAGCGACGCTCCGCGAGGCCCACCTGGCGATGGAGATCATTCATGACTCCGGGGCGTTGGTGGCCATGGATCTCGTGGAGATCAATCCGATCCTCGATCGCGAAAACCATACGGCCGAACTCGCCGCGGAGCTCATCGCCAGCGCCTTCGGACGTCGAATTCTCTGACCGGGAACGTCACATGACCGACAGTGCCACATTGCGCGCGACCGACGAGTGCATCGCGACCGAAGAGGCGTGGGGCGCGCACAACTATCATCCGCTGGACCTGGTGATTGCGCACGCGCAGGGTGCCTGGGTGACTGACGTGGAGGGGCAGCGTTACCTCGATTGCCTGAGTGCGTACTCGGCCGTGAATCAGGGACACTGCCATCCGCGCATTCTGGCCACGTTGGTGGAGCAGGCAGCCCGGGTGACGCTGACGTCACGGGCGTTTCGCAACGACCAGCTGGGAGGGTTCTGCGAGGAGTTGGCAACCATTTGCGGCATGGAAATGGTGCTGCCCATGAACACAGGCGCCGAGGCGATCGAGACCGCGATCAAGGCGGCGCGTCGCTGGGGCTATCGCGAGAAAGGCATTCCGGATGGTCAGGCCACGATCATTGCGTTCGAGAACAATTTCCACGGGCGCACGACCACCATCGTCGGGTTCTCGTCCGAACCCGCCTACCGTGCGCAGTTCGGACCGTTTGCGCCTGGATTTGTACTCGTGCCGTTTGGCGATATCGAGGCGGTGCGCGCAGCGATGACCGCGCACACGTGTGCGGTGCTGATCGAGCCGATCCAATGCGAGGCGGGCGTGTTGATGCCGCCGGATGGGTTTCTGCGTGAGTTGTCGGAACTCTGCCGCGCGCAGCAGGTGCTGTTGATTGCCGACGAGATTCAGACGGGACTGGGCCGCACCGGGCACATGTTCGCCTGCGACCACGACGGCGTGACTCCCGACATGTACGTGTTGGGCAAGGCACTATCGGGTGGCTTCTATCCGGTGTCGGCGGTGGTATCACGGAAGGAGGTGCTCGGCGTCTTTGGCCCCGGTTCACACGGCAGCACATTCGGTGGCAACCCGCTTGGCTGCGCGGTTGCGCGCACTGCGCTTCGCGTGCTCCAGGATGAGCAGCTGGTGGAGCGCTCCGCCTCGCTCGGTGCCTGGTTTCTGAGGGAGCTGCGGCAAATCGATCACCCGAGCATCAAGGCGGTGCGTGGACGCGGTCTCATGATTGCCATCGAACTGCACGAGCCGGCCCGCGGTTACTGCGAGGCGCTCAAGGAGCGTGGCATGCTGTGCAAGGAAACGCACGACGTGGTGATTCGATTGTCACCGCCGCTGATGGTTGCGCAGGAAGACCTGGCGTGGGCGGTTGCGCAACTCCAGGCGGTGTTCGCAAGCTGCTGACACTTGCTGTCGTTCCCTCGTGCGCCCGCAGACGCGGGTGTCCTACGCGCGAACGAATGCAATAAAGTCGGTGGCCAGCGGAGTGCCGCCGGAGGCGCGAACCAGCAAGGCCACCTGTCCGCGGTGATACATGGAGTGCTGCACGACGTGCAGCAGGATGTCCTCCACCGTCGTTGCGAATTCGTGACCGCTGGTGTTGACGTATTGCACGCGGCGCTTGAGGGCGGCGCTGTCGGACGCGGCCAGTGCGCCGAGCGCCGTGTGGTTCTCCCCCATGAGTCGTTCAGCCTCGTTGAGCGAGAGCCGCGGAAAGACCGTGTAGCCGGCAGGGCTGTGCACGAGGCGTCGCAGCCAGATGTGTTGCGCGGCAAGCACGTGCGAGAAGACCTCCAGTGCCTGGTATCCGGCTCGTGCATCGCGCGGAGCGATTGGAGCGTGCGGGCATCCGCCCAGGTCAGATGCGCGAACAGACGCTGTAGCATGTCAGGCGCTCCGGAACAGGAATCCAGCAGAGACGGCCGAGACGTCGTGGTTTATCGCGGACCAATTCGCAGCGACGCTGTGGCCAATTGTACTTCGCGCAGGAAACTGAGCAAGCCGGTGATCATGGCCACCATGGCAAGCACGAACAGCGCCGCGACGACGCGTGAAACGTCGTTGTCAAAGAAGGCGCTGACAAACAGCAGGGCGATCATGACGCATACCAGCAAGGCCGCGACCGTGAGCAGGCTGATTCCGAGATTGACCAGTCGCGCGCGGCGCGAGAGCATGCGGAGGTCCGTACCCAGGGTGGCGCGGTACTCGCTGGTGGCGTCGTCGTGGTGACTTTCGAGCAACCGCGCGCGATCGATGATGCGGCCCAGTCGGTTGGTCAACACCACCAGCAACGAAGCGATGCCCGTGAGCAGGAAGACCGGGGCAACGGCGATCTGAATGACGTGAGCGATGGCGCTGATACGATCCACGGGGGGCATGTCGGAAGGTACCACGGGGGGCCGTGCCTCGTCTCTTGCTCGGCCGGGGTTCGACGTGGCAGGTTAGTCCATGACTGAGGAGGCCAGCACGCTTGACGCGCGCCTATTGACCAGTTGGGAAGCCAACGCGGATGCGTGGACCACTGCGGTGCGGGAACAACGCATTCCCAGTCGGCGCGCGGGGACAGACGCGGCCATCCTTTCGGCGTGCGTACGCGTGCCGGCCGCGCGCGTGCTTGACGTGGGCTGCGGCGAGGGGTGGCTCGCGCGAGGGCTGGCGCATGCGGGCCGGGATGTGGTCGGCATGGACGGCAGCGCGGCACTGGTTGCACGTGCAGAGGCGACGAATCCAGAACCTGCTCGCATCCGATTCCACGCGGTGGAATATGCGCATCTCGTGACTTCGCCAGAGATTCTCTCGGGTCCATGGGAGTTGATCGTCTGCAACTTCGCGCTGCTTGGCGACCCGCTCGCGCCGTTGCTCGGCGCCCTTGCTCAGCGCCTCGCTCCAGGGGGCCGATTGCTCATCCAGACGGTGCATCCTTGGATGGCGGTTGGCACAAGCGCATATGCCGACGGCTGGCGAGAGGAAACGTTCGACGGATTCGGCGTGGCGTTCCCGGCTTCCATGCCGTGGTTTTTTCGCACCCTGGGCTCATGGAGTGAGCAACTGTTGACCGCGGGACTGCGCATCCGATCGCTGGAAGAACCGATGCACCCCGAGTCGGCTCGCCCGTTATCGCTGATTCTGCACGCCGAGCGATCAGAGGCCGTTGGTCCCTAGTTCGTCCCGGCTAGATACCGAACGGCAATCCCGCTATTGTCCCGGACAATTCGCCCTGCCGCGCATCGGCCGGACGAGCAAGGCGGTCCCCCGGGAAACGCAGATTCGGAGCTAACAGGAATGGACTTTTTACAACTGCGTCGCAGCGCTGCGGTGCTGACGTTCGCACTCGTCTCTTGGCCGGCCATGCTTGCCTCGCAGGAGGGAACGGGCACCGTACGCGGCAAGGTGACGGACGCCGCCAACGGTCGCGGGCTGGCGGAAGCCCAGATCGTGATCGTCGGTACCCGCGTTGGTGCCATCAGCAGCACGAACGGCGAGTATGTCATCACCGCCGTCCCCGCTGGCGCCCGCGCCATCAGCGTGCGACGCATTGGCTACTCGCCGGCTACGCTACCCGTGATCGTCACGGCAGGCGCGACGTCGACGCTCGACGTCGGTCTGCGGGTGAGTGCGGTGAACCTGAGCGAAGTGGTTGTCACGGGATCCGCGGCGCCTACGGAGAAACGCAAGGTCGGCACCAGTATCGCGTCGGTGGACTCGACCGTGATCAGCCGAGCGCTGGCGGTCACGCTGGACCAGGCGCTGCAAGGCAAGGTGGCTGGCGCGCAGATCACGCAGAACTCGGGTGGACCTGGCGGCGGCGGCATGTCCGTTCGCCTGCGCGGCACGAACTCGTTCATCTCCGGGTCCGATCCGCTCTACATCATCGACGGCGTGATCATCGACAACGGCTCGGCGCAGCTCACCGACCTGGGCGGTCGCTCCAATCCGCAGAACCGTCTGGCCGACCTGAACCCGGCGGATATCGAGCGCGTCGAGATCATCCGCGGTGCGGCGGCGGCAGCGCTGTACGGATCGCGCGCCAACAACGGTGTGGTGCAGATCTTCACGAAGCGTGGCACCGTTGGAAAGCCTCGTTTCACCTTCTCGAGCCGCTACGCGACGAGCGAGCTGCGGGAACAGCAGCCGTTCAACTTGTATCCGTTCGATGCGAACGGCCTGCCGGTGGCGCGCTTCAATTATCAGGACGACATCTTCACGAAGGCGCCCGGTACCGAGCAGAACATCACGGTCGAGGGCGGCAATGAGCAGACTCGCTATTTCCTGAGCGCGAACGCGAATGCCGAGGATGGGATATTGCGCAGCACGTCGTCGCGCCGGCAGGGCGCTCGCGTGAACCTGCAGCAGACCCTGACGCCCAAGCTGATTGCGAACGTGACGGCCAACTACGTCACCACGCAGAATCAATTTCAGGCCTTCGGTGAGCAGAACGACTACGGCATCATGGGTTCGTTGTTCTTCGCGCCAACCAATGTGGACTTTCGCCCCGTCAACGGCATCTACCCGTTGCCGCCGGCATTGGGAACGAATCCGCTGCTTGCCATCGACCGCATCAAGAATCCGCAGACGATTGATCGCTTCATCGGATCAAGCAAATTGACGTGGACGCCGGTGCCGCAGCTGGTGCTCGACTACACCATTGGCGTGGACAACACGTCGTTTGAGCAGCGCCAGTTCATTCCGCGCAACGCCGTGCTCGGCACGGCGCCCAATGCCACGGGCCGTTCTCAGTCGGTGTTTCAGGGCAATCGCATCGTGAACCAGGACGGCATTGCGACGTACTCGTGGAAGCCGGTGGGTGATTTCGAATTCCGCACCACGGGTGGTTTCAACTACACCAATCAGAAGGTGCGTACCACCAACGCCGTGGCCAACGGCCTGGCGCCGGTAGGAGAGTTGGTGGGTGCCGGCTCGGTGTTCAGTGCGGGGCAGACCGAAGTGGAGCTTCGTACGCTCGGCTTCTTCGGGCAGCAGGAAGTGTCGGTGAAGGACCGCCTGTTCCTGTCCGGCGCCGTGCGTTACGACGCATCGAGCACGTTTGCACCGTCGGAGCGCTGGCAGGCGTTCCCGAAGTTGTCGGCGTCGTTCGTGGTGCTCAACAATCGTGAAGGATTGGTGAACAACCTGCGCTTGCGCAGTGCGCTCGGATGGGCGGGCAGTCAGCCGGGCATCGTCAACGCCTATTCGCAGTACATCGCCTTTGCGCAGCTGCCGTTCGCGGGTCGGCCTGGATTTGTGAACGACGTGACGTTCGGCAACCCGACGCTCCGCAATGAGCGCGCGCGGGAATGGGAAGTGGGCACGGAGACTGGCCTGTTCAACGGCAAGGTTTCCGTTGATGCGACGTACTACAACCGCCTTGTGTCCGACCTGTTGTTCTTCCGACCGCTGGCCACGAGTACGGGATTCTCGCGCCAGTTCTTCCCGATCGGCAGCATGTCGAACAAGGGTGTGGAGTTGATGGTCAAGACCACGAACGTGGACAAGGCCAACTTCAAGTGGTCCACCACCGCCACGTACTCCACCAACAAGAACATGGTGGAGTCGTTGGACATCCTCGACTTCCAGTCGGCCGGTGGATACCCGAATCGCATTCGTGCCGGACAGCCAGCCGGCGTGTTCTACGGCTCGTACGCCGCCCGCAACTGCGTGACCGGCGCCTTGCTGCTGGACTCGCTGGGTCGCTACCGCCGCAGCAATCAGGCGGTGGACATGGGGGCCACGCTGGCACAGCGGCAGGCCATCAGCCAAGGCACGTGCAACGACTCGCTCAACGCGGTGATCGGCGATCCGAATCCGTCGTGGCTGGGTTCGCTCCTCAACGAGATCACGCTCGGCAAGAAGCTGCGATTCCGCATGCTGTTGGACGGCGTGTTCGGCAATGACATCATGAACCTGTCCACGCGCGCGCAGAACGCCGGTGTGGCCAGCAACTCCAAGGAGTTCGAACGGGAGTTGCTGCCGTATGGCGATCCGCGCAAGCTGCCGCCCGGTTTCAACGCGCGAACGCAGGGCATCTTCGAGTATTGGGTGGAAGACGGCTCCTTCGTGAAGCTCCGCGAACTCTCGGCCACGTACACGCTGGATATTCCGGCGGCGCGCCGTCTGTTCAAGGACGGCATCGATGTGACAGTGTCCGGGCGCAACCTGGCCGTGTGGACCAAGTACAGCGGTTACGATCCGGAGATCAACCTCTTCGGCACGAACGCCGGCGGCGTGGGTTCAGGGCAAACGACTGCGGCGGACCGCGGTTTCGATTTCGGTGGCTATCCTATTCCGCGCGTGTGGTCTGTCAGTGCGCGATTCTCTTACTGACCCGCGGAGACCAGACATCATGCGCATGATCAAGCACAGTGCGACCCTGCTCGCCGCCGCCTCGTTGGCTGCGTGCAGCCTCGACCTGCAGAACCCGAATTCTCCCACTGAAGCGCAAGTCACCAGCAACGTCGATGGCGTGATCGCGCTGGCCACCGGCCTTCAGGCACGCTACGCGACGTCGTATGGGAACTTTGCCTACACGGCGGGATTGGTTACCGATGAATTTGCGTCGACGAGCGCCGCGCTGATTTCCATCAGCGACGCCGAGCAGGGTGCGGTTCCGCTAGGCACCGGTATTGCCGATGCCGTATTCAATTCCGTGTATCGGACGGTGCGTACTGCGGACGACCTGCTCGCCGGTGCAGACGCCTTGTCTGCACAGCTGGATCCAGCCACGCGCAGCGGCCTCAAGGCGCTCGCGTGGACGCTCAAGGCCGAGGCGCTGGGTGAAGCACTGCAGTCGTACCAGCGCATTCCCGTCCAGACGTTCGGCATCACGGCGCCGACGTACGTCAACCGATCACAAGCGCTACCGATCGTTCGGGCGCTGCTCGATTCTGCGGCGGCCACCGTTGCTGCCACACCCCCGGGCACGTTCTTCAACGGCAGCATTCTGACGCCGGGCGTGAACTTGTCGAATGTCATCCAGATGTTCCGGGCGCGTTATGCGCGGATGGCGGGCGATCAGGCCACCGCGCTCTCTGCGGCGAATCTGGTGGGACGTACGGGCATTGCAGCACTGTCTGTACTGACGTTTCCTGCACCCACCGTGAATCCGTATGCGAACGTGACGGGTGGAACGAACGGCATTGCCGTGCGTCGCCAGTGGCGCACATCCATGTTGCCGCAGGACCAGCGGTTTGCATACTTCGTGGTGCCCTCTACGACGCTCACGGGACGTATCGGTGCGCTGCTCGATCCGTTCAGCCGCTGGGCGAGCCCACAGGCGCCGCTGCCCGTGTACATGCCGGACGAAGCCTTGCTCATCAAGGCGGAGGCTCTGGTGTCGCAGGGAAGCCTGGCCGCGGCGCAGGCGGCACTGGACTCCGT
Source organism: Gemmatimonadaceae bacterium (assembly GCA_031379145.1). Lineage (GTDB taxonomy): Bacteria > Gemmatimonadota > Gemmatimonadetes > Gemmatimonadales > Gemmatimonadaceae > Gemmatimonas. The sequence goes on from JANNEV010000450.1 coordinate 35,292, forward strand.
GCGCACAGACTGCACGGGCGGACGAGGCATTGATGACCCGAAGGCGTGCCTTCCCGCGTTGACGGGCCAGTTGACGCAGGCGGAGCTGCTGGCGGAGATCTACACGCAGCGCCGCTACGAGCTGCTTGGCACGGGGCATCGATGGGAAGATGCGCGTCGTCAGAATGCGGTGCGCGGCCCCACGGCGGCACCTGCCGTGCCTTCGCAGGGCCAGCGCTGCTGGCTCCCGTACGCGCTCGGCGACCGAAACGCCAACCCCAACGCCAGTTTCTCGGCGCTCCCCGACCCGACGGAGCCGGCGACGTTTCCGTCCGGCTGCCCGGTCCAGTGAGGACGCCATCCATGACCATGAACCTGACCAATACTGAGAGGGCGCCGGTGGCGCATCGCATGAAGCTGGGAGTGCTGGCCGGCCTGATCGTGATCAGCTCCGCGTGCGGTACCACGGACGCAACGGAACCGCTGGCGCCTTCGGGCGGTCAGGGCCGCGTGCGCTTTGTGAACGTGATCACGGATACGACGCGTGGTCGAGTCAATGCCATTCTCGAGCGCCTGCCGTTCGGCGTGAATCTCACCTACACGCAAAGCACACCCGCCGCGCTGGCTGCGCCGAACACTGCGTTGTACTCGGCGGTGTTGTCGGGCTCGAGAACGCTGGTGCTCAAGCGCACCGCCGACACGAACACGACGGTGGGCACGATCACGTTTACCGCAAGTGACAATCAGGATCGCACCGTGTATGCCGTGGGTGGAGCAGGGGGCAGCGCTGTCGGCTCCTTCATCACCACCGATGACAACTCGGCGCCTGCCGCCGGACAAACTCGAGTGCGCGTCGTGCACCTGAGTCCTTCGGCCGGCGCTGTTGATGTGTTCGTGACGGCTCCGGCTGCCGATCTCGCGGCCGCGACGCCGACGCTTTCGAACATCTCAGTGCAGACGGCGTCGGCGTATCTCGCCGTTCCGGCAGGTACGTATCAGGTGCGCGTGGTGCCGGCAGGCACGGCTCCCGCTTCGCGCGCGGCTGCGGTGGCCATCAATGTGGCCAGCATCGCGTTCACGGCAGGCACGGGGCGCACGATTGTTGCGGCAGACAACAACGTCGGTGGCGCGCCGTTGCGGGCGTTCGTGCTGAACGATCGGTAAACGATCGGTGAATAGTTGGTGAACAGTCGGTGAACGCCTGAGATCGGCGTTGGAGTGCGCATGTACGACCACGGGCCATTCGCCAGTACGGTGGATGGCCCGCGGTGTATGATTACGCCGAGCGCGGCGCTGTCCTCCCCCGAACTTCCTTCCATGCCACAAGTCATCGTCATCGGCGCAGGCGCCGCAGGTACCATGGCTGCCATCTTCGCTGCGGAAGCGGGTGCGGAGACTGTGCTGCTGGAGCGCACGCGCGATGGTGGCCGGAAGATCCTGATCAGCGGTGGAGGGCGCTGCAACGTCCTGCCGATGCAGCTGGACGAAGCTCGCTTTGTCACCGACTCTTCGCCCAACACGCTGCGCAAGATCGTGCGCTCGTGGCCGCTGGAGCAGCAGCGCGCCTTCTTTGAGCAGGATCTCGGCATTCCATTGGCAGAAGAACCCGACGCATTGAAGGTTTTTCCGGCGTCGCACCGCGCGCGCGATGTGCGCGACGGGCTGTTGGCCCACGCCCGTGCGAAAGGTGTGCAGATTCGCATGAATACGATGGTCACCGGCATCCATCGAACGCCAACCGGCTGGATGATTGAACGTGATGGCGCGGCGCCGATGCCGTGCGATCGCGTCATCATCGCGACCGGTGGACTCTCGGTGCCGAACACGGGCAGTGACGGGACCGGGCTTCGGTGGCTGGAGTCCATGGGGCATACGGTGCATCGCACGTACGCCGCCCTCACGCCAATTACGGGCAGCTCGCCAGCGTTTGCCGCATTGTCTGGTGTATCGCTGCCGGTCACGCTGACGGCCAAGTCGGACGAGCGGTCGGCGACGCATCACGGCGGCTTCCTGTTCACCCACCAGGGCTACAGCGGGCCGTCGACGCTGAACGTGTCGCATGTGGTGGTGCGTGCCCGGAGCGAGCGCACGTCGCCGGCGCGGGTCACGGTACAGTGGACTGCCCTCGGTGATGCGGAATGGGAAGCAGCGCTCAAGCCGCATGGCGCACGCACGGTGACTGGGGCGCTCCGCAACGAACTCCCGGATCGTCTCGCGGCGGTGTTGCTGGAGCTCTCGAAGGTGGACGTACATCGCCCGCTCACCGAGCTGCGTCGCGACGAGCGGCTGCGCTTGATCGATGTGCTGGTGCGAGGCGAGTTGCCGTGGAGTGGCGACGAGGGCTACAAGAAGGCCGAAGTCATGGGCGGTGGCGTAGCGCTCTCGGAGATCGATCCGAGGACCATGGAAAGCAAACGCCACACAGGACTGTTCCTGTGTGGCGAGGTGCTGGATGCTTTCGGCCCGATCGGTGGCTACAACTTTTTGTGGGCGTGGGCGACGGGCCGCGCCGCCGGTATTGGCGCGGCCCGTCCGTGACTCACGGCTTGATCTCGCCGCTCCCGCGGTAGTAGTCGCCGAGGAGATGCTCGGCGAAGTACTCCATGAGCATGCGCTGATTGTACGGTCCGGTATCGCGGTAGCCGTGTGGCTGTCCAGGGTACAGGAAGAAGTCGAAGCGCTTGTTCGCCTTGATGAGCGCGTTGGCCAGCCGGATGGTGC
>JANNEV010000478.1:0-5904 GCA_031379145.1 Gemmatimonadaceae bacterium
GCGGGGACGAGAGCAGGCCAACCCGCGCATTCGGCAGCACTTCGCCGGTCGCGGAGTCGCGCACAGTGCCGGTGATGGTGCGCGACGGCGCGGACGCGACCGGGGGCGAGGGGGGTACCTGCGCGACCAGTGTTCTCGCCCACAGGGCGCAGATCGCCAGGGCCACCACGGGTGCCGTGTGAAAACGGGAGGGGAAAGAGTGCATACCCAGCGTAACACATTCCGCGGCGCGAACCCTACCCCATTGTGCGGCGAACGTCGCGCGCGCCGGGTCTCCGTGGTCGCGGTTTCTTCAGGTCAAAATGCCGTTGACTGCCGTGATCGGCGGCGGCACATCCGTGTCGCCCAGCATCTGCCGGAGATCAATCTCGATCATGCGGCTCAGTTGCGTGATCGGCACGTCATTGGCACTCCCTTCGAACGGATTCTCCGTCCCTTCGCCGATCTTCTCCATCGTCGTGAAGATCCAACCGGCGAGTGCGCTGAACGGAATCAACAACCAGATCAGCTGACCGCCAAGCTTCTCGAACTCCTGCAGCATCCCGAGTGGCACGAGCACGACGAAGATCCTGACGAACCAGAGGTTCATGGTCGCATACTGCCGCGGATACGGAAAGTTCTTGATCCGTTCCGACGCACCCTGTTGCGTGAGCAGTTCCCCGAGCAGCCGCGTCATCTCCATGTGGCGGAAGTCTTCGATCAGTCCGCGGCGCAGCAAACGTTCGAGATGCGCAGACTGCAGCGCCAGGATTTGCGCGGCCTTGTTCGACTGAGCCATCACCGCGGCGTGCTCCGTCGGATCCAGGTACGGCCGCAGCGCAGTCGCAAGGTCACACTGCAGCTCATCGATCTGAAACCAGCGGCTCCTGAACTCGGCGTTGTGTGGCAGATGAATTGCTTCCCAGGCCCGCGATTCACGCAATGCGTAGCGCAGCGCCGTGAGCCAGGCAAAGTGGCGGTGGTACAGCACCAGGTGCGCCACGTCGACCTCGCCTGAGGTCGTGCCACCAACAACGCCACGATCCGTGACGTAATCGCGCGCCATCAACCCCCATGTGCGACTGGCGTTGACGATGGCGCCCCAGATACGGCGCGCTTCCCAGAGACGGTCGTACGACGCGTTGTTTTTGAAGCCGGTGAGGAACGCCACTGCAGTGCCGAGCAATGCCACCGGAAGCCAGGGAATCGCCAGCCAGTGCCAGCCGAACACCGCGTACGCCACGGTGATGGCCGTCGCGACGGCCAGATGCTGGAGAATGTCGCGACGTGTCCAGGTAAGGACCTGTAACGCGGGGTAGTGGTGACCCGTCTGCATGTCTCAGCGCAACCGTTGCATGTAGTCCTCGAACAAGTCGAGCGTTTCGCCAGTCTGGCGATCGCGCACGTAGACGTGTCGCGGTTCAGCGAACGAACCAACGTCATGGTCTCCGTTGATCAGGATCGCTCCGACCAGAAACACGTAGCGGCATCGGTACGTCGTTGCATTCACGAGCGTATTGATGCGTTCGTGCATGGCCTCGTAGATCACCTCGGTGGCTTCGCGAAGCTGGTCAGGTGCCGCGAGAACGCGTTCCTGCTGCGCCAGCAGAATCTGCTCAATGATATTGATCTGATGATCGAGTAGGGTGACGTCCCCCGCCGCGATCTGGCCCGCAACGAGCTTGGCCAGCGCCCCCTTGGCGGCGCCACAGCATCCCGTCGGCCGTGATTGCCCGATGCGCATCAACTCCCCAACCACTCCAGCCTTGGAGATCCCGATGTGCGGTGCGTAGAACACGAACACGGCTCCATCGTCAGGGACATGCCCGGCGAACGCGGCCATCCCGGTCAGGCCGGTAAACGGAAATCCATCCAGCCCACCCATCTTGAAGGGGCCGAGCATCTCGTAGGCGCGTGCCGGATATTCGATCGTGTTGACGTCGTCACTGCACACGCTGTCGGCGAGCATGATCTGGTGCGGCTCGAGATCGAACCGGGACTCAAGCAGGTCGAACAGCGCTTCGACGCTATCGCTGGTCGTGACAGCCTTCGGGTAGAACCGGCGTATAAGCGCCAGTCGGTCACGCTTCTTCATTCAGCCATCCGGGGTGAGTCCCTGCAAGACCGGGAGCATTGACACGGCATTCGTCGGTGCCACAGCGGCAATCGAACGAACGCTCTCCGCGCCAGAGTACCTCGCAGACGTCGCAAGCGCAACGAAGTCGGTGCTGCTCGGAACTGCGAGGAGGGCCACGCGGATCAGACCCACAGGTCGACTGTCAGTCCCATCCTGCCAAGGGTCACCCCCGCGTGCCGTGCCCGCGGTGCCACCATTCGGGGACTTGCCCCGTCGCCGGAGCATGCGCTGGCAGCCGGAGCAAGGAGCCGTTCACGAATTGGGTTTCCCCGACCGGACGCATATCCAGATTGTCGGCTCGCCGGTCATGCACGCGGCTTGAAGCAAGCCTGGTCAACGTCAGCCCACTGAACATGTCCGGCACGATGGTGAGCGAATCTCCTGTGGTCGCGAGTAGGGCGTTGGCGACGCCGCTAGCCCGGGAAGGCAATGGTCGGAATGCCAGCAGACTCTGCACGACGTACAAGAAATGACCGAGAGTGCCATGCGCGCGAGGTCGCACAGCTCTACCCGTCCGCGCGGTCGTGGATCGCGCGCCCGTGCCAGCCTCGCCCGCGTCCGAGTCACCGAATCGTTACGATCTCACCTTTGGCACAGCTCGGTATTTCGACGAACTATTCGGTACGCCGATAGACGCGAGGCGGCAACACCCACGTGACCCAGACAACAATTGGCGTCCTTGTGCAGACTCGTGGGATGCGGCTCTCTTCGGCATAGCGGTTGGCATGCTCGCCAGTCTGGGCGCCGCGACCGTCAACGCGCAGTCGGTGTCACCGGCGCCACTCGGCCCATGGGCGCTCTGGCTGCAGACCGTCGTCAACCTGATGAAGGTGGTCGAATTGGGCGCTTTCGTTTCAGCGCCTACCAGTTCTGGGCTAACCGTCAGGAGCGGAAAGTGGCTGATGTCGCCGCAGCGGCGCGCGCCCTGATCGATTCCAACTACCAGGCGTGGCACGTCCTGAACAGCGCGCAGGGCAAGGGCGGCAGCGGCGGGAGTATCGAGGCGCTTGGCGATTTGCTGCGCAACGGCGTGTCACTGGCCGGCATCAAGCTCGACGACGCGTGGCTGGGGGACGTGCAGCTGCCCAATGCGACACTGCCGCGTTCGAGCCTCCGGCGCGCCAATCTTGCGCGGGCCAATCTCTCCGGCGCAACGCTCGAGGGCGCGGACCTGCGCGACGCTGATCTGGTGGCCGCCAACCTATCCGGAGCATATCTCAAGGGCGCAGATCTCACCGGACACACGAGCATCGACGGCGTTCGCCACGCGCCCGCGGGGTTCCTGGAATTCGCGCGCCAGCAGGGCGCCGTGGACGCCGTCACGCGCGCGATCCCCGAAGACGAACTCGACTCAAACTCGCGTCAGTTCCGCGCCATCTGACGAGAATGGGCTAGACCGCCCATCCGCGGCCGACTGGAAGCGAGTTCCGTCCAGCGCTCTCGCACCCTTGATGGGCGCGAACGGCTTCGGCAAGAGCTTCCCGTGTGCACCGGAGGGACCACCTGACTGCCCCGGCTTGCCACCGGCGAAGTTGTTCGCCGCATGGGGACTCGCGTCGGGTCGCCCTGCGGCACGCTCCAAACACGCATACGCGGTACGCGCCCGCTCACCGCTGCTTCCGCGCAGCGCCGGTCATAGGATGCGAGCCGACGCTCGTCCGCCGAACACGGCGGTGAACCGCTCCCGGCTGGTCGCGATCCGGCGGTGGGTGATGGTGCCGTCGTCTGCCTTGATGGACAGCTTGCTCTCGCGCTGGTGCAGATCCATGCCTATGATGTCCATGGTGGCTGGCCTCCCGGTGTGCGCCCCGTCTCTGGCGGCGAGCACGTGAGAGTGGTGGCGCAGGATGTGCCACCAGCTGACCGCGGAGGCCCAGCCGACGCTTCATACCCACCATCACGATCCGCGATGCGATTTCACGTCAGCGGCAACATCAGGCGTTGATGCGCATCACGTGGTTCCATTCGATACTGACGGCGCTGAAGCCGTCCGCATCATCGCCCGCAATAACGGAGCTGCCCGCGTGAGTCCACTATGCAGCACGAGTATTCGGTTCACGTTTCGCCTGCGCCTGCTCGCCATGCTCTTGTTGTGGACACTGGGGGATGCGGCGCCCGCTGGTGCGCAGGGCCAACCAGGGGTGAGTGGTGTCGTGACATCGGCCACCAGCGGGAAGGCGCTGGCGTACGCACACGTGCAGATCGCCGGGACTTCCAGTGTCACGGTGACCAACCGCAATGGTGTCTATCGGCTTACGGGACTGTCGAGCGGACCGCATGTGTTGGTTGTGACTGCGGTCGGCTCACGACCGATCCAAGTCGCAATCACCGTCATCGACGGGCAAGTCGCCGTCGTGGACGTGAGCATGAATCCACTGCCGGTGCTGCTGGGGAACGTCACCGTCACGGGAGTTTCACGCGGGAATGAGGAGATCGCCGGCGCACCGGCAGCGGTGTCCGTATTGTCAGCGGCCGAAGCGCGGGACTACGCGCCGACCTCGCAACTTCCCCTGGCCCTCAAGACGTTGCCTGGTGTTGATGCGCCACAGAACGATGTGAACGACTTTAGCTTCAACACGCGAGGGTTCAACACCACATTCAATCGGCGTGTTCTGGTGCTCCAGGACGGACGGGAGCTTGGGATGCCGTCAGTAGGTGCCCAGGACTGGAATGCGATGCCATTCCCCCTGGACGACTTGAAAGCAATTGAACTCGTGCGCGGTCCGGGCTCCGCGTTGTACGGTGCCAACGCGTTCGGCGGCGTGCTCAATCTCTACACGCCCGAAGTTCGCGAAGTTGTCGGCACAAAAATCGCGCTGTCCGGAGGTACGCTCGGCACGCGCCGGCTGGATCTTCGCCGCGCCGCGCTCAATCGCGCAGCCACGCTCGGGTATCAGCTGAACTTCGGCGTCAACACCAGCGAAAGCTGGAGCCGATCTCGCACCGGCGTCGGCGACCTGCAGCGGGAGTATGCTGGTGTGACAAACGACTCTGTGCGTACTCCATTTCCGGGATTCGAGGTCACGCCGCTGAAAGGTCAACGCGTGGACGGCCCGCTTGGAACCTCAGCGGTCGGGCGCCCTGATCCCCTCGTCGAATACTATGGGTCGGCGCGAGCGGACTACTACGCTTCCTCGGGCCGTGTGTTCACCGCAGAGGGTGGGGCTTCGCGCGCAAAGAATCAGGTCAACATGAGCGCGGTCGGACGGGTGCAGTTCACGGACCTCATTCGTCCGTGGGCCCGCGTCGCGATGAACACGAACAATCTCACCGCCACCGCGTGGTGGAGCGGACGAAAACTGCTGGAGCCGCAAATCGCGTTGGCGGCCGGTGTGGGTTTCGAGGACCTTTCACACATCCTGCACACCGAGGTGCGCTATCAGTTCCGCACACTGGCGGATCGTCTGAGACTGGTTGCGGGCACGTCGGCGCGAACGATGCTTGTCAATTCCAACCGTACGAACATCGCGCCTTCGGAAGACGACAGAGCTGACGGGTACGTCGCGGCTTACGGCCTGGCAGAGTACAACCTCACGCCAACGCTTCGGGTGGTTTTTGCTGGACGCTACGACGACGGCAACCTGCTCAAGCCACAGTTCTCGGGCAAAGGCGCGCTGGTCTTTGAGCCGATCAAGGGTCACGCCATTCGAGGCACCATCAACAGGGCATTTCAAACACCGAACGTGCTCGAGCGTTTTGTGCAGTTCCCCGCCGGACTGCCGCTTGACTTGCGGCCGATCGAGGCCTCACTGCGGACCTCCTCCGTTGGCGGTGCGCTGGGGTCGGTG
>JANNEV010000484.1:0-17907 GCA_031379145.1 Gemmatimonadaceae bacterium
GCGCGACAAGCGAAAGCGTGCTGACGCCGAACGCACGCGCGCCGCGCGAACGGCTTGGTGCCACCACCGCGAAAGCCCGTGGCAACGGCGCTTCGGTCACGCCGGGCGGCACTGCCGTCACCCGCCCGACGACGGACATGCGGATGGTGCCGGCGGACGGTAACGCCGAACAGGAACCGGATGACGCTCCAAGGCGGCCGCCGGTTGCCGCGGAAGATGCCATCATGGAGCTCATGCCACAGATGGACATGAAGATCGGTGATGTGCAGGATGGTGGACTCCGACTGAACGGCACCGTCGGCATTGTCGTCATGATGGGACTGCTGACGCTGCTGCCCACCTTGCTGCTCATGATGACCGGCTTCACGCGCATTCTGATTGTTCTGCACTTTCTCAAGCAGGCCATGGGCACGCAAGGCGCGCCGCCGGCCCAGTTGCTCGCCGGCCTCGCGCTGTTGCTGACGGGCTTTGTCATGGCGCCGACACTCACGCAGGTGAATCGTGACGCCATCACCCCGTGGATGGACGGCAAGATCGATCAGGTACAGATGCTCAAGACCGGCGTGGCTCCAATGCGCCAATTCATGTTGCGGCAAACACGCCGCGAGGATCTCAAGACGTTCGTCGATCTGAGCCGGATGCCACGGCCGAACACCGTCAACGACGTCCCGCTCCACGTGCTCATGTCCGCGTTCGTGGCCAGCGAGTTGCGCACCGCGTTTCAGATTGGCTTCATGATCTACCTGCCTTTCATCATCATCGACGCCGTCGTGGCTTCGGTGCTGATGAGCATGGGCATGATGATGCTGCCACCGGCCATGATCTCCCTCCCGTTCAAGCTGCTGCTCTTCGTGCTCGTCGATGGCTGGACGTTGACCATTCAGTCGCTCGTTCAGAGCTTCAAGTAGTTCCGCCGTCGACCTCAGCGATGCGACGCTGCGCCTCCCGCCAATCCACGCGAGGCGCCACACCGATGTCATCGAGCTGCAAGCTGGCTAACGCGCGCTCGACCACGGGTGCTCCGAGTTCCGGAGGCAAGGATGCGCCGAACGCCAGTTCCGCGCGTCGACAGAGCCGCTCTTCCCGGGCAGCATCCCGCTCCGCCGCCCAATCACCAGTCCACACCGCGAGTCGTTCGCGCATGGCGTGCACGCGCGCGTGTACACCTTCGTGCAGAATCGACGACGCAACGGGTGCCGCAGTGATATCTCGTCGCGCAAGGAACGTGAGCTCCGTCATGACCACGCGCTCAGACGGGATGAAGGCGCCTCGACACGCGTAGCGCTCCACGCGAATACATCGCGCATCACGCTGCAGGTGTCGAAGTCGCCACGGCTGGTGCGCCTCGATCAGCGCCAGCGCTTCGTCGAGGCGGTCCACGACGTCACGCGTGTCGATGTCCGCTCGACCGTTATGCACCTCGACGGCGATGCCGCGCCGCACAAATCGCTCGATCATGGTCAAACCGGGAGACGGGTCGGCGCGGCGCAGTCCAAGCCGCGTCAGCAGGGCTGAGATCATGCCGAATGGTACCCAGGATTCGTGGAGACGGACCGGCAAAAGCTCCCGTCGCTCGCTCGGCAGTTTGTGCCGCTGGAGGCCGCATGGTACCCGACCTGCTCCGTATGTCTGTTTTTTAAGTCGATATACAACAACAGCTTGCGACAACACCTGCACTCCGCACCTCGTGGTACGGACCCTGCTTCTGAGGAGACCGAGGAGAAAGGGAAAATCCCCCCGCATCCCAGTTTCGCGACCAAACACGATCCCCGACCACATGAACGACCAATTGGTCATCGACTTGACTCGCAACGCCATCATGACCGCGTTGACCATCGCCGCGCCAATGCTGCTTATCGCGCTTGGTGTAGGCCTGACGGTCAGCGTCGTGCAGTCGGTGACGCAGATCCAGGAACAGACGCTGGCGTTCGTCCCCAAGCTCGTGCTGGTCGGTGGCGCATTCGTTGTTGGGCTGCCGTGGATCATCCACGTGCTCGGCGGCTACACCCGGGAGCTGCTCATGAGTGTCCCGTCGGTGGTGTCGTGAGCGATTGGGCCGCGGCCGGACTGCCGGACTTTTTTGCGCCAGGCGCCGCTGCGGCGTTCGTGTTGACGGCGTTGCGTGTTGGTGGACTGGTACTGGTGGCACCCGCCTGGTCGGCAAAGTCGGTCCCAATGAAGCTGCGCACGGCCGTGCTGGTGATCTTCGCCGTGATTCTCCTGCCGGCAGCGAGCGCGAGTGCGAACCTGCCGCTGCTCCGCATCACACCAGCCGCCTTCCTGACCGAGTCCGTCATTGGCATGGTCATCGGACTCGCGGCCGCCACGATTGTCGCCGGCGCCGAATTCGCTGGTGAGTTGATCACCACGTCGAGCGGCCTCTCCGGCGCCGCGATCTTCAATCCGATGGACAACAGCCAGAGCTCGCTGCTCACGTCATTCATGCAACTCATGGCGACCGTGCTCCTCGTGATTGGTGGCGGTCACTTGCTGATGCTCCGTGCGGTGGCCGAGTCGTTCCAGGCGATGCCATTGGGCGCCGACGTGAATATCGGCGCCGGAATGGGCGCGTTCGTTCCCACCGCCAAGGTCATCTTCGTCACCGGACTGCAGTTCTCCGCGCCGGTGATCGCCGCAGTGTTCGTCACCAATCTGGCACTGGCCATCCTCGGACGCGCCGCGCCGCAGTTGCAGGTCATGAGCCTCGCATTCCCACTGCAGATCGGCGTGGGCTTGCTCACATTCGCTGGCTCCATCGCGCTGGTCGCGCACGTCGTCATCGATTGGACGCCTGGCTTTGCCGCAACCTTGGACACGTTCACGCGCGCGACCCGCGCCGGGATCGACTCCGTGACGGTGCGCTGAGATGGCCGACAATGATGGCGGAGAGAAAACAGAAGAACCTACCGGTAAACGGCTCTCGGAAGCACGCGACAAGGGACAGATCGCCAAGAGCCCAGAGCTGATGACGGCGGCATTCCTGCTCGGCTCCGGACTGACGCTCAACATGGCTGGCCCGGCGCTGTGGCGCTTCATGCTCGATGCCATGGGCCAGAACCTTGCGTCGCTGGGCAATTCAGAGTTGCGCGGCGTGGGACTGCTCGCGTGGGTGCAACTGCTCGGGTTCCGTACGCTGGTGGCCGTGATCGGGGTGATGGGTGCAATGGCCGCGATTGCCATCGCGGCGCAGTTGCTGCAGACCGGAGGCCTCTTGAGCACAAAGGCACTGGAACCCAAGTGGGGTCGCCTGAATCCGCTCACCAACGTGCAGCAAATGCTGGGCAAACGATCGTTCGTGGAACTGGCGAAATCGCTCCTGAAGATGAGCATCGTCAGCTGGGCCGTATACGCCACGCTGGACGAGGCGTGGCCCGACATTCAGGGGCTCGCACTGCTGTCACCGGTGGCGTTGATGGACGTGGTGCGCAAGTACGGCCTCGACTTGATGCGCAACAGCGGCCTGATGTTCCTGGCCCTCGCTGGCGCTGACTACGCGTGGCAGAAGTGGAGCAACAACGAGTCGCTCAAGATGACCAAGCAGGAAGTGAAGGACGAAGGCAAGTCGCAGGAAGTGGACCCCGAGATCAAGAGCCGTCGCCGGGCCATCGCCCGTGATCGCATTCGACGCGCCATGTTCGCCAACGTGCGCAAGGCGGACGTCGTCATCGTCAACCCGGTGCACATCGCCGTCGCCATCAAGTACGACCCCGACATCGCTCCTGCGCCGTACGTCGTCGCGCTGGGACAGCGAAAGGTCGCGCTGCGCATCAAGGAGCTGGCGTTCCAGCACGGTGTGCCGGTGATCGAGAACAAGCCGCTGGCACGCGCATTGATCGCGTCGGCCAAGGTGGGGACGGTCATTCCGGTGGAGCTGTACCTGGCCGTGGCCGAAGTACTTGCGTTTGTCATGCGCCAACGTGAGCGCTACGGCGCATCATGGCGCGGCACGGCGGCAGCATGAGGCGTGCGTCATGACGGCGGCCGCACTGCCGCTGATTTTCGATGCGGAACCGGGAAAGAAGCGCGCCGAGATAGGACTTGCGTTGGCCGTGGTGCTGATCATCTCCCTGATCGTCATCCCCCTGCCGCCCGCGTTGCTCGATCTTTGTCTCGCCGCCAGCATCGGCCTGTCGCTCATCGTGCTGTTGGTGTCGTTGTATACCACGAACCCACTCGAGTTCAGCAGCTTCCCGACGCTGTTGCTGCTGCTGACACTGTTCCGTATCGGGCTCAACGTGTCATCGACGCGTCTCATTCTGACCGAGGCGCACGCCGGCAAGGTCATTGCTGCCTTCGGGCAGTTCGTGATCGGCGGCAACTATGCAGTTGGTGTCGTGATCTTCCTGCTGCTGATCGGCATCAACTTCATCGTCATCACGAAGGGCGCCGGACGCGTCGCCGAGGTTGCGGCACGTTTCAACCTCGACGCGATGCCCGGTAAACAGATGGCGATCGACGCTGATCTCTCGGCCGGCCTGATCGACGAGAAGGATGCGCGGAAACGTCGCGATGAGATCGCACGGACCGCCGACTTTTATGGCGCCATGGATGGCGCGTCGAAGTACGTGAAGGGCGACGCCATTCTCGGCATTCTGGTCGTGGTGGTCAACGTCCTTGGCGGCATCTTCATCGGCGTCGTGCAGAAGGGGATGGACATCACCAAGGCCGCCAGCACATACACGATTCTGACGGTCGGAGACGGCATTGTCTCGCAGGTGCCGGCGCTGATCATCAGCACGGCGGCGGGCCTCATGGCGTCGAGCGCCACGGGGTCCGATCGCATGGGTGTCGTGCTCAGTCGGCAACTGGGCGCGCATCCGCGCGCCATGTGGATGGTGGCCGGCGTACTCGCCGCCTTCTCGTTGGTCCCGGGCTTGCCCATGTTCCCGTTCGTCGCACTGGCGGGCGTCACCGTGATGATCGCCCGCTCCGCCACGGTCAGCGAAACCCGTCGCAACGCGCTCGCGAATGTCGCCGAGCTGCCGCCCGTTGAGGCGCCGACGCCCGAAGACCCGATGCGCGACCTGCTGCAGATCGATCCCATTGAACTGGAAGTCGGATACGCCCTCATCCCGCTGGTTGATGAAGGCCAGGGTGGTGACTTGCTGGAAAGCATCTCACAACTACGCAAGCAGGCGGCGCTGGAACTGGGCATCCTGGTCCCGCCCATTCGCATCCGCGATGACATCCGCCTGCCTGCCAACGAGTACGTCATCAAGCTTCGCGGCTCCGAGGTCGCGCGTGCGGAGGTACTCCCGCGCTTCCTCATGGCCTTGAATACCGGTGGCGTCGTGGCCGAGATCGATGGCATGGAGACCATTGATCCGTCGTTCGGCATGCCGGCACGCTGGATTGCGGGCAACCGCAACACCGAAGCCGAAGCGCTTGGGTATGTCGTAGTCAAGCCGACCACGGTCATGGCGACGCATCTGCTCGAGACACTCAAGACCAGTGCCGCCGATCTGCTGGGCCGACAGGAAGTGCAGGAGATGATCGAGACGCTCAAGAAATCGCACCCGGCGCTCGTGGAAGAAATCATCCCGTCCAAGGTGTCGCTCAGCGTCCTGCATCGGGTCCTGCAACGCCTGCTCCGCGAGCGCGTTCCGATTCGCGATCTCGTCACGATCCTGGAAGCCATCGGAGACGGCGCAGAGACAACCAAGGATCCGGAAGCGCTCACCGAATTCGTGCGCAAGTCACTCACCAATGTCATCGCGCGACTGTTCGCCGACCAGAGCGGAGTGGTGCGCGGCATCACGATCGGGGCGCGCCTCGAGTCTGCACTGATGGGCCTCTTCTCTCCCCGTGCCTCGGCCGCGACGGCGCCGATGCTCACTCCCGATTCGCTCGCCGCCATGCTTCGCGATCTGAACCATCTGGCCACGACCTATGCCGTGGACGGACGTCCGCTCCCGCTCATCACACCGCCCTCGTTGCGCATTGGCGTGCGTCGGTTGATCGAGCCCGTATTGCCAAGCCTCCCGGTAGTGTCGCTGGCCGAGCTTCCGCCAGCCATCACGCTGAGCAGTGTCGCGACGTGGGAGATGAAACATGTGGCGTGAGAACGGATCGCGTGACGCCACCGCAACGCCAAGTGCGTTCCTGGAGCGATTCCGCGGGGCCGACATCGCGCATGTCTCGGATCGCGCACGCCGGTCGCTCGGCGACGATGTGATGATTCTGCATTCCCGTACCGTGCGCGACGGCGGCGTACCGATGGTGGAAGTCCTCGCCGCGACGTCGACCGTGATCGACCGCGTGCGCGGCCAACTGGAGGCGCGACCCTTCCCCGCTGGCATGCGCTCAGCGAACGGTCAACCGTATCGCATCGCGCTGGTGGGGCCCACGGGTGCCGGCAAAACCACCACCGCGGCGAAGCTGGCCGTACGACGCGGCATGTTCGGTACCGCACGGGTGGGATTGCTCACGCTGGACACGTATCGCGTTGGCGGCATGGAGCAACTGGCGACGTATGCGGAACTCGCCGACGTGCCGTTTGAAGTGATCTACGACGCCAAGGAAATCGAGCCCGCCATGCGCCGTCTGGCATCGTGCGATGTGATCATCATCGATACCCCCGGTCGCAGTCCGGCGGCAGCGGAGTTGACCGAACGCTGGCGTTCACTGCTGGATGCCCTCACACCGGATGAAGTGCATCTGGTGCTCCCTGCCACACTGCGCGGCGACCTCGCAATCGACATTGGCCGCTCGTACGCGTCCACACGTCAGCATCGGGGCGCGACGCACGTGCTGATCAGCAAGCTCGACGAAGTACCCCGCGAATCCGGCGTCGCTGACCTGGCCCTGTCACTGGGCATGCCGACGCGGTGGGTCACCGACGGGCAGGATGTCCCCGCGGATCTCAAGCCTGGCGTCAATCGGATTCTGCGCGTCTATGGCCTCTCGGCCACTGTCGAACCCGACTGGATCCCGGCGTGACGGCAATCTCGCACGAGTCTGGATTGCGCAGCGGAACGGCGTCGCAGCTGGACACCTTGCTTCGCGGTCGTGCGCACCACCATGCTGTGGCCGGCCGAGATGCGTCAGGCGGTGTTCCCACGCTGCTGTGCGCGAGTGGTCGTGGCGGCAGTGGAACGTCGCTGGTGGCCGCGTTGCTTGCCGCCGCGGCTGCGGGCGACGGATATCGGGTCCTGCTGATCGACACCGATGATCTCGTCGGTCCGCTCGCCGCGTTGCTCGGCGCGCGACCCAACGCGAGCTGGATGGACCTGCGCGGCGCGCGCATGTCACCGCAGGATGTTGCAACCCCGGTCAGCACCACGCTGACACTGGTGGCTGGCGGAGCTGCCCACAGTGGCGATCGTGGCCCGGTTGCGGCCGCCGAACGACGGGCCTGCATGCGCCGCTTGAGTGGCCTCGCCGAACGCATGGACCTCGTGGTGTTCGACTGCGGCGCTCGGCTCGACGCCGTGGCGGCCGCAATGGCGTCGCACAGCAGTGAACAACTGCTGGCGATCACTGCGGGCGGCGATGCCGTCTCGCTCGCGGCGACGTATGCGCTGTGCAAGGCAGCGCGTGCGCGGGCCAGTGCCCTCTCCGTGGAGCTGCTCGTCAATCGCATCCACGGGCCTGATGCCGCGCGTTGCTTCGACGCCGTCGATGCCGGCACCCGCCAGTTCCTTGGAACCACGCTGCGATTCGCCGGCGCGCTTCCCTTTGACCCAACGCTTGAAGCGGCCCTCCGTGCGGGAATGCCATTCCTGGACTCGGCCGCTGGTTCACCTGCAGCGATAGCCGCTCACGAGGTCGTGATGCGAACGCTGGCCGGTGCTTCTCACTCCCGACCAGGTGTCTGACCGTGGCGCTCATTACTCCTCAAGGATCCGTGGCCATGAACGCAAAGCTCTGGCAGTCGTACCATGCCGGCAACGAGAGTGCCCGCGATCGATTGCTCGAAGAGCATCTGGGGCTCGTCCATCACGTCGCGCGTCAAGTCTCGCGCACTCTGGCGGTACGCGCCGATTTCGATGAGTTGGTGAGCGCGGGAACCATCGGACTCATGACGGCGCTGGAAGGATTCGATGCCTCGCGCGGACTGGCTTTCAGTACCTTCGCGGCTCCGCGAATCCGTGGAGCGATTCTCGACGAACTGCGCAAGCAGGATCACGTTCCGCGTTCCATTCGCCGCAAGACGCGCGAAATGTCCGCCGCGCGCGAGGCCTGGATGCGCGCGCATGGCCGAGGCCCCGACGATCGTGAGTTGGCCGAACAACTGGGAGTGGATATGGA
The DNA here is from genome assembly GCA_031379145.1 of Gemmatimonadaceae bacterium. Classification (GTDB taxonomy): domain Bacteria; phylum Gemmatimonadota; class Gemmatimonadetes; order Gemmatimonadales; family Gemmatimonadaceae; genus Gemmatimonas. The sequence goes on from JANNEV010000484.1 coordinate 8,251, forward strand.
CACGCTCTGGCGTTGGCAGGCCGACGTCGAAGGGGCACACCACATCCCGCTGGATCGTGCACCCGGTGAACGCGAGCAGCATTCGCCCACACCGGCGGAGATGCTCTCCAGTGGAGAAGACTCCGAGATTGAAGATGGGCTGACCCACGAACAAGAGGTGTCGCACCTCAAGGACGCCATTCTCCGGCTCAAGGATCAGGAACGTGTGGTGCTCTCGCTCTACTACTTCGAAGAGCTCAAGCTGCATGAAATCGCCAAGGTGCTCGAGCTTACCGAATCGCGCGTCTCGCAGATTCGCTCCAAGGCATTGAGCAAACTCCGAGTGGACCTGAAACCGTTGCGGAGCATGGTCGCATGAGCTGGGCACAACTGAGGCGCATTGGCGTGATGATCGGATTGGGTATCGGTGTGACCGTGGGCGGCGTGGCCGCTGGCGCGCTGGTGCTCGCGCCGGCCGTCGCGGCATCGTCACAAGCGGGTGTTGGCGTTTCGGTGACTCGCTCGATCGACAAGGGCTTCATCACGGCACGTGGTTGGCGGGCGCGCACGAATGCGGCGCTCTCTGACATGCTGCACGGTATCCCCGATCCCCTCCGCCGACTCGCGTTGCCCGTGCTCCTGAGCATCCTCGCGCTGGCTGGGTTCTCCGCGTCAGGCGTGAGCCTGCTGCGTCGGTCGCCGGGATTCGGTCACGCAGGCCGCCTCGCCGATGTGGGCAGCGTCGGTCGGCTCCTGCGGACTGTTGCCGGCACCTCGACGAGCCGTGCTTCAGGAGCCTCGCGTTCCGCTCGACCAACCAGTCGCACACCGCGGGCCGTCCAAGCGCTCGCGAACTCGGGCGCCGAGCCGTCGGAGATCGCGTGGCGGACCGGCCTTTCGCTGGACGCAGTGGCCATGCTGATCTCCATCGGCGCTCCATCACGGCAACTCCGACCGCCAACGGCATGATTTGCCGCGGCGCCTGCCCGCGACCGCGAGGAATCGGCTTGAGTGCGTTTACGCCAAGCACATACAGTACAAGCACTTACGCGATCTTCACACGGTCGGGCCAGCATGGCCCGACCGTTGCTCTTTACGTACCTCGAGAATCCCTTTTCCCAGAGTACGTCATGCCCGACGCTGTACGACCCAACGGAATGAGCAGTGCCGCCGCCGCGCTCCAGATGCTGGAGAAGCGACAGCAGGTACTGGCCAACAACCTCGCCAATGTTTCCACTCGCGGGTTCCGCGGCGAAACGCCGTTTGCCCGCATGATGGACAATGCGTTGGCGACGACGGATACCGTGCTGAACACCCGTGCTGGTACGCTCACGCAAACCAGCAACCCATTGGATATCGCCATCAAGGGTGATGGCTATTTCGTGGTGCAGACCACGCTTGGGGAGCGATTCACACGCAACGGCGGCTTCCATATGGATGCGCAGCGCCAGCTGGTGGACACCCAGGGGAACCCGGTCATCGGCGAGGGTGGCCCGATCACGCTGCCGCAGGGCAAGGTCGAGATCGAATCCGACGGCGCGATCAAGGTGGACGGTCGTGCCGTGTCGCGTCTCCGTCTCGAGACGGTCGCGGATGGCGCGCGCCTGCAGCACGAAGGGGGAACGCTCTTCATTCCCGACGCGTCGCGCCGTCCCATTCCCAGCGAAGAACGGAGTGTCGCTCAGGGCTACGTGGAGGAGTCGAACGTCATCATGATGACGGAGATGACCGCCATGATCGATGTGCTGCACGCGTACGGTGCCGCCCAGAAGACGCTGACCACGATCGACTCGGTGCGCGGCATCGCGACGACCGAACTCGCCAAGCCACTCTAGAGGATCGCCCATGAATCCCGCCCTTCGCGCTGCCGCTACCGGCATGATGGCGCAGCAGACACGCACGGAAGTCATCGCCAACAACCTGGCCAACGTGAGCACGCCTGGCTTCAAGCGCAGTCGCGCGCACTTCGAGGACTTGCTCTATCAGTCCATCCAGGGCCAGCAAGTACTTGGCGACCCGAACGCCGAAACCGCGCCGGCCATTCAGGTAGGCCGAGGCACACATCTCGCCGGTGTCATGCGCATGCACGATCAGGGGACGGTTGAAACAACGGGCCGCGCGCTCGACCTGATGATCGAAGGCAATGGCTTCTATCAGCTGAGCAACGGCAAGGGCGATACCGCGTACACGCGCGACGGCAGCTTCCAGATCTCGGACAGAGGTTTGCTCGTCACCAGCGATGGTTGGGCGCTGCAGCCGCCTATTCAGATCCCTGCCGACGCTTCCAACATCACCATCTCGGTCAACGGTATCGTCGCGGTCACGCGCGGCAAGGACATTCAAGCCACGGAGATCGGCAAGATTGATCTCGTGGCGTTCGCCAATCCCGCGGGACTGCTGTCCACGGGACGCAACATGTACGCACCGACGTCCGCGTCCGGTGAGCCCATTATCGGTGCACCCGGTGACGCCGGCATGGGCACGGTACAGCAAGGCAGCCTCGAAGGCAGCAACGTCGAAATCGTGCAGGAAATGGTGGAAATGATCACCGCCATGCGCGCATACGAGATCAACTCGAAGGCCATCAAGAACGCCGACGAGATGGGTCAGATGGCCAACAACCTCATGCGCTGATGCGACGCCCGCTCATCACTGCCCTCGCCCTGGCGTGCGCGCTCGGCGTCAGCCTGCGCGCCGCGCATGCGCAGTCGATGTCAGCCTCGCCCTCGATGTCAGCCGCGCGAGACACCGCGCGAGACACCGCGCCGCTGCCGCGCGGGATGCGCCGCGTCACGTGGCCCGTGGCACTGAAACGCTTTGTTACCGGCGACACCGTACGTGCGGCGGACATTGGCATGCTCGACACCACGATTGTGTGGAAGTGGAGCAGTTCGCCCGACAGCCTGCGCGATGTGGCCGGTTGGATCGTGCGACGTCCCGTCGCCGTCGGCGAAGTCCTCCGAGTACCCGCAGTCATGCCGCCGTCTGCCGTGACGGCGGGAAGCACCGTCACCGCCATCTGGCAAGACGGCGCACTGCGCCTCGTCCTGACCGGCGTTGCCGTCAACACCGCGCCGCTTGGTGCCAATGTCGGCGTTCGCATTGACCGCTCCCGACGGCTCGACGGCATCGCCGTCGCGCCAAACACTGTTCGACTCCGCTGAGGTCAACGCGCATGAGCATCGATTCCAAGTGCATTCCATCCGGTCCGTCGCGCCGCCGTCGCGTGCTGTCGTCACTCGTGGCACTGATTGCCATGCTGCTGGCGGCGATTGTCCTCCCGCTCGACGCGCAGGCACCAACACCGGGCGCGGCACCAGGAGCGGCTCCAGCAGCGGCGCCCGTGGCTGCTTCTGCAACGCCGGCCACGGCCGCGACCGTGGCGGGCGCACGTCCGGCCCGCGAGAGCTGGATGACCGATCGTCGCAACTTCGTCGTGGGTGACATCATCACGGTGCTGATCGACGACTACACGATCTCCACGGCCGTCAAGGAGAACAGTGCGATCGACACGCGTACCCGCGGCCTCGCGGTGACGGCGAACCTGCCCGGCGGGTCCAAGGGCGGCGGGCTGGACTCGCGGAACAACGCCGAACAGCAGCAGCGGGGTGCCGCGCGCCGCGAGAACCGCTTTCAGAACGAGATGAGTGTGCGAGTGATCGCAATCGGCCCGGGCGGCCTGTTGCAGTTGAAGGGCTCCAAAAAAATCGACGTGGACAAGAACGCCCAGGATCTCGTCTTCACAGGCTGGGTGCGGGCGCAGGACGTCTCGTCGCGGAACATCATCGAATCCAATCGAGTGGCCGACCAGCAACTCGGCTATGCCTCCCCGGGGGCGTTGGGCAAGCCGAAGCAGGGCATGGTCAGCAAACTGCTCGGCGCGTTCTGGCCGTGAGCATGCTTCTCGGACTCGCATCAACGATCGTGGCGAACATGTCGCGCGGCTGGTGGCGGCGTGCGTGCGCATGGAGCATCGTGGCCGGTGCCGCAGCGGTGCCCGCACAAGCTCGTGCGCAGGGGGACGTGAAAATTCGCGACCTGACCACACCCGAAGGCGCGCTGCCGGTACGGCTGGTGGGCTATGGGCTGGCCGTTGGTCTCGACGGAACGGGGGACCGCGGCAACGGTTCGCAATCGGCGGGAGCCACGGTGCAAAGCGTGGTGAACATGCTGCGCCGGTTCAACGTGGAGATTCCGCCCGAAGTGATTCGCATGCGCAATGTGGCGGCGGTGATCGTGACCGCTGAGGTATCGCCCTTTCTGCGCGCCGGCGGTCGGTTCGAGGTGAGTGTATCATCCATGGGTGACGCGCGGTCGCTTCGCGGCGGCGTCCTGTATATGACACCACTGGTGGCCGAACCGAACGGTGCGCCTCTGGCGACCGCGCAAGGATCGTTGCTGGTGAGCGACGGCGGCTCCACCACACGGTACGCCGTATCCCATGAGACCAATGCGCGCATTCCCACAGGCGGAGTGCTCGAAGCCGATCTCGCTCGACCGGTGGTCGCCGCCACATCGCGACTGCTGTTGCGCGAACCGGACCTTGGCACCGCGTCGCGAATTGCGGATGCGATCAACACCACCATGGGCGCCAAGACAGCCGTGGTGGAAGACGAAGGGTCCGTGGTGGTGACCCTCGCCGATACCGTCTCGCGGCCCACCGCGTACACGAAGATCCGGGAGCTCTCCATCCGACCGGAACGCGCGCCTCGGCTGGTCATCGACGGCAAGGATGGAACAGTCGTTGCCGGTGGTGAAATGCTCGTCGGCCCTGCCGTGGTCAGTCATGGCGCGATCACGCTGGCCATCGGCAAGGAAACCGCAGAGGATACGGCTCCCGTTCCCGGCAGCGTGCGACTACCAGCGGGCGTGTCGGTGCAACGCGTCGCGGCGTCGCTGCAGGCCGTACGCACACCGCCCAGCGAGATCGGCGCCATTTTCGCTGCGCTGCGGGAAGTGGGCGCGATCACCGCCGAGGTCGTCATTCGATGATGGACCCGACCGCTGCACGCGTTCTCGCTGTCCCCGCCCGAGCTGACGTCGAGCGACGTGACGCTGATCTGAAAAAGGTGGCCAAGCAGCTGGAGGGCGTCTTTGTGCAACAGCTGTTCAAGGCCATGCGCGAGACCGTTCCCCAGGAGGAAGGCATCGTTTCAGGCGGCGCTGGTGAAGAAATCTTCACCTCACTGATGGATGAGCATCTTGCTGCCGAAACTCCAAACCAGTGGAACGGTGGACTTGGGGAAGCCCTCTACCGCCAGCTTCGATCCTATGCCGCTCCGTCGACTGCCACGGCGTCACCGACGCCCCTAGACACCACCGTACCCTGATGTCGCCGACTGTGGTCAACTTCGACGTGCCAAACTACGCGCCACCAACGGTGGCGCTTCTGAACACGCTGCATGATGCGCTGGTCAGTGAACGTCGACTGCTCGACGACCTCACCGCGCAGATGCGGCGTCAGCGTACCGCCGTCAGCGCCGACGACATTGACAGCGTGGACGACAGCACATTCGCCACGCATCGCATCCTCGCCACACTCGGACAGGCGCGTCAGCGCAGACGCCAGCTGAACCTGCTGCTCGGCGGTTCGGAGGACCTGACGCTGAACGATCTCGAGGAGATTCTGAGCGACCAGGTCGACAGTCGCCTGCGCGATGCGCGTCAGCGATTGCAGCTTTCCGCCGATTTGCTGGCGCGCGAGGTCGGCATGAATCGCAAGCTGCTCCGCGAAGCCCTCCACTCCGGCGACCAGTACCTCCGCACCCTCGTGGGCGAGCCACCACTGCTGCCCACCTACGTGGCCGAGGGAACGGTGACGCCCGGGAGCAGCGCGCCGCGCGGTGTTCTTGTGAATCGCCGGGCCTGACATGTCCAACACCGGTCTCTTCAGCATCGCTCGCAGTGCGCTACTCACGCATCAGACGGCGTTGCAGGTTATCTCGCAGAACATCGCCAACGCGGAAACGCCTGGCTACTCTCGGCAGGAAGCGGTGCTGCAGCCTACGACGCCGGTGCGATTCTCGTACGGGAACGTGGGCACCGGTGTGAACGTCGCGACCGTCATTCGCAAGCGAGACATTCTGCTGGACGATGGTTTTCGCACGGCCAACGGGCAGGCGTCGACATCGGAAATGCGCCGCGATCTTCTCGGGCAGCTGGAAGGCGTGTTCGGCGAACCGTCTGAAGCAGGCATGTCCAACGCACTGGATCAGTTCTGGGGCGCATGGAGCGACCTCGCCACGTCGCCAAACAGCGGCGCAGCCAAGGCCATCGTCCAGCAACGCGGCCGCCAGGTGACCGGTCTGTTCAAGCAGTTCGACACGCAACTGTCGCAGCAGCGAACGTCAACGATTGATCGTCTGAACAACTCGATCGCCGAGATCAATCAAACGGCGTCGCAGATTGCCGACCTGAATCAGCGCATCGTGACGTCCGAATCGAACGGCAACACGGCCAACGACCTGCGCGACCAGCGCGACCTGCGGGTGGACAGTCTCTCCCGGCTTGGCGGCGTACGTGTGTTCGATCAGCCCAACGGCAGTGTCTCGGTGCTGATCGGCAACTCCACGCTCGTGGACGGCATCTCGTCCCGACCGTTGAGCGTGCAGCTGGTTCCACCCACCCCGACGCCAACCGTGACACCGGCTGACATCCCGGTGAAGATCGTGCTCGGCAACTCGCAGGATGCACTTTACCCGGTGGGCGGTGCACTCAAGTCGATGCTGGATTTTGTCAACGCCGACATCCCCGCCGCGCGTGGTCGCCTCGATGCACTTGCGTCGGGGCTCGTATCCGGCGTCAACGCGCAGCACGTGCAGGGCTTCGTGTTCTCCGGCACGACGATCCCGGGGACAGCCGCCGGGAACTTCTTCGCCGCAGGCACGCTGGCCAGTCCCGTGCGAGCCAGCACGATCGCGCTCGACGCGACAATCGACGCCAACTCCGCTCAGATCGCAACGAGTCGCAACAGCAGCGCACCCACGGACAACGCGAACGCCACCGCGCTCTCGGCACTTCGCACGACTGCGAGCACCGTGTCGTATCTGGCGACGCCCACCAGTCCGCCGGAAACGGGTTCGTTCGTGAGCTTCTATCGCAACATGGTGACCGGCATCGGAATCGGGGCGAAGAGCGCTACCGACGATGCCACCGTATATCGCGCCCTGACCGATCAGTCCGACACACGCCGTCAGTCGGTGAGCGGTGTCAGTACCGACGAAGAGCTGACCAACATGATGCGGGTGCAGCAATCGTACACCGCGGCGACGAAGCTCATTCGCACAGCCGACGAGATGCTGCAGACCTTGCTGCAGATGATCTAGGCCACATGCTCATTCTGGGACGCAAGGTCGGCGACTCGATTCTCATCGAAGGCGGTATTCGTATCGTGGTCGTGTCATGCGACCGCAGTGGTGTGCGCATCGGCATCGAGGCGCCGGCCACGATGAAGATTCTGCGTGGCGAGATCGCGCAGCAGGTGGCAAGCGAGAATCAGCGGGCGACCACCACGTCGACCGCGAGCGCCTGGCTGGCGGCGCTCGGCGGTGCCCTCTCCGATACAGCGCCAGATGGGACGACCGATGCCTCAGCGGCGGGCACCGACCAGTGACGTCAGCGTTGGCGCAGTCGCCGAACGGCCGCGAGGCTCGGCACGCACACCTGGATGCCGCGATCGGTCGCCGTGACCGTGCCGCCGGAATCTCCGAGCAGGTAGGCGGCTGCGGACGCGTCCTCCTCACGGCGGGCGTGCACGTCTGCGTCATCGCGCGCACCCGCGCTGGCGCGGACATCGAAGCGCACTTCGTCGTCCGTGCTCGACATGGAAATCTCTGTCACGTCGTGGGCGCCCGCATCACGCCGGGCGCTCGTAAGCGCCGCCACCAGCGCCAGCTGGAGCGCAGGCGGATTGGCCCAGGCCGGAACCGGATCGCCGTCCGTCACCAGCCGACCGGCGAGATCGCGACTGTCGGGGTGAAACGCATGCAAGTCGAGCGCGCTCTGGGCGACATCCGTGGGCAGGAACGGTTCAGCGGGCTCTTCGCCGCGGCGCGGGAGCTGCCGCAGCAGTCGCAACACGCCATCCAGGCGATCACCCTCCGTGTGCAGCGCCGCCAGCGCCGTTGTGGGGCTCCCTGGAGCGGCCTCCAGCAAAGACACCGTCGCCAGCAGGGTCGCCAGACGATTGCTGAGCGCATGTGTCATGCCGCGAAGCAAATCGTCATGTATCGCCAGCCATCGCGCCGCGCCATTCGAATGGCTGTCGTGACGGCTCACCGCTGATTTCTCCACCCGCTCTCCAGGAATTGCTGCGTGTTTGTCATCATCGGCTTGGTCATCGTGATGGGCGCCGTCATTGGCGGCTATGTGATGCACCATGGTCAACTCGCTGTGCTTGTCCAACCCAACGAGTTTCTCATTCTCGGCGGCGCTGGCCTGGGCAGCATGATCATTGCCAATCCGCCCGCCGTGCTGAAGGCGACCCTGGCGCAGACCATGGGATTGCTCAAACCGAATCCGTTCGGTGCCAAGGCGTACGCCGAGCTGCTGCAGGTACTCTACGAGATCTTTCAGAAGGCGCGCAAGGACGGGCTTGTTGGTCTCGAGGCACACATCGAGAACCCGGAGAGCAGCGACATCTTCTCCAAGTACCCATCGTTCCTGGGAAATCACCACGCGATTTCCCTGCTCTGCGACACGCTCAAGGTTCTGCTCACCGGTACCGTCGAGGATCATAACCTGGCGGACATCCTCGACGTGGACCTCGAGAAGCATCACCACGAAGCGATGCTGGTACCGCACGCGGTCACTGCGGTCGGAGACGCCATGCCCGGATTCGGCATCGTCGCCGCCGTGCTCGGTGTCATCATCACGATGGGTTCCATCGGCGGCGCCGCATCGGAGATCGGCGAGAAGGTCGCGGCCGCGCTCGTGGGAACGTTCCTCGGCATTCTGCTGGCGTACGGCGTGTTCGGTCCGATCGCCAAGGCCATGGAGAATCGCATTCACGCCGAGCACGACTACATGCTGTGCATTCGTACGGCCCTGCTGTCGTTTGCCCGTGGCGATGCGCCCATGACCGCGGTGGAGTTCTCTCGCCGCAACATCGAGCCGCACGAGCGTCCAAGCTTCGCCGAGTTGGAAGAGTTGACCCGCAAGAAGGCCGCCTGAGATGGCCGCGCGCGGCGGCAAGAAGATCGTCATCGTCAAGAAAGTGATCTCCGGCGGAGGAGGTCACCACGGCGGTTCGTGGAAGGTCGCCTACGCCGACTTCGTCACCGCCATGATGGCCTTTTTCATGGTGATGTGGATTCTCGGCATGGACGAGAAGACCAAGCAGGCCATCGAGGGCTACTTCGCCAATCCCGTCGGATACAAGAAGGGGTTCGGCTCCGGCTCGAGCCCGCTGTCCGTGGGCACCACGCCGGCCAACATCCAGAAGACCACGCTGCGCATGGTCGTCCGCTCGTCGGAGCAGCGCTCGTTCGAGCAGCTGCGCAGCACGATTCTCGACAAACTGGCGCAGAGTGACTCGCTCAAACGGCTCAACGGTCTCGTGGACGTGGCAGTCACCAACGATGGCCTGCGCATTGAGCTGGTGGAGACGGGACGGGGGGATGTGTACTTCCCGATCGGCTCCAAGCAGATGAAGCCGGCCACCCTGTTGACGTTGGAGCT
>JANNEV010000526.1:0-3551 GCA_031379145.1 Gemmatimonadaceae bacterium
GCCGCGGCTGCGGCCAGCACTTCCCGCGCAATGACGATGCGTTGGATCTCCGAGGTCCCCTCGTAGATCTCCGTCACCTTGGCGAAACTCTTCGCCTCCGAAACCGCGATGTCCGTCACCACGCAGGCCGTGCAGATTCTGGGCGGCTATGGCTATGTGACTGACTATCCCGTCGAACGCTTCTTCCGCGATGCCAAGGTGACGGAGATCTACGAGGGGACCTCGGAGATCCAACGCATCGTCATTGCGCGGGAAGTGCTGGCCGCAGCCGCGGCCAACGACGGTTCTCTCCCTGACTGAATTCTGATGCGATTCTTTGATACGTTGGCTGAGATGGGCCACGAACAGGTGGTCCTGTGTCATGACAAGGCGTCCGGCTACCGCGGCGTCATCGCTGTCCACGACACCACGCTGGGGCCCGCGCTCGGTGGGTGCCGGTTCTGGAACTATGCCACGGACGAGGATGCGATTGTTGATGCGCTCCGACTCTCGCGCGGCATGACGTACAAGAACGCGGTGGCCGGCTTGAACCTTGGCGGCGGCAAGTCCGTCATCATCGGCGACAACAAGACGGCCAATCGCGAAATGATCTTCCGCGCACATGGGCGTTTCGTCGACTCGCTCGGCGGCCGGTACGTGACTGCTGAAGACGTTGGTACCACGGTCGAGGACATGGACTTCGTGCACATGGAGACCAAGTACGTCACCGGCATCGGCTCCAAGTCGGGCGATCCGTCGTCGGTGACCGCGCACGGCGTCTTTCGCGCTATCGAGGCGTCGGCGTTCGAGCGGTGGGGGAGTGACTCACTCGCCGGACGGACCGTCGCCATTCAGGGCCTCGGTCATGTGGGCTTCCATCTCGCGATGGAACTGCACAAGGCGGGCGCGGCGCTCATCGTGACGGATATCGATGCCGCGCGCATTCAACGTGTCGTCGACGCCACCGGCGCCAAGGTGGTTGGCTTGACCGAGATCTACGGTGTCAAGGCGGACATCTTCGCTCCGTGCGCCCTGGGTGGGGTGATCAACGACGAAACGATTCCGCAGCTGCAGGTGGAGATCGTGGCCGGTGCGGCCAACAACCAGCTGCTCGAGCAACGGCATGGCGATGATCTTGAGTCGCGCGGCATTATGTATGCGCCAGACTATGTGGCCAACGCCGGCGGTGTCATTAACGTGTACAGCGAACTCACCGGCTGGAGCCGAGAACGCTCGCTCCGCAAGGCCGACGAGATCTACCATACGGTGCTGAGCGTGTTCCGTCTGGCAAAGGACACCAACATCCCGACGTACAAGGCGGCCGATCGCGTCGCCGAGCAGCGCATTCATGCCGTGCGCGGCATGATACAGACGTGGCCACAATTTCCCAACCGCGAGGCCTGACCATGGTGGACGTCGCACTTCCTGGCGAACGCATTCCGATCGCCTCCGATCACGCCGGCTTCGAGCTCAAAGAGCGACTGCGGGCCTCGCTGACGGAGATGGGATATTCGGTGCAGGATATCGGCACGCACGGCACGGCGAGCACGGACTACGCCGACTATGCGCATCCGTTGGCACAGGAAGTGGCGGACGGGGTGGCCGATCGCGGTATCCTGCTGTGCGGGACGGGACTCGGGATGTCCTACGTGGCGAACCGGTATCCCGGCGTTCGGGCTGCCGTGGCCTGGACCCCGGAAATTGCCGCGCTGGCCCGTAAGCACAATGACGCGAACATTCTGGTACTCCCGGCGCGTTTCGTTTCGGACGAGGATGCACTGGAGATTCTGCGTGCTTGGCTGTCCACCGAGTTTGAAGGTGGGCGCCACACGCGCCGCGTTGAGAAGATCGAACGAGTGGGCGCCGAGGGCGCCGGGAGCGAGGCGTGAGCAGCGAGTTGATGAGTGCAGCGAGCAGTGCGTGGCACCTGTGGGATCGTTGCCCGCCGGGCGACGCCCTGTCGCACGCCGATCCGGAAATCGCACACCTGATCGAAGAGGAAATTCAGCGCCAGAGTGACGGCATCGAACTCATTGCCAGCGAGAATTTCGTCTCCCCGGCGGTGATGGAGGCGATGGGTTCGCCGCTCACCAACAAGTACGCGGAGGGTTTGCCCGGAAAGCGCTACTATGGAGGCTGCGAAGTCGTGGACAAGGTGGAGCAGTTGGCCATCGATCGCGTGAAGCAGTTGTTCGGTGCCGAGCACGCCAACGTGCAGGCGCACAGTGGTGCATCGGCGAACGCGGCCGTGTTCCTGGCGTTCCTCAAGCCGGGTGACACGTTCCTCGGCATGGACCTGTCGCAGGGCGGACACCTCACGCACGGCTCGCCGGTGAACTTCTCCGGCTTGCTGTACAACGCGGTGTCATACGGTGTCACGGACGACGGCATCATCGACTACGAGCAGATGCGTTCGCAGGCACGAACGCACAAGCCCAAGATGATCATTGCCGGATATAGTGCCTACTCCCGCACCATCGACTGGCAGGCATTCGCCGACGTGGCGCGTGAGGTTGGCGCGCTGTTCATGGTGGATATGGCGCACTTTGCCGGACTGGCTGCCGCCGGCGCGTATCCATCGCCGGTGCCGTTCGCGGACATCGTGACCAGCACCACACACAAGACTCTGCGCGGGCCGCGCGGCGGCATCATTCTTTGCAAGGCCGAGCATGCGAAGGCGGTGGACAAGGCAACGTTCCCTGGTATGCAGGGCGGACCGCTCGAGCACGTGATCGCCGCCAAGGCGGTTGCGTTCCGCGAGGCGCTCCAGCCGTCGTTCACTCAGTACTGCCAGCAGGTGGTGCAGAACGCTCAGGTGTTGTCAGCGGCGCTGGTCGCACGTGGGTATCACATTGTGTCCGGCGGTACAGACAATCACTTGATGCTGGTGGATTTGCGAAACAAGGGGCTGACCGGCAAGGTGGCCGAGAAAGTGCTGGATCAGGCCGGCATCACCGTCAACAAGAATACCGTGCCCAAGGAGACGCAGTCGCCATTCGTCACCAGCGGTATCCGCATCGGCACGCCCGCCGTGACCACGCGAGGCATGGGTGCTGATGCGATGGAGCAGATTGCCGCGTTGATCGACCGCGTCCTGCTCGCACCGGAGGATGTGGCGACGATCTCCGCAGTGCGCGAGGATGTCCGAGTGCTTGCGTCCGCGTTTCCGCTGTACCGGTAGGAAATTGCTCTGTGCTGGTGACGCGCCGCGCAAGGTATTGTGGCGCTGCGCAGGAATCGGCAGTATTGACGAACGCTGGAGGGGACGTTGCACGCTGCGTGGATAACCGAGATCGCGACCACCACCGTCATCCCGCAAGGTGATCGGTTCGCTCCAGGAATTCCCCGCGTCGCGGCTGAGGCGGGCGAGCATTCCAAACGGCTTCGCCCGCTGCCCATACGTAAGGCAAATCCGGCCATCGGCTAGTTTGAGAAGATCCGGCGGGTTTCCTTCGCCGGTGTTCGCGACCGGGTCGTCGAGTTGCGACCATGATTCACCGTTGTCCGATGACCGCCACGCTTCAATCCACGCTTTCCGTTTTCCTTCCTCAGCGCCTCGGCGAATCGTGGTC
>JANNEV010000563.1:0-17789 GCA_031379145.1 Gemmatimonadaceae bacterium
CCCACGCAGGCCACGCAGCGGGTGCTCCCGCTGATCAGCCTTCGGGTGCAGATGGACATTGGCGTGCCTCGCGAGCGCCAGGTGTTGACGCAACGCCTGGACATGGGACGAGGCCGTCCGGGAACCAAGCCCACTGCCCCGTTGCTCAAGTCGCTCGGCAGCAGCACCATTCCCAATCCGATGATGCTGATTCTGCAGCAGCCAGACTCGCTCAAGCTTACGCGCAAACAGGCTGATAGCCTGGCCGCGTTGAGCCGGTTGTTCACCCAACGCGCCGATGCGCTCTGGACGCCCGTGTCGAAGTATCTTGAAGGGGTGCCTGACGGCTACAACAAGGCTGCTGCCTACGATCGGTACGTGGCGGCGCGTGAGCAGACCGTGGACTACTTGATCATGCTCGTGCCCGAGGTGAACCGCCTCCTGACCAAGGCGCAGAAGCGGCGCCTGCCGCTGCAGCTTCTGAATTTTCTGGACATCCGCGTGCTCAAGTTCCTGCGGACTTCCAGTGCCGGTGTGGAAACAACGCCCTTCCTCATCCGCTAACCCCGTTGGTTGCCGATTCGGCATGCCCGAATGGCGTTGATGCAGGAAACCGCCGAGCAGGTCGGCGGTGTCTGAGAGTAGTTCGTTCATCCGCTTCCTCCGCCGCGTCAGCGTGCACCACTTCGGTTACGCGCGCGCCACGTTTTCTTCCGGACAAGAATATGCGAACTCGGTATGCGATGGCGTTGGGTGCGATGGTATCGGCACTCGTTGCCACGCCGTCACTGCAAGCGCAGCAGCCCGTTCCCGTGCGCGAGCTCTCGTCCGCGACCGCGAAATCGTCAGAGCATTTCGGTACGATTTTCGGCATGCGACAGCTCCAGGGTGGCAAGGTTCTGGTGAACGATGGACTTCGGCGTCGATTGGTGGTGCTTGACGAGGCGCTCTCCAATCCGACTGTGGTGATCGACTCCGTGTCAGAAGGCGGCAACAGCTACGGTCCGCGCGCGGCGCCGCTGATTCCCTACCTCTCCGACTCCACGCTGTTCGTCGACGGCGCGTCCCTGTCGCTGCTGGTACTTGATCCCAACGGCAAGGTGGCGCACGTGATGTCTGCGCCCAAGCCGGGTGACCTGCGCTTCCTGGCCAGCGGAGCCAGCGGCGTGGACGCGCAAGGTAGCCTGGTCTACCGCGGCAGCCTCGCCATCACGCAGAGCCGACCGCAGGCAGCGAGTGGCTCCGGAATGCCACCGATGGCGGTGCAGCCGCCCGATTCGGCGCCGATCGTGCGCGCCAACTTTGACACGCGCGTGGTGGACACGATCGGACGTGTCAAGATTCAGAGCGGCACCCGGGTGAACATGTCACAAGGGCCGGACGGCAAGATGGCGTTGAAGATGACCGTCAATCCCCTCATCACAGTCGATGACTACGCCGTGCTGTCGGATGGCAGCGTCGCACTGGTGCGCGGGCATGACTACCACATCGACTGGATTCGGCCTGACGGCACGAAGGCATCAACGGCCAAATTGCCATTTGATTGGAAGCGACTGACCGACGACGACAAGCAGAAGCTGATTGACTCCGCACGCACGGCGTCGGACAAGGCGGCAGCAGACGCCAAGGCGAACGCGGCCAAGCCCGGGGCAGCCAACGCGGACGCGGCGGCTATGGAGCGGATGGTGTCGGCGTTGGGGGGCGCCGGTTCGACGCTAGGAGGCGCGGCCGCAGCGATGGGGGGTGGCCAACCCATGGTGGTGACCATGCGAGTCGAGGGTGGTGGTGCCGGAGGTGGGGGTGGCCCTCCGCAAGCCTTCTCGATGGGCGGTCCGGGCGGCGGTCTGAACATGGGGGCCACGCAAATCGACTATGTGCCACTGAGTGAGATTGCCGACTACTACCCGGCCATTCGCAACGGGGCAGCGAAGGCCGACCTCGACGGCAATCTGTGGATTCTGCCGACCACCTCCGCGCAGGCCAAGGCCGGCGAACTGGTCTACGACGTGGTCAACAATCGCGGCGAGCTCTTTCAACGGGTTCGGCTGCCCGTTGGACGCTCCATTGCCGGCTTCGGACGCAACGGCATTGTGTACCTGATGTATCGTGACGGCACCACGGGCTGGTACCTCGAGCGCACGAGTATCGTCAACAACACTCGAGCGTCGAACTAGCGCGAAACACGCTTCGATCGCGTGCAGCGCATCGCGGCGGTGACGACGGCATGAAGCCATGCTCGCCGCCACCGCCGCGATTTCCGTTCACGGCGTCATGTCCGACCGATACGTGATGGCGAACTCCAGGAACCGCGAAATATCCACGATCGATTGGGCGCCGAAGGCAATCGTGTGCGCGTCTACCCGGGTTATTCCTGGGAGATAGGCCATGATCTCGGCCGGCGTGTAGCTCTTGTACGTCAGTTCCAGCCGAAAGGGACCAGTCGCGCGCGCGGGCTTGGCGTCGCGCAGCTTCAGCAGCGCGGCCTTGGCCTTCGCGCGAATCAGCGCCTGTGATGCGTCGGGCGTCATCACGGCAGCGGCGTGGAAGCTGATGGAGCGTTTCACGATCGCGCCTTCCACTGCGCCATTGATGCGCTGGACCTCGCCGACCGCCTGCTCATCTCCGGACACCATGACCACCGGTACGCCGAAATGCCCCGCAATGATGGCGTTGATGCTGGACTCCGACATCGGCTGACCGTTCAGTTTCACCGCGGCAAACGTGGCGCTGGAGATGGTGTGCGCCCTCACGCCCTGCGTGTTGGTGGTGGCCGAGTGATAGCCGATGAACATGGCGGCGCTGAACGTCGAGTCGATCCCCTCCATCATCATCAGAGGACGAGGTGACCCGCGAACGATCGTGACGCCCGCCGGAAAGCGGTCAATCAGCAGGTTCTGCATGTTGCCGTGCGCATCGGCGACGACGAACTCGGTGGCGCCAGCCTCGCGCGCGCCTGCGATGGCGGCCAACGCTTCGGCCGTCATGTACTCTCGAAACTTCGCGTACTCAAAGCCAGACGGGCTGAGTTGTTCCGACGTGACCACGCCTCCAATGCCTTCCATGTCCACCGAAATGAAGACCTTGACTGGTCGCTGTCCGTCCGCCGGTGGCGCGACCATTGCTGCGCAGATCAATGCCATCACGAAACGACTGCCGATCGTCATGTTGAAACTCCTCGTTGGGGAATGCGATCGTGAATCCTGTCTGTGGGTCACGATGAGCGCCAGCGCGCGGATCTATCGCACGACCGACTGCCGGGCTAGCATCCCGCAGTACACTGCTTCCACACCGATTCCCGAGGACAGGGCATGACCGCGGCTGACACTCGTACGCTGGCTCTCGCAGGATTGCTGGCGAGTCTATCCCTCGTGACCACCCACAGCGCGCTCGCGCAGTCGACCGCTGCCCCTGCGGCACGACCCGCGCCGATGGTGCTCACCACATTGGCGTGGCCGGATGGCGGTGTCATCCCGATCAAGTACTCACAGGCCGGTGAACAGCGGTCCCCGGCATTCACGTGGACCAACGTACCGCCCGGCACGGTCACGTTCGTGGTCAACATGATCGATCCCGATGTCGCCATTCAGCGCGGTACGGAAACGCAGCCGCATTGGATCTTCTGGAACATCCCGGGCACAGCGACGGGCCTCCCCGAAGGGGTTCCTCCGGGCGGTGAGCTACCCGACGGTTCGCGTCAGATCAGCGCCTCCGGGCTGCAGTACCGCGGCCCCGGCGCGGGCGCCAATGGTCCGATGCACCACTACACCTTCGAGCTGTACGCGCTTGATGTGACGCTGGAGGTCACCGCGTCTGCGAATCCACAGCCGGTCGCGGCCGCCCTCGAAACGCGAGCGAGCGTCCTGAAGGCCATGCAGGGTCACGTGCTCGGCAAGGCGGTGTATGTGGGGCTGTTTCGCCGACCTCAGTAGGGCGTTCGGTCGGCGAACACAGATGCACGTTCGCGAGCCGGAGCCTGTTAAGACTCTCGTAACAGTCTTGGAACGAAACTAGGCGGCGGTCACCTTTCTCCGGTGAGCTGCCCCCCGCGCGGTGCCAGCTCCCGCGTCGGCGCCATCCCCTTCCCGTGGGCCGACCGTTTCGCACCCCCTCCGTCTGGAGTCGTTCCCACATGCATGTTCTCGCCCCGCGGCCCAAGCCGCGCGGGGGTCGGTTGCGCCGTACGTCGTCGCGTGCTGCCGCCCTGCTGCTTGCATTCTGCGCTTCGTTCGAATCAGTGGCGGCACAGTCGCCCGGCACCGGCACCGTGACCGGGAAAGTGACCGAGGCGGGCGTCGGTACTCCGATGCAGGCCGTGAGTGTGCTGCTGGTGGGCACGCAGCGCGGCGCGCTCACCCGCGAAGACGGCACCTTTCGTATCGCGGCACCCGCCGGCACGTATGAGCTGCAAGCGCGCTTGATCGGCTACGCCACCAAGCGAGTGCCCGTCGAGGTCAAGGTCGGCGCGACGGTGACCGTGGACTTTGTGCTCGACAAGGCCACCAACCAGCTCGCCGCGCTCGCCATCACGGGAACCCGTCGCACGAGTGAGCGGACGGTGACGGAAGCGTCCGTTCCCATCGACGTGATCTCTGCCGCGGAAATGAAGCAAACCGGACGCACCGAGACGAGCCAGATCCTGCAGATGCTCGTGCCGTCGCTCAACTTCCCGCGCACCAGCATCGCCGGTGGCACGGATATGCAGCGTCCGTTTACACTGCGCGGCCTGACGCCCGACCAGACACTGGTGCTGATCAATGGCAAGCGTCGGCATACCGGCTCCGTACTGGCGCTCAATAACTCGATCGGACGCGGCACCACGGGCGTGGACCTGAACGCCATCCCCGCCGCGTCCATTGAACGCATTGAAGTGCTGCGCGACGGAGCCGCCGCGCAGTACGGCTCCGACGCGATCGCCGGCGTCGTGAACATCATTCTCAAGGGTGCGGGTAGCACGGGTAGCAATTTCTCCGTCACCTCGGGTGCAACCGCCGAAGGAGACGGCGAAACGTTTCAGGCGGACGCCTCACACACGCTGACCTTTGGCAGCAATGGGTTTCTGAATGTGTCCGGTGAGTTCCGCAATCGCGGTCGAACGAATCGCTCCAACCCGGAGTTTCAGTCCAACGGCTGGTACCTCAGCGACGCCACGGCCGATCCCGGCCGCTTGGCCTATGCGCGCGAGAATACCAACTGGTTCGGTGACGCGCCGTCCACCGAAGGTGGCGTGATGTTCAATGCGGGCACGTCCCTCGGCAACGGTCTGCAGTTCTACGTCTTTGGTGGCAGCATGCTGCGCCAGGCCACCGCGTTCGGCTTCTCGCGCCGTTCGCGCGATGACCGCAACGTGCGTGGCGTCTATCCCGACGGGTTCCTGCCGGCCATTCTGGGCACCAGTTTCGACGCGTCGCTCGCCACCGGCGTCAAGGGCACCACGGCGGGCTTCAACTGGGACGCCAGCATCGAGACGGGCAACAACTACTTCCGATTCAATCTCGAGAACACGCTCAATCCCACCTACGGGCTGGCGACGCAGAAGAAGTTCTATGTCGGATCGCTCAACTCCAATCAGATCACGGCGAACTTCGACGCCTCTCGCGAGCTGTCACTCGGCCTTGCGAAGCCCGCCAACCTTGGTATCGGTCTGGAGTCTCGTCGAGATCGGTATAACATCTACGAAGGCGAACCGGCGTCGTACAACGATGGCGGGCAACGCATCATCGACGGACCGAGTGCTGGCCGTTTGGCCATCACCGGCTCGCAGCTGTTCTTCGGGTTCCGTCCAGCCGACTACACGAACGCCACGCGAACGTCGTACGCCGGCTACGTGGACATCGAGCAACAGTTCGCGTCGTGGTTAACGCTGGGCGCGGCCGGACGCGCAGAGAATTTTTCCGACTTTGGCGGTACGACCATCGGAAAGCTGACTGGTCGGGTGCAAGTCATTCCGTCAAAGCTCGCGATACGTGGCGCGGTGAACACGGGCTTCCGCGCGCCGTCGCTGGCACAGATCAACTACTCGGCCTCCGCATCAAACGTGTTGCTGGTCAACGGCGTACCCACGCCGAATGAGGCGCGCACCATCCCGGTGAACACTGACGTTGCCCGCGCGCTTGGCGCGACTCCGCTGCGCCCAGAAAAGAGCACTTCGTTCACCACGGGCTTTGTGTACACGCCCACCGCCGCGTTCTCAGCCACCGTGGACGGATTCAACATCGACATCCAGGACCGCATCATCCTGTCGTCGAACTTCACCGGCACCGCGATTCAGTCCATCCTGAGCCGCTTCCCCGGCTTTGCGGGTGACATTCGCCCGCGCTTCTTCACCAACGCCATCGACACCCGCACCCGCGGCGTGGACGCGGTGTTGCGCTACGCCATTTCCATGGCCGACGGCGGCACGCTACGCCTGACAGGCAGCTACAACTACTCGGAAAACTCAGTGTTGAGCGACACCATTCCCAATCCCCCCGAGCTGCGCGGGGTGTCTGAGTTGTTGTTCGATCGGACAGAGCGCGCGCGCCTCGTGGAAGCGCAGCCGCGCACCAATGTGCGTCTCGGCGCCTCCTACGTGCGCGGCCCGTGGTCGCTTGAGCTTCAGCAGGCGCAGTTCGGCTCTTTTATCACGCGGTCGGACAATCGCGAAACAGCAGCAGGACGCTTGGCCGACCAGAAGTTCAGCGCCAAGTGGATTTCGGATGCCAGCGTTTCGTACGACTTTGGGCGACTGCGCGGCACGTTGGGAGCAGACAACATCTTCAACGTGTACCCCGATGAGATCTCCCTCTTGAATCCGGACAACTACTTCGGCTCACGCCAGTACTCTCCGTTCTCGCCGTTTGGCGCCAACGGCCGATTCGCCTACCTCCGCCTCGCCTATACCCCCCGATGAAAAGCCTCGCTGGATTTCTCGTGGGCGTCGCGCTGTGCGGCGCTCTTCCCGCTGCGACGCTTCGCGCGCAGGACACTGGAACCATCACCGGAAAAGTCACCGAGCTCGGCACGGGCAAGCCGATCGTCGGTGCGACCGTGCAAGCACTCGGCACGAACCGCGGCACCCTGACGAAGGATGACGGCAGCTACCGCCTCGTGCTGCGCACGGGGCCCGCGCAGCTGAATGCACGACTGATCGGGTATGGCTCGCTCACCAAGCCCGCAAGCGCTACCAAGGGCGGCGAGGTGACCATCGACTTCGCGCTCGACAAGTCGGCGCTGAGTCTGCAAGCGGTTGCCGTTGTGGGATCGCGGCGCACCGAACGTAC
Source organism: Gemmatimonadaceae bacterium (assembly GCA_031379145.1). Lineage (GTDB taxonomy): Bacteria > Gemmatimonadota > Gemmatimonadetes > Gemmatimonadales > Gemmatimonadaceae > Gemmatimonas. The sequence goes on from JANNEV010000563.1 coordinate 7,239, forward strand.
CGTCACCGAGGCACCGGTACCGATCGACGTGATCACGGCCGAACAGATCAAGCAGACCGGTCGAACAGAAGTCGGCCAGATTCTGCAGATGCTGGTGCCGTCGCTCAACTTTTCTCGCGCGAGCGTGGCAGACGGCACGGACCATCAGCGCCCGTTCACGCTGCGCGGTCTCGGCCCCGATCAGGTTTTGGTCCTCGTCAACGGCAAGCGTCGCCACAACGGCGCGCTGGTGAACATCAACAACTCCATCGGCCGAGGTTCGGCCGGTGTGGACATCAACGCCATTCCTGCGTCGGCGATTGAACGTATCGAAGTCCTGCGCGACGGCGCTGCCGCGCAGTACGGCTCCGACGCCATCGCAGGCGTGGTCAACCTCGTGCTCAAGACGAACGCGCCGTTCGACGTGTCGAGCACGGTAGGTGTCACGGGGGAAGGCGATGGCCAGGTGACACAGGCAGACGCCAGCAAATCGATCTCCCTGGGAACCGGTGGCTACCTGAGTGTGGCCGGTGAGTTCCGTGAGCGCGGCTTCACCAATCGCTCACTGCCAGACCTGCGTCCGCAGTACGGAGACTCGATCTCGGTGGCAGGCGGTGCCTTTGTTCGCGCGGCCAACGCGCGAGCCGCTGACCCGTTCCGCGTCAACCGCGTCAATCATCGGCAAGGTGATGCCGCGACCAAAGATGCCATCGGGTTCTTCAACGCCGGGAAGACACTGTCGAACGACATCACGCTGTACAGCTTCGGCGGGATCAGTCGGCGTCAGGGCGAAGCCGCTGGCTTCTATCGTCGCGCCGGCGACAATCGCACGGTACGCTCCCTGTGGCCGGATGGTTTTCTTCCGCTCATTCGCACCACGATCGTGGACCGCTCGTTGGGAATTGGCGCCAAGGGTGAGACGGCGGGCTGGAAGTGGGATGCGAGCTCGGTCTACGGCTTCAACGGTATGCGGTTTGACGTCGCGAACAGCAACAACGCGTCGCTCGGCGCGGCGAGCCCGACCAACTTCTACTCGGGCACGCTGCGCTTCAACCAGATCACGAGCAATGTGGACCTCTCCCGCGGATTCGATGTGGGGGCGGCGTCGCCGCTGAACGTGGCCATTGGCGCAGAACAGCGATGGGAGCAGTACGGCATCGGGCAGGGCGAGCCCGACTCGTGGCGCGACGGCAACGGCCAGCTCAAGAACAACGGACGAGCCATGTTCACCCCGGGCGACTCGTTGCTGCGCGGCCAGCCCGGCGCGCAGGTGTTCCCGGGCTTCCGCCCGCAGGATGAGGTCAGCGTGACCAGGACGGCAGCGGCCGGCTACATCGATCTCGAGCTCAAGCCCACTGCGCGCTGGCTGGTCGGCGCAGCCGGGCGCGCGGAGAATTTCTCCGATTTCGGCAGCGCCATCACCGGAAAGCTGGTCTCCCGCGTCGAACTCTCGAGCCGAGTGTCAGTGCGAGGCGCCGGCAGCACCGGATTCCGCGCCCCTTCGCTGGCGCAAAGCAACCTGTCGGCAACGAGCACCAACTTCATCGGCAATCCGCCGGTACCGCAGGAAGTCATTACGCTGCCCGTGAACAGCCCGGCTGCCCGCGCGCTCGGCGCCACGGCGCTCAAGCCGGAGACGTCGCGGAATCTGTCCTTGGGCTTCGCGTTCACTCCGACGAAGAATTTCACAGCGACGCTCGACGCGTATCGAATTTCTATCGAAGACCGCGTCGTCTTCTCCGAGAATCTCATCGGAGCGCAAGTGCAGACCGCGCTGGCGGGCCTGGGCTATCAGGGTCAGACCTCGGCGCGCTTCTTCACGAACGCGATCGACACGCGGACCAATGGCCTGGATTTGGTGGCGAACTACGGCATCACCCTCCCGGATGAAGCCACGATGCGCGTTACCTGGGGCACTAACTGGGGTCGCACATTCGTGACCCGCGTCTCGGCCAATCCGCCGCAGCTGGCAGCGCTCAACGCGAAGCTGTTCGGGCGCATCGAACGCAACCGTGTGGAGGAAGCGCAGCCGCGCCTGAACAGCCGGATGTCGATCAACTACTCGCGCAAGGCGTTTGCCTTCGAAGTGCAGAACGCGTACTTCGGGTCGTTCACGCTGCGCCCGGGTGCGATCGTTGACGGCGCGGGTAACCCAGTCCCTGCAGTGACGAGTGCCCAGGCGGACCAGACCTTTCGCGGTCGCTGGATCACCGACCTCAGCGCATCGTACAAGTTCCAGCGCTTCACGCTGACGGGTGGACTGGACAACGCGTTCAACGTGTATCCGGACCGCAACATCGCGATCAACGCGAACTCGGGCATCTTCCAGTACACCAGCTTTTCCCCATTCGGATTCAACGGCCGCTTCAGTTACGCGCGCGTGGCCTACCGGTTGTAGTCGGGCACTGTTGGCACTGTGGTTGTACGGGGGCCGGGTGCAGTCGCACTCGGCCCCTCTGCATTGCCGCAGGCCGGAAGGTACTTTTCCTCCACTGCCCGTTGTAACGCATCACGCGTACTCCATAACTTCTATCAAGAACGTACGATCATGTCGACTCCGATTACGGTCGCCTATGGCGATGGCATTGGCGCGGAAATCATGGAAGCCACGCTCCGCGTGCTCACCGCGGCTGGCGCACGGATCGCTCCGGAAGTCATCGAGATCGGCGAAAAGGTGTATGCGCGCGGTCAGACCGCCGGCATTGACAGTGCCTCGTGGGATTCGCTGCGTCGCACCAAGGTGTTCCTCAAGTCGCCAATCACGACGCCACAGGGCGGTGGATTCAAGTCCCTGAACGTGACCGTGCGAAAGACGCTGGGGCTGTATGCCAACGTGCGCCCGTGCGTGAGCTTCCATCCGTACGTGGCCACCAAGCATCCCACCGTGGACATGGTGATTGTCCGCGAGAACGAGGAGGATCTGTACGCCGGCATCGAACACCGTCAGTCCGACGAGGTGTACCAATGCCTCAAACTGGTTTCGCGGCCGGGCTGTGAGAAGATCGTGCGATACGCCTTTGAGTATGCACGGGCGAATGGACGCAAGCGCGTCACGTGCATGACCAAGGACAACATCATGAAGCTCACCGATGGCCTGTTCCATCAGGTCTTCGATGAGGTCAAGGTTGAGTATCCGGATATCCAGGCCAACCACATGATCATCGACATCGGTGCGGCGCGGATTGCCACGCGTCCCGAGGATTTCGATGTCGTGGTGACGCTGAACCTCTACGGTGACATCATCTCCGACATCGCGGCTGAGGTCACCGGTTCCGTGGGCCTCGGCGGATCATCCAACATCGGCGATCAGTGTGCGATGTTCGAGGCAGTACACGGTTCCGCGCCAGACATCGCGGGTAGAGGCATTGCCAATCCCAGCGGCCTGATTCTGGCCGCTGTCATGATGCTGGTGCATATCGGACAGGGCGACGTTGCGGAGAAGATCCACAACGCGTGGCTCGCCACTCTGGAGGAGGGTGTCCACACGGGAGATATCTTCCACGAGAAGGTCTCGGAGCTTCAGGTCGGCACCACGGCGTTCGCCGACGCCATCATCGAGCGACTCGGGCGGAAGCCCACCAAGTTCACGCCCGTCGCCTACGCCGGTGGCCCACCAATCGCCGTGGCAGGTCGAATCACTGCCACGCATCCGGCGCGCAAGGAACTCGTGGGGGTCGATGTATTTCTGCACTGGCGCGGTGCGGCATCCGCGTTGGGCGAACAGCTGGCACGTGTGAACGGCGACGGGATGACGCTCTCAATGATCTCCAACCGCGGTGTGAAGGTGTGGCCGAACGGACTGCCGGAAACGTTCTGCACCGATCACTGGCGTTGCCGTTTCCTCGCGACCGATCCGTCGCACCCCTTGCAGCTCTCGCAGGTGCTCAGTCTCCTGATGCGCATTGGCAACGCGCACTACGACTTCGTCAAGACGGAACACTTGTACACGTTCGACGGGGTCAGCGGATTCTCGCTTGGACAGGGGCAATAGGGATTGCGCGCGGTACAGCGGCACGACGCTATAGCAGCGTGGTGAGCACACCGATACTCAGCGCCACCACGGCGGTGTTGAAGACGAAGGACACCACACCGTGCAGCAGCGCCGTCCGTCGGATGCGCCGCGAACGGATACTCACGTCGGCCGTCTGCGCCGTCATGCCCACGATGAACGCGAAGTAGGCGAAGTCGAGGTAGTCCGGCAGGTCGACCATGCCAGTAAACTCCAACGGCGCGGGCTCCGGCGGCGCATCGAAATACAGATGCGCATAGCGCAGGGTGAAGACCGTGTGAATCAGCAGCCACGCCAGCGCGACCGCGGAGAGCGCCAGTGCGATCGCGCCGGAACGCTCGCTGCCACGCATCGAGACACTCTCCTGCAGTAACACCAACACCGCGAGCAGCGACGCGACCGCCCCCAGCACCACCAGGACCAACGCCAGGACGCGACTGGGATCTTCCCGTTGGGCCAACGCCCGTATCTGCACCGGTTCGAGCGTCAGGATGGTCAGCCAGGTGAACGCCAACGCCACGACGGCAAAACTGTCCCACGACGCCACCGCCCGCATCTCGACATGCAACCGGTCCGGCAGCAGCAGCATGGTTCCAACGCTGGCGGCCAACGCGAGTAACAGCCGCGTGCCGGCATGTACGCCCGCCAGACGGTGGCGCAGGCCGGTGGTGCCTGAATGATCAATCGGTTCGCTCACGGCTGGCCTATTTGGGAACGCGGGTTACGCTGCGTCGACGACTCACCTGGGAGCTCCAGAACAAACGTGCTGCCGGACGTGTCACTCTGGGCCAGCGTCAGTGTTCCGCCGTGCGCTTCAGCGACCCATCGCGCGATCGGCAGCCCAAGGCCGGCACCGGAAGCGTCCGCGATACCACCATCGTGCACCGCGTCGGGTAGTCGAACGAAGCGTTCAAAAATGCGCTCCTGCGAATTGGGCGGAACTCCGGGCCCTGTGTCCTGCACGACCACTACGGCACCGCCACTCACGCGTGGTTCTGCGGAGACACACACCGTGCCACCGATCGACGTGTACTTGACGGCATTGTCGAGCAGATTCATGAGGCAACGTCGAAGCAACTTGTCGTCACCGTTCGCAGGCACTTCGCTCTCCGGCAACCACCGGATCGCGATCTGTTTCGCCGCCGCAATCGTCGCGATTGCATCGACGCAATCGCCAACAAGTTCTTCCAGATACAGCGGCGCTCGAAGCAGCGGCTGCTCGGAGGCGTCTCGCCGTGCCAACAGGAAGAGATCATCCACGATGTGTGACAGCCGACCTGACTCCGCGTAGATCAGACGCAGCGACGCGCGATACGCGTCCGCGTGGCGATCTGGCGCAGACAGCGCGAGTGCGCTCTCCCCTCGGATCACCGCCACCGGCGTCCGAAGCTCATGCGACGCATCGGCGGTGAATTGACGACGAAGCTCGAATGCCTCCTCGACACGATTCAGCATCGCGTTAAACGTCCGCGCCAACCGGCCGATCTCGTCGGCCGAGTTGTCAGGGAGGCGTTCATGCAGGGTGCTTCCCCCAATGCGCTCCGCGCGCTCACGAAGCACATCGACCGAACGAAGGCTGGCGCGCGCAAGCACGAATCCGCCCGCCGTCACCAAAACGAGCGCGAGAGGAAGGCCGATCGCCATGGCCTGGCGAGTGCGCCGCAGCATGGCTTCGTGCGCTTCGATGGACTGACTGACAGCAACAACGAAGAGTCCGTGGCGCGTACGCACGGGCATGGCAAGCACGCGCTCTCGATGCGGGTCGAGCGTGACGACAGCCGTATCCTGAGCGGACAGGGCGCGCGCTGCCGTCGCGCTGGCCCGACGCCAACCGGCGGCCCCACCAAAGTCTCGTGTCGCGGTGGACGTGGTGTCCACCGCCAACAGTTGCAGCGAAGGGCCCAGCTCGGACGTTTTGCGAGCGCGGAAGACCGCCACCCCAATATCCCGGAACCGATAGTTTGTCAGGACACCCTGCGCCCTCACGGGCTCCAGGTCGTCGCCCGCGGGCGACCGCACAGGCGCTGCGTTGAGTGACTGCTGCAGCGCCAACCCAACGGACCCCGCAGTATCGGCGAGAAACCGGTCCGCATCGTCGCGCGTCGCACGCGCCAGCACCAGGTAGGCGGCGAGCGCAATCACCCCCGTGCACAGACCGCACGCGAGCGCGTACCACATCGCGAGGCGAGCGCGCAGGGACAGGCCCCAACCGCGCGTCCACCCACCGGGCTCGGCGCGCTTCGCGTCAGCGCGCATCGCATCAGCGCCCATCGGGCTCACTATCGACCGAGACCATGTAGCCCGCGCCACGGCGTGTGTGCAGCAACGGCCGTGTCCCGAGCGCATCCAGCTTCTTGCGCACACGCCCGATGTATACCTCCAGGGAGTTCGACGCCGGGTCGTGATTGCCATCCCACACGTGCTCCGTGAGCTCGGCCCGACCGACAACGCGGCCTGCGTGCCGCACGAGGTACTCCAGCAATGCGTACTCACGCGTGGTCAAGCCAACTGGAAGTCCGCGACGCGTCGCCAACTGCGCGCGGGTATCCACCACCAAATCCGCCACCGTCAACTGTTCATCGAGTATGGCAGGACCGCGTCGGAGCAACGCACGAATGCGGGCCAATAGCTCATCAAGATCAAACGGCTTTATCAAATAGTCATCCGCGCCGCTGTCGAGCCCCGCCACTCGGTCACGCACCGTATCACGCGCCGTCAGCATCAGAATCGGCGTGCGAATGCCGCGCTTGCGAAGGGTGGCGCACACTTCGATCCCTGTTTTTTTGGGCAACATCACGTCGAGCACTATCGCGTCGTACTCGTTGACCGCCGCTTCCACGATCGCCGAGTCGCCATCAGTGACGACATCCACGGCGAACGCGCGCTCACGCAGGGCGCGCGCCAACAGGTCGAGCAGGCGGACGTCATCTTCTGCGATCAGCAAGCGCATGCCGTCGTCTCCGGTGTCCGAGCCCGGCGCGCGCGCCGAGGCCCGCGGAACAAAGCCCTCACAGATGTTATCTCCGGTTCAGGTTGGATACCACAGATTGGCTCCACACGCTTCGGGCTGGCCAGTCGACCGACTGGAAAGTGGTACCGAAGCGACGTCCGCCGCGAGACGACGCGGCCAGTTTCCGGAGCCACTATGTCTTCACGTCTTTTCTCCGTTCGCACCGCTCGGCTGCTTCTCACGTCCGCCATGCTCACGTCCGCGGCAACGGCAGCCGGTGCACAGGCGATGGCACAGCCGGCCAAAGCAGCCGCCAAGAAGCCGGCGGCCGCGCACGATTCGGCCAAACACACAGCTGCGCCCGCTGGAAAAATGGCCGCGCCAAGTGCAGCATCACATGATTCGAGCAAGATGCACGCCGCGCCGAGCACCAAGCCGGCGGCCAAGCCGGCGGCCAAGAAGCCTCCCACCATCTAGCTACCGAGGCGCGTCGAGATGACGCGCGAAGAAGGCCATCATCAACGCCGAGCCGTGCACCCGCGCGCTCGGCGTTGCGCCGAGTAGCCAGCTCCGTTCCCCACCGGGCCAGGCGTGCGGATGCTCGGCGATCGTGAGTAACTCCACCGAGGTTCCTGCCTGGCAACGCCGCGCGAGACGCGCGTGCACACCGGCGCCCTCGGTGGTCCACGGCGTTTCGCGACAGCCGTTGATCTCCGTCCAAAAAGCGAACGCACCATCGTACGAGGTGGAGAAGGAGCGGGCGTTTGGTTGCGCTGCATGCTTGCCGTGGTCGAACCGAAGATCGTCGTCGTCGGTGCCACGGATGAGTAGCACCGAGACTGGTCGCGCGGGTTGACAGACGGTATCCGGCATTGCCCCGGCAACATTCGCTACCGCCATGAGACGTTCAGCGCGAGCGCAAGCCAAGCGCAACGCCAGCATTCCTCCGGCCGAGAAGCCGGCGGCGAACACCTGCGGCCGCGCGATCCAACCGCGCTGAACCAGCGTATCCACCAGCGCGATGGCAAACCCAACGTCGTCCACGGCGTGTGTTACCGCATACCCGCAACAGGTGACCGCATTCCACGCCAAGCCAACGCCAGGCAGTCGCCCGGTTCCCTCCGGGTACGCGACCGCCATTCCATATCGATCGGCGATGGTATCCAGTCCGGATGTCGATCGGGCAATTGCCCCATTGCTGTGATGCCCATGAAAAACGAGCACTAGGGGCACGCGATCGTGCGCGGCAGCGGGTGGCAAGTGCAGGAGAAAAGTGCGTGACCGACCGCCGACCTGGAGCGCGTGATAGGTGGTCTGCCCTGGAAAGGCATAGCCCAGTGCACGCCCGCCGCCAAGTCTCGTGCAACCTGTAAGCGAGAGCACGCTCGCCAGCAGAAACCTCGCGGTGTCCCGCACTCCTGGCGCCCATATCGGCCTCATTTGCGCACAATTCCTGCGACACCGCCGGCGATAATGCTCGCCACGTTTGCCAGAATCCTCGGCAACGCAATACCTCCCGGCGACGCCAGATAGCGGGGCTCCCACACCGGCGCGAACTTCTCCTTGAAGTGACGCAACCCCTGAAAGTTATAGAACTGTTCGCCCCGGCCGTAGAGGAATGCACCCGCACGCGCCCAGATCGGCGCCAACTGTGGTCGTGCCAGCGTGGGGTCGAGCAAACCAGCCATGGGCGCCATACCAAGATTGCACGAACTGAAGCCGTTGGACTGCCCCCACAGTAACGTGTGCACAAAAAGAAAGTCCATCGTGCCTCGAGGCGCGTGCTGCGAACGTCGCATCAGATCGGGAGAGACTTCTCCGCCTTCGGCGCCGACCCACAGGTTCGCGAACGCTACCACCGTCCGTACCCCATCCACCGGTGCCGTCACCACCGCGGCCGGAAAGCGGGAGAGATACTGCTCGTCGAACCGTCCGAGCGAGAAGCCCTTTTCGCGCGTGCTCTTCTCGCCGAGCCACTCGTCGGAGATCCGGCGCAGGACAGGCAGCATCGCTGGCACATCCGCCGGTGGCAGCACCTCATACTGCAGGCCGGACTTCTCCGCCTCCTTCAGCGTCCTTCGCATCCACCGGCGCTCGGGTCGGTCGAGCGTGAAGCCCACCAGCGGCACCAAGGCCTCCTCTCCGAGTTTGAGTAACGACAGTCCGAGGTCCACATAGATGGGGAGTCGGTGGGGCGACACCTGATAGAACACGGGCCAGGCCCCGTTGGCATCGGCCGCTTCCTTGAAGCGCCACGCCACTTCCGTCAGTGCATCGGCGGAACCGACGGGATCTCCCATTGCCACCCAACTTCGTCCGGACACCCCGTACATCACGAATGCCGCACCGGTCTCGCCAAATAGCAACGACTTGTCGCCGAGCAAGGCCAGTGCAGGCGTTGCTTCAGGCACGGTTCGCACTATCGACATCGCCTGTGTGAGCTCCGCTTCCGTGGGCGCTGCAGGCTCGAAGGTTGCCGGTCTCAGCAAGCGCCAGATCGCAATCCCCAGCACCGCCGCCACCGCCCCGGCGCTTGCTCGCAGAAACCGCGGTGCGTTCGCTCGGGTCGCCATCTGCCACCACAGATCAGTCGAGTAGTCCACATGCCGATACGCGAAGAGTCCCAACCACACGCTCGCGCCGACCACGCCAACCATGGCGATCAGCCAGCCAGGTGTGAGCACATCCGATGTCAGCGACGCACGACGATAGAACGCTGGCCGAGACACCAGCAGCGTTGCCAGCACTACAGAGAGCGCCGCCGCCTCCTCCCAATCCAACCCTTTGAGCAGCGACGCTCCAATTCCCACCGCGAGCATCGCCACGGCCACACCCCAGGCCGCGTCAAGTCGACGACGTAGCGCCGCCCCAAGCACAAGTAGTCCCACGCCCGCCATGCTTCCGGCGAAGTGGCTCAACTCCACCAGGCCCAGCGGGAGTACTGCCGTCAGGACTCGCACCCGTCCATGCGCCGACGGCGTTGCCCCGGAGAACAGCAGGAGCACACCGCCCAGAAAGGTGCTCGCGCCAATTGCCGTAGGCAGCAACGGTTGCAAGGACACGCCGAGCACCGAGATACGGTCTCGCGCGGTGGCGGCAACACGTCCGGATGCCTCCACGAGAGCGGGAAGCTTCACCCGGTGCGAACGCAGTTCGATGGCAATCAGCGTCGCCATCGCGATCGCGAATGGTACGAAATAGTAGATCGCGCGATACGCCACCAGCGCGCCGACCAGCGCATCCGGCGAAACGGTCCCGCGTAGTCCGATCACCATCAGTGTTTCAAAAACGCCAACGCCACCGGGCACATGACTGACCACTCCGGCGAGCTGCGCGAGCGAGAAGACGCCGAGAAATGCAAGCGTGGATACATCGGATGCGCCGGGAAGCAGCACATAAAGTACGAGACCGGCGACCGCCCAATCACACAGTCCGAGAAACAGTTGGCTCACGGCCAGTAGCGGCGTCGGAACAGGCAGGGTCCAGCCGCGCCACTGCAACGGGCGCCCCTGCCGAACACGCGACAGTACCACGTACCCCAGAACGGCGAACCAGAGCAACAACCCGCCCGCGCGCGCGGCCCAGACAGGCACATGCAACAGGGCGAGCAACG
>JANNEV010000599.1:0-1999 GCA_031379145.1 Gemmatimonadaceae bacterium
GTGCTCATTCCCCGCAACACGACCATTCCGACCAAGAAAGCGGAGACGGTCTCCACGGCCGATGACAGCCAGACCACGGTAGAAATCCACGTGCTACAGGGCGAGCGCGATCTCGCGGTCTACAACCGCACCATCGGCAAGTTCCAGCTTACGGGCATTCCGCCCGCCCCTCGTGGCATGCCGCAAGTCGAGGTCACGTTCGACATCGACGCCAACGGCATTTTGCACGTGACAGCACGCGACAAGGCTAGTGGCAAGGAGCAGAAGATCCGCATTGAAGCATCGAGCGGGCTTTCGGATGGCGACATCGACAAGATGGTGAAGGACGCCGAGAAGAACGCCACCGAAGACAAGAAGCGTCGCGAGGAAATCGAGTTACGGAATCGTCTCGACTCGCAAACGTACGAAGTCGAAAAGAACGTGAAGGAGTGGGGCGAGAAGGTGGCCGCGCCATTGAAGGAGCGTATCGATGCTTCCATCGAGCGGGCGCGCAAGGCGCTTCGCGGCGACGACATCAACGAAATCCGGAGCGCGCAAGAGGAGCTGACCAAGGCGTACAGTGAGGCGGGTCAGGCGTTCTACCAGCAGCAGGCAGCGGAGTCCGCCGAGGCCCCCCCATCGGGCGCCGATGCCGGCTCCGCCGCGGGTGCGGCGGCAGACGCCAAGGCCGATGACGTGGTCGAGGCGGACTACGAAATCGTCGACGACAAGAACGCCGAAAAGAAGTAATCTTCTGCCGGACCATCTCGAGTGGAAACACTTCGGGATGGTCCGGTGTCTTATCGTCACACGTGGTTCATGAACTCTGAACGGTAGACCAACATGGCCTCACGATTCTCCCGATTCCGTTTTGCATCCGTTGCGGTACTCAGCTTCGCCGGAGGCGTGTTCTTCGCGTCCGGCATGGACTTGACACGTTTCGCGTGGGCGCAAAACACCCCCGCGTCCCGGCCGTCCGCGCTTCGCGGGCCAGGCGCTCCCGAAGGCGCTGGTTCGTTTGCCGACATCGCTGAACGCGTGACGCCTACCGTCGTGGCCGTCAACACGACGCGAAATGCGCGACCGTCGCGCGGTCGAATTCGAGGCCAGGTGCCTCAAGGCATGGAGGACTTCCTGGAGCAGTTCGGCCAGCGGCAGCAGCCACAGGCCCAAAAAGGTGAGGGCTCCGGGTTCATTCTCTCCACCGACGGCTTCATCGTGACCAACAACCACGTCGTTGCCGACGCGGATCAGGTCAACATTACGCTGAGCGACGGCCGCATCTTCAAGGCCAGGGTGGTGGGCACCGATTCCACCACCGATGTCGCCGTGGTGAAAATCGACACGAAGGGGTTGCCAACCTTGCCGATCGGTAACGACGAGACGGTCCGCATCGGCGACTGGGTGCTGGCGGTCGGAAACCCGCTCGGTCTCGACTTCACGGTCACGGCTGGCATCGTCTCCGCCAAGGGACGCGGTCAGGAAATTCAGCTGCCCAACGCGGGAGGCATGGCGATCTCGGATTTCATCCAGACCGATGCCGCGATCAATCCAGGGAACTCCGGTGGCCCGCTCATCAACCTGCGCGGCGAGGTCATTGGACTGAACTCAGCCATCGCCAGCCAGACCGGTTTTTACTCCGGATACGGCTTCGCCATTCCGATTACGCTGGTCAAGTCCGTGTCCGACATGCTCATCAAGGACGGACGCGTGCGACTGCCTGTAATGGGTATTCAGATCAATGCGCTGAACGCGGACGATGCCGGCATCAACGGCCTCGCGCGTGCGACGGGCGTCAAGGTGGGAGGCTACTCTCTCGGCGACCGCAGTCCGGCCAAGGCCGCTGGTATCGAACCGGGCGACGTGATCGTGTCGGTCGACGGCAAGCCAGTCGAGCGCGTGAGCTCATTGCAGCGGATCGTACGGTCGCACAAGGTGGGCGAGACGTTGCCGGTTGAGGTGCTGCGGTTTGGCACCAGAAAGAGCTTCAAGGTGAGACTGGTGGAAGCGGACGCCGAAG
>JANNEV010000604.1:0-4133 GCA_031379145.1 Gemmatimonadaceae bacterium
GGCGGTCGGCGCTCGAGCGGCGGCTGGTGCAGGCTCCGCCGCGAGTGGCATGCCTGTCGCGCGTCCACCGGCGACGAGCGCGTTGCGTTGCGTGTCTACCGTTGGCGCCGCGCGCGGACGCGCCGGTCGTGCCGTGAAAGCGACCGGCGCAGGCACTGTCGAAGGCGCAGGTGCCACGCCGGATTCCAACGATGGTTTCAAGTCGGATTGCGCGGCAACGGGCGCGAGGGTGGCCGGCTCGCGACGCGTCCACCACGTGGCCGTGCTCACGAACAGCAGTGCCGCAGCGGCGAGGCCGCTGAAGGGCAGCCATGATCCACGAGTACGCGGCACCGAGGGCGCAGCCGAAACGCGAGCGTTCACCGACGGGCGGTTGGATTGAACGAGAGACGTGACACCGGATGGCACACCGTCCAGACGGCTCACAATGTGTGAGGCCGCAGCGATCAGACCGCGCGCCTCGGCGACGATGGCTGCGCAGTGCGCGCACGTGGTGACATGCAGCTCCAGTTCGTGCGACTCTGTCTGCGACAATGCGCCGTCCAGCCAGGCGTGGACTGTGCCCTCATCAGGATGCTGCATGGTACTCCCCCGTTTGCGGCCCAGCGGCGGACCGCATGGCTTCGTAGGATTCTGTGAGGCGACGTCGCGCCCGCGAGAGCGTCGTGCCGACCGAGCCGACAGACAGGTTCAGCGCGGCGGCGATCTCACCGTAGTCCAGCCCTTCCTCGCGCATCAACAGCGCCAGCCGATCTTTCTCCGCGAGTGCGTCGACGGCGCGACGGGCCAATGTGCGTTCCTTTGCGCGCTCCGCCGTCACGTCCGAATCGTCGTCGGTGGAAACACGCAGTGCCTCATCGGTTTCGGCGCGTGATTCCAACGTGAGTTGTTGCAGCCGCGCACGCCGCCGCGAATCCTTGCGTGCCTCGTCTCGCACCAGGTTGGTGGCCACGGCAAACAGCCACGAGCGCTCGCTCTGCAGTGCGTCCTGCCGCAGGGCGCGCAGAAACGTCTCCTGCGCGACCTCGTCAGCCCAGTCACGGTCGCCGAGCCGACGCGTGAGATAGCGCACCAAGGGCACGTGATACAGTCGAAAAAGGCGCTCGAGCTCCTCGTCGGTCATGCGCAGGTCACCAATCACGCCGCAGGTCAGCGAGCTCACGCTCGTCTACGCGCTCGTTGCCCTCTGGCGCCAGGACGATCGCGATCGCGCGTCCGGCAACGATCACCTGATCGCCCAAGGCGAAAACATCCTGCAGGTCAGGCATGCGGCGGAGCAGCTCGAAGTAGAGAAGAGAGAAGGGGCGGACGCGGAACGTGCGCATGCTGCGCTGGAAACGTGCATCCGTCCATACCCCGGCCGCGAGCGAAAAGCGTCGATTTCCAACCACGCGAGTGGTTCGCCTCCCAGTTCGTGCATCGGCTTCGCTGGTGAGGTCGAGGGACGCGAGCGTCTTCGTGTCGCGTCGGGCAGCGGCGTCGCGCGCGGCTTCGAACTGCTGTGCTCCCGAGTGGGGCGCTGTCGGTGCCGGCATCGGGGCGCCGGGCGAGGCCCTGCCAATGGCGCCCCCGGCAACAGCGCTCGCACCCACACGTCGCACGTCTATCAGTTGCGCCATTCCGGGTTCCACCACGAGATACGAGGAGAACTCCGTGGGGATCCCGTAGCGCTCGCCGAGCGCACGGATTTCGGGATCGAACTCGGTGGTTCCACTGCGTCGCTTCTCCGCCGCCAACCAACCCAGGCGCTGCGCTGCCCACAGCCGCGGAATGAACGGGTTTGCGCGCTGCGCTTCTCGAATCTGAGTGCGGGTAGTCCAGGTCACGGGTCCACGGGGCGATCGTCCATCCAGACGGATCACCGCCTCCCCCGCGCCATCGTAGCGGGCCAGTATCACCAGATCCTGCCCAGCAAAGATGTCCATGGGGCCGTTGGGCATCACGCGCGAGAGTGTGATGCCGGTGGCGGAGATGCGCACGTCGGTGAGCGACGGCGCCGACAGTCGGCGGGCGAGCAAGGAGACCGGTGCTTCGACGGACTCGTCATCTCTCACAAAGTGCGCCGTTCCGCGCCCCTGCAGCGCCAGTTGTTCGACCAGACCCACGTTCACGCCCGTGCCCACGCCGAATGTGAACACGCGCGCGTCGCGGCGCAGGGTCGCTGCCAAGGCGGCAATTGCATCGGGATTGCGCTCGCCCACCGTTGGCTCGCCATCCGTGATGAACACCACCAGTGGCAAGCGCTCGTCCGCCTCGGGGGCTCTTTCCAGGGCTGGCGCCACGCTGAGAGCGACTCGCAATGCCTCACTGATGTTGGTGGAGCCCTCGGCGCGCAACGCCGTCAGGTACCGATGAGCGTCACGTACGTTCTGGCGCGATGCATCCGTCCAGCCTTCGCGAAACACACGCACGTCGGTCGAGAAGTCTATGACCCGAAACCGATCGCGCGGCTGTAACGAGGTCAGGAGCGCCTCGCCCGCCGCTTTCGCCTGCTCCAGCTTGCGCCCACTCATCGAGCCAGACACATCGAGGACGAACGTCAGGTCTCGTGGTGTGCTGCTCACGGTGCTCGCCGGTGGGGAAACGGTGAGCATGGCGAAACCTGATTCCTCCACGCCGTGCTGCGTGAGCACGCTCATGCCGGCGGCGTCGGCTTGGCGCAACGGCACGAGCATGGTCAACGTACTCGCGTCACCGCGGGCGGTGACCGTTCGTATGCGACCATCCGCGCGCATGCTCAACACATGCGTGGGCGAGTAGGCGTCTCCATAGAGTGCTGACTGCGGATATTCGAGTGTGAAGTCTCCGTTCCGCCGGGAGTCGATGCGCAGAGCATCGGCTTCTCGAATGGCCACGCTTTGGAATCGCACGACGACGGTCTTGTCTTCACCCGGTTGGATGGGAAAGATCCGTGCCCGCAACAGGCCGCTTCCCATCCATTCAACCAGAGCGGGGTCGCGTTGCCGCCGCACAATGTCCTCGTACACACGACGTGCGTGCGCAGCGTCGAGCGTCTCACCGGCCACGAGTTCTCCGTTGATGGACAGTTTCAGGTTCTCGAAGGCCGCACCGGCCGGCAACGGGAAGAGATAGTCGGCCTCGCCCACCGCACTTCCCGAGTTACGGAAGACTTCCGTGACCTCGTAGGTCAGTACTCGATCCGAGAGCACCACGCGCGTTGCACTGGAGCGTGATGTGATGCGGGCGCAGGCGCCCGCGCAGGGACGCTCCACAATTCTGCCCTGCGCGCTGACGAGCGAGGGGATGGGGAGCGGGGCGAGGACGGGAGAGACGTGCAGGAGGAGGCTGAGCAGGCGACGCATGACGACTCCGGGTCGGGTTCAGACAGGAGACGTCGAGGCGCGGATTTCTTGCACACGCCGTCGCCCGTGGGCCACATTGCGCTGCGGCTCCCCTATACCACCCTCCCGTACTTCCCTGATGAACTCACACACGGCGCTGCTGTTCACGTTGGCCGGCGCCTTTGCGGTCGCTTTCGTGCTGGGGTTTCTGGCGTCCCGCGTGGGGTTGCCACCGCTCGTGGGTTACCTGCTCGCCGGTATCGCGATCGGGCCGCAGTCGCCCGCGTTTGTGGGCGATGTGGAGCTGGCGGGGCAACTCGCCGAGATTGGTGTCATCCTGCTGATGTTCGGTGTGGGCCTGCACTTCTCGCCGGGTGACTTGATGCGCGTGCGTCGCATCGCGTTGCCTGGTGCACTGCTTCAGATGCTGATTGCCACCGCGCTAGGCGGCTGGCTTGCCACCTCGTGGGGCTGGACGCTGCCCGCCTCGCTGGTGTTCGGTCTGGCGTTGTCCGTCTCCAGTACCGTGGTGGTGCTTCGCGTGCTCGAAGGGCGCGGTCTGCTCGACTCCGTGGACGGTCGGATTGCAGTGGGCTGGTTGGTCGTGGAGGATCTCGCCGTTGTCATCGTGTTGGTGTTGCTGCCCACGGTACTTGCTGCGCTTGGGGCCAACGGTCAGTCGGCGCCCAGCGGCGGTATTGCCTGGAGCATTGGGCTGACCCTGCTCAAGGTCACCGCATTCATCGGGCTGATGAGTGTGGTCGGGCGCCGCGCGGTGCCCTGGCTCCTGATGCACGTGGTGCGTACGGGATCGCGCGAGCTGTTCACGCT
>JANNEV010000708.1:0-3702 GCA_031379145.1 Gemmatimonadaceae bacterium
CTCGCGCCAGCTCCTCGAGTCTATCGGCAAGTGCGGATTCAGCGATGTTCGCGGTCCGTAGCGTTCGAGATCGGATGACGTTGGCGTCCGCTCCGACGCGATCGCGGAGCAAGGGAATGATCGTGTCCGCGAGCATGCCACGCATCTCCCGCGGCACACCGGGCAACATGGCGGTCCAGCGTCCGCGATCATCCTGCAGCCAGATGCCGGGGGCGGAGCCGTGTCGATTCGCCAGAATGGTGGCGCCTCTGGGGACCATGGCCTGTTGGCGGTTGCTGGGCGGCAGTGGATGACCGAACCGCTTGAGCCAGCGCTGCTCGAGGTCGGCTACGATGGTCTCATCCAGCACCATGTCCCGTCCGAAGATCGCGGCGATGGCCGGTTTGGTCATATCGTCGGCAGTCGGACCTAATCCGCCCGTTGTGATCACGGCTCCGGTGCGGTCAAGCGCATCGCGCACCGCGGCCGCAATCGCGTCCGGCGTATCGCCGCAGGTGGCACGACGCACCACACGAATGCCGAGCGCGGCAAACTCGCGCGCGATGTAGGCCGCGTTGGTGTCGATTGTGAAGCCGAGCAACAGCTCGTCGCCGATGGTGACGATTTCGAGATTCATACCCGGAAACTAACCACGAATCCTATGCCCGACTCCGTGCCGCCATAAAGGGCCGACGATAACGCTGGAGGTACAGCACCAGTGACCAAAGGGTCAGCGCCACAGCGCCGGTCATGCTGCCCACGCCCACCACGCCGTTGAACATGGCAAAGGCACGCCATGCGGGCAGCTCCAACCAGCCATTGGCCGTGGCCAGCGTCATCGTGAAAAACCAGCAGTAGGCGGACCCCATCCAGATCGACTGGAACGCCGTCTTCCACTTGGCCGGTCCGATGGCCGCGATCACAAGCCCACGACGCGCCGCCAACTGACGAAACACCGTCATGCAGGCCTCGCGCCCGAGCACCACCAGCAGCATCCACAGGGGGAAGGACACCCGGCCGAACGGCGTCACGAACAAAAACGGAGACGGCTCCGGCAGCACCCCGGCAAGGGGCGAGAACCAGGAGTAGTGGCGTTGCAGCATGTACATGGGCACGAGCGTCGCCACGAGCAGCAGTTTGTCTGCCAGCGGATCCAGCAGGCGACCGAGGTCGGTGACCATGTTGTTCTGTCGCGCCAGATGCCCGTCCCAATAGTCCGTGACGGCGGCAACAACGAAGAGCGTGAAGGCGAGCAGCCGTGCGGTCCACGACGTCGTAAACGGTAACCACGCAATCAGCGGCGTCAGGGCGATGCGTCCGACGGTGATTGCGTTGGGAAGGTTCACGGTGGGCTCTTCACGTGGTCAGGCGAGCGTCTTGAGGACGAGTTTGGAGACGGCCTTCAGCGTGTCGAAGACGCCGTCTCCGGTCACGCCCACCGCTTCAAAATACGGTGCGCGTTCCACCCATTCTCCGCTGGGTAGTTGCGATACAAGAAGTTCACCCGCTCGAAACGGATCCGCCAGTGCGCGCATGCGTGAAGAATCGTGAACCTCCCACCCCGGATTCAGCATGGCCTGCAGCTCGGCGAGCGGCGCCGCATTGGGCAGATCGCGCTTGTTGTACTGGATGACAAACGGCATGCGCGTGAGGTCATAGCCGTAGGCCGCCATGTTGTCGTACAGATTCTGCATCGATTCCACATTCGCCTCGGCTCGCTCGCTCTGCGAATCGGCAACGAAAACGACGCCGTCCACGCCTTTCAGAATGAGCTTTCGGCTGGCGTTATAGTAGACCTGGCCGGGCACTGTATACAGATGAAATCGCGTGCGGAACCCGCGGATAGTGCCGAGATCGACCGGGAGGAAATCGAAAAAGAGCGTCCGTTCCGTCTCGGTGGCCAGCGAGATCAGCTTCCCGCGGGTGTTCGGCGACACCTTTCCATACACATACTCGAGATTGGTCGTCTTGCCGCCGAGCCCGGGGCCGTAGTACACGATCTTGCAGTTGATCTCTCGAGAGGCATAGTTGATCATCGACATCGTCGGCCTCTACTGAAAAAGCCGGTCGATCTCGTCTTCGGCGCCAGCGAGAAACCCCGGTGGAGTGGACTGGGCGGCCGCGCCTCGGGCAAATACCCCCTCGAAGGTCCTGGTCAGCTCCTCCACGGCGTTTTTCATGCGCAAGCGAACCAGGCCGAGGGTGGTCCGGTTATCAAACAGCACCACGAGGATCACCCGCCGGGCGATATCCGCGAGGTACATGGACTCCCGCTCGCCTTGATGGAACAGCACGCTGAAATCGGTTTCGCCGATCAGTCGAGCCAACTGGTCGTTGGCGCTGAAATCGGCAGCAGTGAGCGTGGCAAAGGCGGTCGCATCGAACGCGGGCGGCTCACCAACGGTCGCGACGAGCTGCCCGCTCCGATCCACGATCAGCGCACAGCGCGCTTTCGCGTCGTAGAGGAACCGTTGTAGCGTAATGGTGATGGCCCCGAAGTCGTCTTCAGTGAACGACCAGGTGGCAGCGCCGACGGGCATGAACGTATGGGAGAAAGGGTCCGCACTCTTCCGCGAGGAGGAGTCGTGCACTATCAACGCTCGGAGGCCCCGGAAAGTAACCTCCTCACAGCATCTCACGACGTGCCGAGAGCGCCTGCGCGATCGTCACGCCGTCGGCATACTCAAGATCTCCTCCCACGGGGAGGCCGCGGGCGATTCGGGTCACCCTGACGGCACGGGAGGCCAGTTGGCGCTGGAGGTACAACGCGGTCGCCTCTCCCTCCAGCGACGGATTGGTGGCCAGGATCACCTCGCGCACTTCCTCGGGCTCGACGCGCGCCAGCAACGCGGCGATAAACAGATCATCGGGGCCTACGCCATCGAGTGGAGAGAGCCTCCCGCCCAGCACATGATAGCGACCGCGAAACTCCCCCGCACGCTCGATGGACGCGATGTCGGCCGCCTGCTCGACCACGCAGAGGGTGCTCCCATCTCGGCGCGGATCGGCACACAGCGCGCACAGGGGCTGCTCGGTGAAATTGTGGCATCGCTCGCACGACCGCACGCGCTCCGTCAGCGCGATCAGCGCGTCCGCCAAACGGGTACACTGCGCCGCCGGCTGCCGAAGCAGGTGGTACGTGAGACGAAGGGCGGTTTTGCGACCGATGCCCGGCAGGCGCGCCAGCTCGCTGGTGAGCTCATCGATTACGGACATGCCGCACCGCCGAGCCACACGAGGGACTGCGCTCGCTGCACGGCGGTCAGAACGGCAGCTTGAAGGGCAGTTCCAGACCGCCCGTCAGTTTGCCCATTTCCATCTGCATCGCCTCAGCGGCCTTCTTCTGGGCCTCGGCCACCGCCACAACGATCAGGTCCTCGAGCATCTCGATATCGTCTGGATTGACGACCGAGCGATCGATCTTGACCTTCGTCAGCTGCATTTTGCCGTCACACTCCACCGAAACCATGCCCCCGCCTGCGGCCGCCATGAAGGATCGCCGAGCGAGTTCCTCCTGCGTTTGCTGCAGTCGGCCCTGCATGTCCTTGAACTGATTCAACATCTTGAATATGTCAGTCATAGCGAATGATAAGGGGTCACGGAAGCAACACGGAGACGACTAGTCGAGCAGTTCCAGATCCAGCACACGCACCGCCGCCGCAAGCAGCGGATCGCTGGCGGCGAACTGTTCGAGGCGCTGCTGCTGCACCGCATCGGCGGAGA
>JANNEV010000014.1:0-1542 GCA_031379145.1 Gemmatimonadaceae bacterium
ACGATGGACGGTGGCACGACGCACGCAATGGAGAGGAAGCCGGTCAGCCGTAAGCCCTGAACGCGGAGCAAGTCAGGCTTTCGACGATCGCGTTGTTCCTGTTCGGTCGCGGCGAGGAGCCCGGCATCGGTCAGGGAGAAATCAGTCCCACCTCGTAGTGCAAGGCCCAGTGTCGCCAACCAACGCGTCACGGCTGCCGGTGCTTCGAGCACGCCAGAGAGCGGCGGGCCGCTCAGGCGCACGGATACACAGGACAGTAGCGGCCCGCCGGGCACGACCAGCGCGGCGATGGTTGTCAGCAGGGTACCGATCTCGGCGATCGTGCTGTCATCGTCAAACGGCAGCACAACGGCTGTGTCGAATGCGTGCGCATGATCGACGGTGAGCAACTGCGCGATGTCGACAGCACGAACCCGTCCCGCGGGCACGGATTGCGTGGCAAATTGCTCCGGGTGTTCGAGCCACGCCGCACCGGTGCCTGCAGGTGCTGGTGCCGCCTCGGAGTCGAGTGAGCGGGTGCGATAGCGGTCGAGCACATCGGCGACGATGACTTCGCGGACGTGCTGCGCCAACGCCCACACGAGCGGTGACCGCAGATCGGCCACCACGAGCACTCGTGCATCGGTCCGGAGCACGTCCCACTCGCGAAGCGCGAACGCGGCTTGTGTCGCGCGCCACGTGGTGGCGGATCGATCATACCACTGCTGCCCGCCGCGACCATCGCCGGCGAATTCCACGGCGGTGGCGAACCACGTCGCGTCGTCCCAGTCTGCCGCATCTGCCAGTCGCGTGGGCGGTCGGCCCTGTCGAGGCTCGGTCGTGGGAAGTCGCGTGGCGCGACGTCGCGCGTCGAGCACCGACTGGATCGCCGAGTGCACGTGACGTTCCTGCGGCCCGGCGACGCCCGAGTCGATCCGGTCTTCGAGCCACGCCTTGGCCGGTGCACTGGCGTAACGTGTATTGTTGTCCAGACGGCCTTGCTGGTTCAACACCTGTGTGAGGAGCAATACGTCGGCCTTGGCTCGCTCCACCTCACTGCGCCGCACCGGACCAGCACGCCCGGATCGCACACCCAATCGCTCGGCGAGTGAATCTTCAGCATCGGCATGTCCGATCGCGAGTCGTCCATCGGGTTGCACGATGCCGAGTGCGCGCCACTTGCCCACCAGATAGCGCTGTTTGTCGAGTGAACCGCCCTGCACAAGCGCGGGCAGCGCTACGCCCGACTTGTGTCCATGATGGACCACCGCAGCCGTGGGTACCGCATACACATCCCACCCGGCAACTCGTGCGCGCACCGAGATATCGTCATCTTCGTGCCAGAACGGATTCAATGCCTCGTCGTACTCTCCAACATCCCGGAACACCGCAGGCCGAACGAAGCAGGCAAAGCCTCCACACGCCACATCCACTCGAATCGGCGTGTGCCCGGGCAACGAGAGCAGCTCCCGTTTATCACCATGCACTACGATCTCATGCCCGGAGCATGAGGCTATGCCGGCGTTGGGTTGCCGACTGAACAGCTCAAGAAACGGCTCGATC
>JANNEV010000029.1:0-12099 GCA_031379145.1 Gemmatimonadaceae bacterium
GTGGTTCCCGTGGCCCACGAACAGGGGCTTCGCACGCGAGCCTGGGTCGAGCGCACCCGGCGCATCGTCGACTCGCTTTCGTCGGGCAAGCTGGCGTACGTGTATCTGCCGAATACCGGACAGCCAGGATACACGAGCTTCAATCGCTATTACTTCGCGCAGCAGGACCGGTCCGGTGTTGTGGTCGACGAACGCTTCAATGGCGGTGGCTCGGCGGCCGACTACATCGTGGATTTGCTTGGTCGTGACTACGACGGCTACTTCAACAACCCTGTTGGCGAGCGCTATCCATACACCAGTCCGGCCAACGGTATCTGGGGACCCAAAGTCATGATCATCAACGAGATGGCCGGTAGCGGCGGCGACTTGATGCCGTTCATGTTCAAACGGCGCAAGCTTGGCACGCTGGTGGGCAAGCGCACGTGGGGCGGTCTCGTTGCCACCACGGACACGCCACCGTTCGTTGACGGCGGTTCGATGATCGCGCCGCGGTTCGGCTTCTTTGATCGCAACGACAAGTTCGCCGTGGAGAACGAAGGCGTGGCGCCGGATATCGACGTGGAGAACTGGCCGAAAGAAGTGATCGCCGGACGCGATCCACAACTCGAGCGCGCGGTGCAGGAAGGTCTGCGCCTGCTGAGCGCCAAGCCCAGTGATCGTGCGGTGAAGGAGCCCCTGGCCCCGACGTGGGGTCGGCGCATCCGGAAGTAAGAGCGATCGTCGAATGGATCGCCGGGGGTTTGTACATCGCCTGAGCCTTGCGGCGGGCGCGTTGCTGCTCCCCCGGCGTGGGGGGGAGTTTGCGTTCGCCCGTCTGCGCTACGACTCAGGCGACTGGGACTACAATCCGAAGGTGTGTGCGAACGTGCTCGACACCTTGGTGCAGTACACGAATATCCCGGTCCAGCAGCGTGAGGTCGTCATCACGGCGGATTCAGCAGAACTGGGTTCGTTCCCGTTCCTGTTCATGACCGGGCACAAGCTCGTGCGCTTCAGCGCCAAGGAACGGAACGGCCTGCTGCGGTACGTGGAGAACGGCGGGCTGTTGTTCTCGGATGACTGCAATCACGATGTCAATGGACTCTACGCGAAGTCGTTTGAGGCGGAGATGCGCAAGACCTTCGCCGGAAGCGGCGTGCTGGACAAGATTCCGAACAGCCATCCCCTGTATCGGGCGTTCTTCCGATTCGATGGGCCGCCGCAGACGAGTCATGAGTTGAACGGCTGGGGCGACAATATCGTGCACAACTACCTGCGCGGTGTGGAGCAAGACGGTCGGCTCGGTGTGGTCTATGCGAATCAGGACTACGGGTGCGAGTGGGACTACAGCTGGAAGAACAAACGCTATCGCACGAAGGACAACACCCGGTTCGTGGTCAACATGGTTGTGTACGCAATGACATGAGTGTCCCGCGCGAACCGGTCAGTCGAACGCTGCGCCCACCATCATCTTCCGGATGAGCAGCCATGGCGAACCGTGCGAAATCGAGTTCGTCTGTGTGGGTTGCCCTTTCGCGTCACCGCCGGTGCCGTGCTTCTGGTACTCGCTCGGCCCGGTGATGCCATCGAGGTTGCCCCAGAAGTCGGTCGTGATGGCATTGTAGGTCACGTCGGTACACATGCGTGTGACCTTGCCGTTCTTGATCTCCCAGAACACGTGGCCGCCGAACTGTCCGTTGTAGCGTTGCTGATCGATGGAGTAGCTGCCACGTCCATCGATCATGACGCCGTTCTTCACGTCGCCAATGAGCTGCTCGAGCTTGGGCGAATTCTCGGGGCCCGGCTCAACATGTACGTTGGGCATGCGGAGGAACGGATAGTCGCGCCATGAGTTGCCGAAGGTACAGCCGCGGCTGAAGTCTTCGCCCACCAGATGCGCGGTTTCGCGATTGGTTTGCAACCCTACGAGCACGCCATCGCGAATGAGGGGCCACTTCATCGACTTCACACCGTCGTCGTCGTATCCCACGGACCCAATGCCATCGTCGGTCTTGTCGCAGGTGACGTTGAATATCTTGGACCCGTACTTGAGCTTGCCCACGTCGGACAGCTTCACGAAGCTGGTGCCCGCATAGTTGGCTTCGTAACCAACAATGCGATCGAGCTCCGTGGCATGCGCCACGATCTCGTGAATGGTCAGCATGGCGTGCGACGGCGAGAGGATCAGGTCACGCAGTCCGCTCGAACCCAACGGCTTGGCGGTGCAGAACTCAACCGCCTCGTTGCCCACGCGCTCCGCCGACGCCAGCAAGTCCGAACGCTCGGCCACTTCCCAACCGCCGGCTGCTGCAACGCCGGGGTAGTTTCGCGTCTTGGTGACGTCACCAACCTTGGCCGTTACGCTGAGGGTGGGCGACGTGGTGTACAGCTCCTGCTCGATGTAGGAGCCCTCGCTCGACGCGAAGTACCGCCACTCGTAGCTGTGCGTCGCGGAGACGTTCACCGCGGTGACGCCCTTCACCGAGCTCGCCTTGTCGGCGATGGCTTGCGCCCATGCCTGCTTGTCGGTGCCGGACACCGACGTGGGGTGCTTGACCATCGGCGTGACGTAGTTCGTCACGTACGCCGGAACGGGCGCGAGTTTCAGGTTGGCCTTCTTGGCGATAGCACTCGCCTTCGCGACCTCGGTCGCCACTCTTGTAATCCGCCGGATCTCGTCTTCGGTGACGATGGGGCTGCTGGCAAAACCCCAGACGCCACTGTGCACCACGCGGACGCCGAATCCGGCCGCTTGTCTGTCCGCTTCGCTCGGGATGCCGCGCGCGGCAACTCCGCCTCGGCCGCCGAAGGCGCCGCCACCACCTCCTCCGCCACCACCGCCCGCACCGCGACCGGCGCCACCACCCGGGAATCCGCCGCCACCACCGCCGCCCGGTCCACCGCTTCCAGTCGTACGGAAATTCGCCGAGCCGCCCGGCACATTCGCGGTCATGGTGAATCGCACGTCAGCGTAGCTGCATCCGGCGAGCTTCGATTCCTTGAGCACGATGTCGGCCATGCCCTTGAACTTGGAATCGGTTACGCGTCCCTGCGGCGATGTGGCGACGATGTCGGCCATCAGGTCATGCGCGTACAACGACATCGCGGCGGTAGCGCCGAGTCCTTTCAGAAAATCACGACGAGATGGGCTCATATCGATGCCTTGCTCAGACGGCTGGAGAGACGGATGTCATGTAGAACTCTTCGATCCGCACCGGTGGGATGAGAGCCGCTTGCCCGAGCTCGAACGACTCGCCCAAACCCATCGGAACGGGTTTGCCAACGAGTGTGAGATTGTTGTAAGCGACCAGAGGAGACATGTTCCAGCGGAAGTTCTGTACCGGACCCACGATTTCACCGTTTTCGATCAGGAACAGTCCGTCGCGCGTCATACCGGTGTTCAGTAGTGGCTGTCCATCTGCGGGAACGCCGCGAATGTACCAGAAGCTGGTGACCAGCAGTCCGCGGCGCGTCTGCTTGATCATGTCTTCAACCGAGAGGTTTGATCCTTCCTGTACGAGGCTGAGGCTCGTATTGGCTGGCTGACCGCTGGTGAAATTGCGAAGCACGCCGTTCTCGACCCAGGTGACAGGGGCAGCGGGTTTGTAGTCGCCGAGGATCGTATTCTGGCGCAGCACGGGATTACCCACGTCGCTTCGCAGGGTGAACAGGTCGCTGAAGAGTTTGTCGCCGGGCTTCTTGCCGTTCATGAACGCGCCCGCGCCGCCAAATGCACCGCCGCCGAAAATTCCACCGCCACCTTGTGGACCGCCCGCTGGCGCACCGGCTGGAGGGACGCCGCCCGGTGGCGCGCCTGCCGGCGGTGCGTCGGCACCAGGCGGTGGTCCGCCTGCGCCTGGCGCTCCGCCACCGCGACCGCCCAGTCCACCGTTGTTGAAGATTCCAGTCATCAGCGAGAGGAATCGCGCGTTCGCGCGTGGCTCGAGAATCACTGTGTAGCGCCCCGGCTCGATCGCCTTGGCGTTTCGACTCTTGAGCGCCTTGTTCGCGGCCACCTCCGTCAACGCTTTCGCGTCGACGGCACGAAGGTCCTTGATCCCCATGGTCCCCGACCATCCGGAGCCGCTGCCGTCGGGCATGCGACAGGTCAGGACAAATCCCATCTCGGCGTTCCGATAGTACGCAAAGAGCCCGTTCGAATTGGCCGTACAGGTCGTCTGATCGATCTTCGGGATGTAGCCCGCGCCGAGGACGCCCTTCTTTTCGGCCAGATCGATGCTGTCTCGGACCATGCGCGCGCGTTCGGCAGGCCCGTAGTTGACGAGATTGGGCAGCGCCGCGTCGACGGGCAGGTATTGCTGCGCGCCGAGCAACGCGGGGAGATTGGGGTTGTCGGTGGCCGCCTGCGCATTTGTTCGCGCTTCGTTCACCATGGCCTGTAGTCCCGCGTCGCTGAAGTCGCGCGTGTTCGCGCTCCCCGACTTCTGGCCCAGTCGAACGGTCACGGTCAGCTGCCGATCGTACTGGACCAAGTTGGTGGTGATTGAGGAGTTCGCCCAGCGCGTGCCGGATCGCTCACCACCGGTCAGATTGATCTCGACGCCGTCAGCGTTGGCCAGGTTGATGACCTTGTCGAGAATGGCTTTGACTTCTTCGCGTGTGTACATGAGTGGCGGCAGAGCGTAGGGATCGCGATACATGCTGTCAGGCACCGCGCGTCGCTCAAGCGACGGCATACCACAGAATGCGCGCAACCATACAATTTCGTTGATTCGGCAATGATCGCTCGCCGTCCACCGGTCCGCGAGTGTTGACGCTACGGAAGTCCGCGTCGCCGCCGGAGCCACCACTCGAGGCTGAGCGCCAGCGCGAACGGCGCAATCCACCACGGCGAGCGCATTGGGTGCCAGCGTTCGCGGCGCGTTGTGGCGCGGACTCGTTGGACCATCTCGTCACGCAGGTCATCCAGCTGTGCCTCGGATACCAAGCGCCCCCCCCGCGCCGATGCCCACGCGCCAAGCACCGCTCGACCGTCGTCAGCGGGCCCGGTGAAGCTCGGCGCCGAGAGCAAAGGTACCTCCGCTCGCGTGCTGTCCACCGTTATGGTCAGGCGCAGGGGCCCTACGTTTGGCGGGGCTTCGAGCGTACCGCGGAAGGTGCCGGGTATCGTACCAGGCCAGAGGCGCACCGCTCTGCGAGGTGCCGCGCTGCGGACTGACGTGCTGTCATCCATCGTTTCGAGCATGGCGGTGGCCCGTGCGCGTGACGTCGCCGCGCGAACAGCCGAAGGCTCCAATACCAGATCACGTTGGGCGACAAGCAGTTCTGTGCGCTCTCCGGGCGCGAGTGCGTTGCGAGCGACGCGAACCATGAGTGGCGGGGGCGCCACGGCGGCGGCGTCCGCCACAAGGCGCTGCCAGACCCGCTCGAACGCGGAGACATCCCGTTCTCGGTACCGCCATGCATCGAGTGCTCCACTCACGAGCAGCCTTCCCGCACCGAACGGCACACTCCACACGACCGCGCTCGGCGGACTGGTGTCGCTCGCACTTCCCGTCGCGACAGAGCCGAATGTGATGAGCGCATCGGCGCCTTCGGGCAGCATGGTCGGATACAGGAGTTGTGTCGCTCGCCAGCGCCCGGTGTCCGCCGCCGGCACCGAAAGCCGCACGCCACTGTCGACGCGCACATAGCGCCAGGACGCCACCCGCGTGAGCTCCTCCGCCGGCCCGCGGATACGCTGGTTAAGCAGCAACACGACGCTTCCGCCGCGTCGTCGCATGAACGTACTCAGCCCGGCCACCTGTGCGCTCGTGAGCGCATCCGGTGCGCCCACCACAACTACGTCGAACCCATCCAGTGCTCGTGCATTGGCGACCATCGTTGGCGCGTTCCCGATGCGCATTTCGATATTGCGCGAGGTCGCAATGCGGCCGACGACTACAAAGCGCGGGTCGCGCTCCAGCGCCCGACGAACGAAGGTGGACTGCCACGTCGGTCGCGCATCGAAGAAGTGGACCGAGGCAGCTCGCCCCCCAACATCGACGGCGGCGTCGGCCGCCACTCGCGTGGACCGCGCGGTGGCACTGTCCCCGGAGAGCTCCGCTTCCACGTGCACGGCAGTCACGCCTCTGGCCGGCGGCGCCAGATCGAGCAGGAGCGTGATGAGCGTGTCCGCGCTCGCAATTGGCGTGGTCATCACCTGTTGCAACGCTCCGCTCGTGCGCACCGTGGTTGACATGGTGCGCCCCGCAACGCCACGCGCACGCACCGACACGCGCACCGGAACACGCGCGCTGAGTACCGCGGTGGATGGCACACTGAGGGCAGTGAGCGTCAGCGGTCGTCGGGCGTCATCCTTGTGAACGGCGAAGGCCGGCGAACCGATGCCGTCGAGACTTCGCGGCAGGGCATCGCCCGCGACAACGGTGACGTCCGCCGTTGGAAAGCGAGCGGGCACGACGCGAAAGTCTTCCGACAGCTGATCAGACACGTGTCGTGCGAGCACGGAGTCCCCGCGTGGGTCTGCTGCCACAACGGCCACGACGGGTCGCCGCCTACGCGCCGTTGTCACCGCCGGATCGACGACGGCAAGCACGGCAATCACAATCGCCAGCGCGCGGCTCCAGCTGGACCATCCAGGTGCGCGCATCAGCGGGACGTGCTCGCGGGGCGACCGGTTCTTCTGTCGGGTCCCGGGCGGCCGGGCCTTGCGTCCGCTGGGGAACGCCGCGACTGCATCACATCTCGCGTGACGCCGCGCAGCTGCCGCTCCAGGAGCGACGCATTCACGCCGGACGTGGTGGGCAGAGCCTGACGAAGGACGTCGGCGAGCCGACGTGCGCTCCGATCGAGTCGGTTGATTGCGTCCGACGCTGCACGGCGTTCAAGCGCACGCGCCGCCTGCGTCAACTCCACTGCGACATCCTGTAGCGGCTTCGATGATGGATCAGCACGGAGGACTCGCTGCGCCAGCGCCGTGACGATGCCTGCACGCTCGACGAAGGACTGTGGCGGCGCGCGATCGGCGGGTGACAACGCCGTCCGCTCCATCGCCGAACGAAGTGCAGCAACGATCGACGCGAGGTCCGCGAGCGAACCCTGGATCGCGACCACTCTCGGATCTGCTGCCGCACTGCTTGCGGCACGAGACGCCGAACTCGCCTCGGTGAGCGCGCCGATGAGTCGGCGCGACAAGTCGAGCTGCTCGCGTTCGCTGAGTGCTCGCAAGATGATTCGGCTGCGGGAGAACGCCTGCTCGATTTGCGCGAGCGCCGACCTTTCTGCGGCTAGCGCGGAGGAAAGGTCGGCGACGGTCAGCAGAGTCGCCGCTCGACTCATCAAGCGTACGGCGCGTGAGAGGGCGATACGGCCTTGATTGGCAAGGCGTCCGGCCAGGATGTCGTCCTCGGCTTCGGCCTCCGCCACTTCGTTCAGGTCGGTCATGCTCGCCTCAGGATCGGGCGCATCCTCCAGTTCACCGCCCATCATGAAGACGAACTCGGCGCGCACCTTCCGCTGTTCGGCCGCCAACTCCTGCGCCGCCTCCGTCAGCGCATCGCTGCTCCGTGAGGACTTCTGCGCGATCAGGCGTTCCGTCTTGAGCACGACCATCTGCTGCGACACGGCGTATCGCTCCTGCTCCGGATCGATGGCGAATCCGGCCGCTGCATCGCCGCCCGGCGCGCGCAGCTCTGCGATGTAGGCATCAGACTCTTGTGGAATCGTGCCGGGGCGCCGGTCGGTGGTGACCGCGCGATACACCAGCAGGTCGCCGGGTGACAGACCAAGGGAATCCAGGCGCCAGATGGCGCGCGCAGACCATCGCCGTGAGGAGGATCTGGTGAGTACGAGGGGAACCTCGCCGTCGGCGAAGGAAAAGCGCTCGCCACTTCCGGACACTCTGGTATACCGCAACCGCAGTGACGCGAGTCCTTGATCATCCTCGGACTCCACCACGAGCTCCAAGCGCTGACGCGCGTCACGCAGGTATGTGTCCTGTCCGGGCGTGACAATACGAACGCGTGGGGCGGCGTCCGGCACCACGGAAACCCCGATCAGTCGCTGTGCACCGGCACGACCATCGCGCCGTCGCGGTGTCAGTGCCACGAAGCCGTCCACATCCGCGCGGACATCGATCACGAACTCCCCCGCCGTCAACATCGCAACAGGTTGCGAGTCCTTTGGGGTGTGCACCATCAGGGACTCGGCGTTGGACAGAATCCGAAGGCGAATCCGGCTCCCGTACAGCGCGTCGACTCTGGCCGGATTGGTATACGTCTGTGCCCGCTGCTCCACGTAGGCCGGTGGCGTGATCGTGACGGTGATGTTCTCAATGCGCGCAGTGGTGGGAGGAACGACCGTCTGGATCGCGCGCGTGGCTTCCCGGAGTGGACGGGAGTCGCGCGCTACGGTCAGTCCGAAGATCACGACCGCGGCCGCACACAACCAGCCTGCCCGCCGCACGGGAAAGAGTTGCGCCAGATCCAGCGATGTCGCGAGGCGCGCCGCACCGTCGAGCACGTGTGTGACGACTTGGCTGGAAGACTCGCAAGCAATCTGCTGCGGATCCCACGCAAGTTTTCCAATCAGTTCCGCAGCCGTGACGAGAAGATTTCGACACTCCGGCGCACGGGCCTCGATGAGGCTGGCGATATTCGTTCGAGCGCCATGCACGGCGGCCCAAGCCACAAGCGCGCCTACCAATAGACCGACTGCGCCGAGCAGTACCGCTGCTGAATGATCGGCGTTTGGCATGATGCCGAGGAGGAGCAGCGCGGCCACGGTAACTCCGATGGCGCCACCGACGATGGCTCCGCGCCACGCCACTCGGCGCGCTGCCGCGTCGAGCGTTCGCTGCACCGTTACGGCCGACGCATTCGAGCTCATGCTGCCGCTCGTTCGTCGGTGCTCGCGCGTGGTGTCCGACGTATCCAGCCTTCGAGCGCGAGCAATCCCAAGGTTGCGAGCCACAGCCATCGACCGTCGGAGTCGCCCTGATCGACGTCCGCGAGTAGCGCCGTGCGGTTCAGGGTGGGAGTACTCGACGGCGGGCGACTCCATCGCGCGAGAACGCTGTCAGCGAGGCGTGACGGTTCCCAGTCGTCGAGGTCGGAGTCGATCCCAGTGGCCGCCCGGCTTGCCGCCACGAGTGCGACCGTGGCGAACGCATCGACACTGAATCGGGACAGCAACACAAGGCGCGGTTGTCCGCCTATGATCGCTTCAACGGCGTCAACCACCGATCGGCCATGTGTGTCCGTGACGACCGACATCGCGATCGTCGTGTCGTTACTGGTCGTCGTACTTGTTGTTGTACTGGTTGTTGTACTGGTCTCGGCAATCGCGCGTTGCAGCGTTTCGTTCCGGCGTAGCTTGTCGATGACCGCAAGCATCCAGGCAGTTCGAACTGGCCGCGAGGTCGATAACGTGGCGGCACGGTCCGCGAAGGACGGCGAAACGATCGTGATGCGCTGGCCGCGACCGCCAGCAGACGTCGTGCTGGCATCAGAGGGGAACAACTGGAGTGGAATCACCTGTTGAACTGCCTGCATTGTCGCCCGTACGCGAGCGCTGTCGCTTGGATCGGATAGCAGCAGCACCGCTGCGGTGTTCTCTGGTGATGCTGCGGCGATCGTGGCCCACTCGGCCGAGGTCGCAACCTCGGAAGTGCCAGGAACCACGCCGGAACGGAAGGCGGGAGAGATGTCGCCGTGCAGTTCCGCACGAGCAGTTACCTGGCGTGCATCGATGGCAACGCGCGAGGAGACTCTGACGGACGAGTCCCTCGGCTGCGACGCCGGTTGGCGTATCGCCAGCAGGCGAATTCCCGTTGCAGTCGGAACGCGAACCACGGTGGCCTCGTCCAAGGTGCCGACTCGGAAATCGCTTATCACGACGAGTTCGGCACGTACCGACTGTTGGGACAACCACGCGGCGGCGCCGGCGACTACATCTCTCGGCGACGCGGTTTGCAAGACGACCGATACGCTGGCCTCCGCCGCCAGCCGCGCCGCTTGGCGCTGCGCTTCATCGGTAGCCGAGCCACGCTTCATGCTCATACCGGTGTCCAGCACGATGGCTCGCGCCACGGTGCGGGCGTCACTGCGTCGCCGACTCGCGGTGCGCCAGATCGGCTGCGCCAAGGCCGCGGCTGCGCAGGCGATCACCAGAAGTCGAATCAGCAGCAACGGTACGTCGTGTGGACGCGTGCGGCGGATCGGAACCGGACGTGATTGCGTGAGAAAGCGCAACGTGGGGAACGCCTGCGTTTTCGCGCGACCTCGGCTCAGCAAGTGGATGAGGATCGGGAGCACCAACGCGAGGAGTCCGAGCCATGCCCACGGCTGCTGCCAGCTCACCGCGTTCTCGCGCCGCGCAGATGGTTTGTCGTGCCCCGACTCCCGCGTCGGACCAAATAGTCGCGGAGCGCGACTTCCGGCGACATCCCAGTGCTCAGCAGGGCGTAGTCGACGCCGTCGCGTTGTGCGTGACTGCGGCACCGTCGGAGGAAGTCCGAGACCGCAGTGCTGTAGTTCGCGGCGATGGCGCTTGCATCGACAAGCTGTCGCGCGCCACTCTCGGGTTCGATCACCTCCGCCAGCCCGGAGAACGCCAACTCGCGTTCCTCGG
This sequence comes from Gemmatimonadaceae bacterium, assembly GCA_031379145.1. Lineage (GTDB taxonomy): Bacteria > Gemmatimonadota > Gemmatimonadetes > Gemmatimonadales > Gemmatimonadaceae > Gemmatimonas. The sequence continues at coordinate 10,573 of JANNEV010000029.1, forward strand.
GGGACAGAATCTGCAGCATCGCAACATCGTGTCCGCGTTGCGCGGCCTGCCGCATGGCGCGTCTGGAGTCGTCCTCTGCATCGTAGAAGTCGGAGAGAATCATCATGATGCCGCGACGCTGCAGCAGTTGGGCACCGCGCGCGATGGTGCGCGGGGCGTCCCACGAGCCGTCGTTGGACGTTCGCGCCAAGTGGGCGAGCAACGCGCGCAGGTGCGGTCGGCCGCCGCGCGCAGGCAGGTACGCCAGACGTTCACCGGTCATGCTCATCAGTCCGACGGCGTGCCCTTGCTCCGACACGAGGTATGCCAGCGCGGCGGCAATCACCTGCGCGTACCGGGCCTTGGACACCCCGCGCTGCGGAAACGCCATGGATGCGCTTGCATCCAGGACGAGCATGACGGACAGGTTTGTCGTTTCCCGAAATTGTCGCGTGTACAGGCGATCACTTCTGGCGAACAGCTTCCAATCGAGGTACTTGAGATCGTCGCCGACGCGGTAGGGGCGATGCTGCCGGAACTCTGTGCTGTACCCGTGGAATGGACTGCGATGCCCACCGGTCCTGAGCCCTTCGACGACCAGACGTGCGGCGAGCTCCAAGTCGTCAATCGCCGCAAGCACCGCTGGAGACAGAACCGTCACGAGTGCGCTCGTCGCATGCGCATGGGGTCAGGCCCTCACGACCTCTAACAGCCGACCTATCACGTCGTCAGGCGCGACACCGTCGGCTTCCGCCTGAAAATTCACCAGCACTCGGTGACGCAGGACCGGCAGTGCAACCCGCGTGACATCTTCCGGTGCCGGCACCAGCCGACCGTCCAGCAGCGCAGCCGCCTTGGCGCCAAGCAACAGCGCCTGTCCAGCGCGCGGTCCCACGCCCCACCGAACCCAGTCCTTGACGGGCGTCGGCGCCGTGGGATCGCCGGGCCGCGTGGCGCGGATCAGGCGCAACGCATAGTCCACCACGTTGGACGCCGCAGGGAGGTCGCGCACCAACATGCGCACCTGTTCCAGGTCCACACCGGATGCCACCGGCGTTGCGCTGCGCTCCGCACCAGTGGTCGTTTCGGCAAGAATGCGGCGCTCGTCGGCCGCATTGGGATAGTCGATGACCACGTTGAACATGAAGCGGTCGAGCTGCGCCTCGGGCAACGGATACGTGCCCTCCTGCTCGATCGGGTTCTCCGTGGCCAGCACGAACAGCGGTCGCTCAAGAGGGTATCGAACACCGCCGACGGTCACCTGGTACTCCTGCATGGCTTCAAGCAGCGCGGCCTGCGTGCGCGGCGGTGTGCGGTTGATTTCGTCGGCCAGAATGATGTTGGCGAAGACCGGTCCCGGAATGAATCGCACGTGACGCTCGCCTCCGACCGCGTCGTCCTCGATCACCTCCGTGCCCAGAATGTCGGACGGCATCAGATCCGGCGTAAACTGAATGCGACTGAATTTGAGTCGCACGGCGTCTGCCAGCGTCTTGATCAGCAGCGTCTTGGCAAGCCCGGGCACGCCACGCAACAAGCAGTGCCCAC
>JANNEV010000035.1:0-1764 GCA_031379145.1 Gemmatimonadaceae bacterium
CCGCCAATGGTGGCCGCGCGATCCAGACATTCTTTGCTGAAGTCGATGAATTCAGTCCGGGGAGTAACTACACAGCCGCTCTCGCCCGCGTTCAGCACAAGAAAAAGGCTGCGATTGGTTCTTTCTATCGCGTATGACACGCGATACCGTCAAAGCTATTTCCCAATCGGGAATCAAAGCCCTCCTGGCCCTCCTCCTCTATCTGCTGGAGCAGGTCAGGCAACTGACCAGGCGTGTCCGCGAACTGGAGGCCAGACTGGCTGTCAACAGTCGCAACAGCAGCAATCCGCCTTCCAGTGACGGCTTCAAAAAAGAGAAGAAAACCAAATCCCTCCGCACCAGATCCAAACGCAAGCCCGGCGCACAGCAGGGACATCGCGGCGCGACTCTCAAACCCAGCCCCAACCCCGATCACGTCCGCCATCACGAACCCGCGGCCTGCGGCTCCTGTCAGAGCCCGCTCGCCGAAACCGCGGGAATCGTCGGCGCCGAGGCCCGGCAGGTCTTTGACATTCCCCCGCTGGAAATCGAAGTCACCGAACACCGCACCGTCAGCAAAACCTGCCCGCATTGCGGTACGGAAAATCACGGCGCCTTCCCGGCCGACGTTACGCCGGGGGTCCGGTATGGAAACAACCTCCGCAGCCTCTTTGTCTATTTCGTCACCTATCAGCTCCAGCCTTCGCGCCGCACCTGTGAAATGATGGATGACGTCTTTCACCAGACCGTCGCCGAGGGCACGCTGACCAACGCCATCCGCGAATGCTCCGACAAACTCGTGGCCACCGAGGAAGCCATCAAAACAGAGCTCATCAAGGCTCCCGTCGCCCATTTTGATGAGAGCGGGCTCTCCATCAACGGGACGACAAACTGGCTGCACGTCGCCGCCACGTCTTCCCTGACCCATTACGCCGTCCATCGAAAACGTGGCACGGAAGCGATGAATGACATCGGTATTCTGCCGCAATTCACCGGCCGGGCCGTGCACGACTCCCTCCCGGCGTATTTCACCTACCTCTGCGATTACGCCCTCTGCAACGCGCATCATCTGCGGGAACTGACCTTCGTCGACGAACAGATGGAGCAGGCCTGGGCGGCGGACATGATGTCCCTGCTGCGGGAAAGCAAAAAGGCCGTGGAGGCGGCAGCCGCCACCGGAGCGACCGCCCTGCCGCCGGAACAACGAGAAGCTTTTCACCAGCGATACCGGACGATTATCGCGGCGGGGTTGAAATTGCCGGAAAATCAACCGCCCACCCGCCAGCCCGGCCAGCGTGGACGTCTCAAACAAAGCAAGGCGCGAAACCTGCTCGACCGTCTCCTGAAACATGAAGCGGCGACGCTGGCGTTCATGGCGGATTTCCGTGTGCCCTTTGACAACAACCAGGCCGAGCGTGATCTGCGCATGATGAAAGTGCAGCAGAAGATCTCCGGCTGTTTTCGTTCAAAGGAAGGGGCGGAAGCCTTCTGCCGGATCCGGAGTTATGTGTCCTCAGCCCGCAAACAGGGATTGCCTGTCCTGTTCGCGCTGCAGCGTGTCTTCGCAGGCGATCCCGTGTCCCTTGTCCCACCCCGTTCCTGATCACCATCGCGGAAACGCCTTCTTTTCAATTCTCCGCCACAAGACCTTGTGGTCACTCAGCCTCTCAATCCACAACCTGGAGAGGCTGAGTGGTTACGAACATTTCGCGCCTGCTCCCGCGGACACCTACGCCGCCACGCTCGCCCGCAGCGCCGCTGCGCTCAGCCACATCATCCAGCCCC
>JANNEV010000096.1:0-14297 GCA_031379145.1 Gemmatimonadaceae bacterium
CCGCGAACGCCTCGGCATCGATTGCCATGCATCCGCTGTTCATGGACTGCCGTGGACCGTCTCCGCCTTCGCGATGGAGTGCGTCGCCCACACGCTCGGTCCAGTGCCCGTCGGATGGCGACACGACCTTGCAACCGACGATAGTCGCGCCAGTCTCTTGGAAGATGTCCAGCACGTCGTTGCAGAAAGAGGGTTGGACCAGACAGTCGCAGTCCACAAAGGCGAAATGCGTGGCCGCAGGTTCCACCGCGACGCCGGCATTGCGAACGCCACCCACCGTCGTCGCCGAGCACGGCAGGACCGTCGCCGCGTCCGCATACCGGCGAAGCACCGGGTCCGGCGCGCCGACCTCGTTATTGTCGACCAGCACCAACGACGCCCGCGAACATGCCTGCGTCGCGGTCACCAACGTGTCGATACACTGCGCCAGCACATCGTTCTTCCCGCGAACCGGTACGACCACGAGCAGGCGAGCGTCTTGGTGCATGACGGAAAGGTCACTGAGAGCGAAAGGGCGAGAATCCGTTGGGCGCGCCACGGCACTACGCGCGACATGGTCCGCTGATAATTTATGCGATGGTCTTTGCGACGCGCCCAAATCAGGGCGGGACCACCCCCATACACATGCTCATGCCTCTTTCGGACCGACTGGACCTGTTGCGTCGCCTGCTTGATCCCGAGCAGGTCCTGGTGTTTGACGGCGCCATGGGCACCATGCTCTACACACGTGGCGTCTTCATCAATCAGTGCTACGACGAGCTTGCGCTTCGCGCGCCGGACCTCGTCCGCGAGGTGCATGAGGCGTACGTCCAGGCCGGCGCCGAGGTGCTGGAGACGAACACCTTCGGCGCCAACCGCCTGAAGCTGACGCAGCATGGTCTCGAGGGGCAGGTGGCGGCGATCAACACACGGGCGGCGGAGATCGCTCGTGCCGCCGCTGGCGAACACCGATTGGTTGCGGGCGCGGTAGGGCCGCTCGGGGTACGCCTGGAGCCGTACGGCGCGCTCTCACGGGAAGAGGCCCGGGTGCTCTTCGCCGAACAGATGCGTGCCCTGCACGCCGGTGGGGTGGATTGCTTCCTGCTGGAAACCTTCGCCGACCTCGAAGAGATCGAGCAGGCAATCCTCGCCGCGCGCGAGGTTGCGCCGAGCCTGCCCATCATTGCGCAGGCCACGATCGGCCCGGACCTGCGCACTGCCTACGGCGCCAGCCCGGAGGATATCGCACGGGCACTCGACCGCTGGGGTGTGGACGTCATCGGCTTGAACTGCTCCGTTGGACCCCAGACGATCCTGGAGGCGATCGAACGGATGTCCGCCGTCACGCAGAAAAAACTGTCCGCGCAACCCAACGCCGGGATGCCGCGTGAAGTCGGCGGCCGCTCGATGTACATGGCGAGCCCCGAATACATGGCGACGTATGCGCGTCATCTTGTGCAAGCGGGCGCGAAGATCGTCGGCGGCTGCTGCGGCACCACCCCCGAGCATGTGCGGGCCATGGTCGAAGGGGTGCGTCCACTGGCCCCACGCAGCCAGACCGTCGTCGTCGCCACGCGATCCGCCGAACGCAGCGATCGCGAGCCCTCAACTGGGCGCGAGCCGGCGGCGCTGGCGACGCGATCACGCTTCGGTGCCAAACTGTCCGCCGGGCAGTTCGTGACCTCGGTGGAGATCGTCCCGCCCCGTGGCGTGGACACCGCGAAGTTGTCGCTCGATGCGGCCGCCCTCCACGCGGCGGGCGTCGACGCCATCAACGTGCCAGATGGTCCGCGCGCGCAAAGCCGCATGGGCGCGATCGCCACCAGCCTGATCATCGAGCGCACTGGCATCGAGGCCGTAACGCACTACTGCTGCCGCGATCGGAACCTGCTGGGAATGCTCAGTGATCTGCTGGGAGCGTCCGCGCTCGGCCTGCGCAACATGCTGCTCATCACCGGTGACCCGCCAAAGATGGGACCGTACCCCGATGCGACGGCGGTCTTCGACATTGATGCCATCGGGCTGACCAATCTCGTTCGCGCGCTCAACCGCGGCCTCGATCCGGGCGGCAATCCGATCGGCGAGCCGACCCAATTCGTGATTGGCGTTGGCGTGAACCCTGCCGCAATTGACCCCGCCTATGAGCGTAAGCGCTTTCGCTGGAAGGTCGACGCCGGGGCGGAGTATGCCATCACGCAGCCGGTGTTCGATCCTGCACAGTTGGAGACCTTCCTCGCCAGCATCGAGGACACGCGCATTCCCATCATCGCGGGCATCTGGCCGCTGGTGTCGGCACGAAACGCGGAATTTCTGGCCAACGAAGTTCCCGGAGTCACCGTTCCGAAAGCCGTACTGGATCGCATGCGGAAGGCCAACGACCGCAGCAAGGAACACGCGCTCGCCGAAGGCATTGCCATTGCGCGTGAGATGCTCGAGCGGGTGCGTGGCGCGGTACAGGGGGTTCAAGTGAGTGCGCCGTTCGGTCGGATCGAGTTGGCGCTCGAGGTGTTCGCGCCGTAGTCGCGGCGTAGTCGCGGCGTCCCCGCGTCACTCGCGATTTCGGCGCTACTCCACGCGCACGATGGCCAGCCGCAGTGACTCGGAGGGCGTGGGCAACCCGTTTTCGCCACGGAGCTCCAGCAGCTGACTCCCCAGCTGTGGCCCGTCAAAACTGAAGTAGCTGCTTGAGAACGCGCGTAGCCGGGCGACCGGCAGCACAAACGACCCGAAGCTCATGGCCCGCGCCTTCAGTGGCGCAGCAAGAAAGCTGCCCGGATACGTGCTGGCGAGCCCGCCGTTGACGTCGGCCATGTTCCAACTCGGGAACGTCAACTGCGCGCGCTTGGGTGTGAAGCCGGCCAGGTCGTCGACCGCATGCGCCAAGGCCCAGTCGGCGAGCATCTCGCCGGCCGGCCGGCCGGTCAGCTGGGCCAGGTGTGCGAGGCCCGTGGTGGCACCACCGCGAACGAGCTCCATGAGCCACTTCGACTCGTCCGTGGCATACTGATCGGCCGCCCAGCGGACGAGCGACCAGCCACTGGCATAGAACGTGAAGTCACCGCTGGCGGCGGCACCGATCGGTGTCAGCGTGTCCACGCCGCGCATGTATTGCTGCAGCACCGAGAAATGCTTCCACATCATCAACGGACGATCGTCGCACTGATAGACCTCGCAGCGCACGCTCGTCGCGAACCCGACGTTCGCCTTCCAGCCGCCGCCATTGGTAAATGTGCGGGAATAGAGTTCTTCGGCAATGCGCGCTGTCGATTCCTCAAGCCACGTCTCCTCCAGCGGCGTATTGCGCGCGAAGCGCTCCGCCAGCGACGCCAGATGCTTCCCCTCATGCACGACCGTGCTGCGCATGGTGCGACGCCAGTCACTCGGCGACTCGCCATTCACAGCCACCCGGGCGTAGAAGACCTCGTCCTCGTTGCTGCCAGCGAAGGTACCCTTCGCGTAGAAGTTGCACGCGGTGACGTATCCGGCGATGCCAGGCAACGAGTCATTGACGTAGCGTGTGAACAACATGGTGATGCGACCGTCGCCGCCCATGGCGGCGTTCATCGCCAACGGATCGCCCACACGGTTCTGCAACAACGGGTACTGAACGCGATCAAACTCGTCGCCAATCTGCCGATACTGCGCGTCGAGCTGACCCACGCGCGGCGCCGCGATGTCTTCCAGCACGAGCGCACGGCTGCCGGCATACACCACCCGCGCACGAATCTCGCGTCCGGCCGCGCAGTTGTTGTACAGCGCCTTCACGGAGATCGTATCCCCAACCGCCGTCGGAGCACGCGACGCGGCGAGTCGGGAGCCGCGCCAGCCGGCCAGTGGCGATCCGGCGCGTGCGACCCACTGCCGCTGCGTGTCGAGAAAATCGTCATGTTGTGCGTCAGCGCGGCGGTCGGACTGGGTGCCAGCCAGTGCGTGCACGTCCGCCGCGGCGGCCGTTGCCGGCAGCATCCCCGGCGTGCTGCGGAAGGTCGGTGCAGCGCTGCCCAGGCCTGCGGTCGGCGTGCGAACACTCGCAATTTGTCCCGACATCGCGCCGGCACCCGCTCCACGCAACTCAAAGCCCGTCGTCGCCGATGCTGTGGCGCTGGTATTGATGACGGCCACGACGTACTTGGTGCGCCCGCCGCCTGACGGCGCGGCCAGCTCAGCGCAGCGCAGACCGTCCGCGTCGTTCACGTTGATAGACTCGCCACGCTCCAGGCTCACGCGCCGGGCAACCCGCACGGGCTGAGCGAGTTGGGCCGACGCGGACGCAATGGTAACCCGCACTGGCTGCGGTCCAGTGGCGGCGCACGGGAGCGCCCCAACTGGAACGAGTGCATCGATCCGCGTTGGTGTGGTGGAGAGCACGGTCATCTTGACGCCCGACACCGTCAACTCCACCGCGTCGGTCAGCGAGGAGAAATTGGAGCCTTCAATTCGGATCGCTGCACCCGGCACCAACGTGTCCGGCCAAATCCGGGAGAGCATCGGCGCGGCCGGATCCACCGTGATGCGCACCCGCGCCACGGCGAGGTCCAGGGCGGCTCGCACCATGGCAACACCTCGGGAGCGAGCCACCGCCGATCCGCCAACGAGCGAAATCACCTCGGCGCCGGACTCCACTACGTAGACAGGTGTTCCGGTGGCCACGTTGCCGAAGCGGTCGATCGCAACCGCGTCGAAGCGAATGGTGTCGCCGATCAGCGTGGCGCGCGGTGCCGGGGTGGCCCACTGCATCGCCACGGCGCGATCAGCGGTGGCCGTTGCCCGAAAGACCACGGGGGGAAGTCCCTCGATTGCGGCCGACAACGTCTGCGGCCCGGCGGTCGGCCCCAGCGTCCAGCGGCTCGACGCCGCACCACTGGCGTTGGTGACGGACTCGGACTGCGCTACGGTACCGCTGTCTGACGCCGTCCATGTAACCCGAATCCCCCGAATCGCCCGCCCATCTCGGCCGGCGACCACCAGCCGCATCGGCGCCGCGAACGTGGAACCGACCGTGGCACTGCCGGCCGGCGTTGCCGAGGCTGTGGCGCCGGTGGGAATACTGGGGGCCGTGGCGTCAGTTCCGTTGCACGCCTGCAGCACTCCGACGCCACAGATCGTCACCGTCACGGCACGTATCGCACGTCGAATTCCGGCGGCGGCGGCGTAACTCGCGCAAAGAGCGGTGTTTCGGGGCATGGCGTCCACTGTCACGAGGTGAGCTCAAACCGACACATGGGCCTCTAAAGGGCAAGTCACGTGCCGAACTGAGCCATTCATATTTCCCCGCGTAGTCCGACCTTGACCGCTGGTATCCGGCTGGTCCTTGCCAAAGATTGGGCAGGACTGACTGGGTCAGCGACCGACGCTCATTTCCCACCCTCCACACGCCATGACCAGCACCCCGGACTCTGCTCGACCACCCCTGACGGTGTTGTCTGAAGACGAAGAGCTCTTTCGCGCGGCCGTGGCTGAACTCGCCGCCACGGAGGTGCTTCCACGCGTCCGCGCCATGGAGGAAGCCGGGAAGATCGACCAGGCGTTGACCGCTCGCTTCGCGGAGCTTGGCCTCATGGGGATTGAGGTGCCCGAGCAGTACGGCGGCGCCGCCGGGTCGCTCATGATGGTCACGCTGGCGGTCGAGGAACTCAGCAAGGTCGATGCGTCCGCCGCCATTCAAGTGGACGTCCAGAACACCTTGGTGAACTACCCGCTCAACCGGTACGGAACCCCCGAGCAGAAGCAGCGCTTCCTCACTCGGCTCTCGGCCGGCACCATCGGCGCCTACGCCCTGTCAGAGCCTGGGTCGGGCTCAGACGCCTTCGGCCTTGCGACACGCGCCGAGCGGACGCCCGAAGGATGGCGGCTCGACGGTGCGAAGGCGTGGATCACGAACGGCGGTGAAGCCGACATCTTCGTGGTCTTTGCCAACGTGAATCCGGAGGCGGGCTACAAGGGGATCACGGCGTTCGTCGTGGAGCGACACACCCCGGGTTTCACCGTTGGGCGTAAGGAAGACAAGCTCGGCATCCGCGCCTCGAGCACGACGGCGTTGCATTTCGACGGCGCCATTGTTCCGGAAGCCAACGTGCTAGGGGCCGTTGGTGCCGGCTACAAGATCGCCATCGAGACGCTGAACAAGGGCCGCATCGGCATCGGCGCGCAGATGATCGGAATCGCACAGGGCGCGCTGGACGCGACCAAGTCGTACCTCCGTGAACGCAGACAGTTCGGCAAGTCGTTGAACACGTTTCAGGGCATCCAATTTCAGGTGGCTCAGGCGGCGACCGAGCTGGAAGCAGCGAGACTGCTGGTGTACAACGCGGCGCGACTGGACGACGCGGGCCACGACATCGCACGACAGGGGGCAATGGCCAAGCTGTATGCGTCGCAGATGTGCGAGCGGACCACGTCCCTCTGCGTGGAGCTGTTCGGCGGCTACGGCTACACCCGCGAGTACCCGGTGGAGAAGTTCTACCGCGATGCGAAGATCGGCACCATCTACGAGGGAACGTCGAACATGCAGCTGCAGACCATCGCCAAAGCGGTCCTGCGATAGCCGTGTCGGCAGTCGTCGGCTCGGCCGAATGATGGCGTGAGGTCGCGCGCCGTTGGACGCCTGTGGCTGGTCCTGAGCAGTACGCTCATCGTCGCCGCCACGCTGCTTCCGTTCAGCGCGCTGCGGTCGGGTCGGCTGCCACCGGCGTGGTGCGTGGCGTGCGGCGGACTCTGGCTGACGGACGCCATCAGCAACTGCGTGCTCTTCGCACCGTTGGGCATCGCGCTGACGTTGTGCAACGTACGGTGGCCGCGCACCGTCGCGATCGCATTCGCGAGTTCGTGCATTGTGGAGACCATGCAGTACCTCGGATTGCCGCCGTCGCGCTCGGCAGCGCTGGCCGACGTGATTGCCAATACCTTCGGCGGTCTTGCGGGGGTTTGGTTGGTGGCGGCAGCTCAACAGGTAATTCCCAAGTCGGCGCGTACCGCCGCCACGCTCTCGCTCACCTGGGCGGCGCTCGCATCGCTCGTGTGCACGCTCACGGCAGTCGCGCTCGGACCTCGGAGTGGCGCGACCGACTCCGGCCGGTACGAACGCAGCCCGTACCGGCGAACCCCGAACTTCGGCTGGTACGGCGGGCAGATCGATTCGGCGAGCGTCGACGGCTTCGTCACCGCACACGTCGGCGGCGGACCAGTCGTCGTGCAGACGCCTCTGGAACCTCGCGCGGTGGCACTGTCAGTACGGCTTCGCGGCCGAGATCCGGACCGGGCCACGGTGCCCATGGTGTTCGTCCATCGCCCGGGAGACTCGTCGGCGGTGGTGTTCCTGGCGCAACACGATGGTGCGGCCGAACTGGTCGCCACCCGTCGCGCCTGGGATTGGGGATTGGCGATGCCGCTGCTTCGCTTACCCGGCGTCTTCGACGGACGCACCGCCACCGAGCGGAGAGTCCTGCGCGTCTGGGGTCGAAGCGCGCCGGACCGACTGGAACTGCGCGCGGAGAGCGACGACGCAGGGCGCAGTGCGACGCTGTGGCTTTCACCTTCGCTCGGATGGTCGCTGATACAGAATCTCATCTCGGTGAGTTCGCCGTTCGCGTCGCTTGCGCGGTGGAGCTGGCTCGCGCTCCTCGTCTGTCCACTGGCGGGGGGGGGGGCGCAAGCCGGAAAGCTGCGCGTTACGGTGCTGGTGTCGAGCGCCATGATGCTGAGCGGTACCCTGCTGGCGCTGCCGACGCTGACATCGGTTGCGCGGCTCAACAGCGCCGATTGGACGACGATGGTTCTACTCTTCGGGATTGCGGCGGCGATATCGCGCGGCACCACCCGTCGGCCGAATTCGAAGGAAATCGCGCTCAGGCGACCAGTCGGTAGCGACTGAACCCGGGGGTCGGACACTGGGGTATCTTTCCCCCATGCTCGGACCCGTCATTACCCTGCTCGATGTACTCGTCACCGTGATGCGCCCGGTGATCTTTGTTGCGGGTACGCTTACCGCCCTCACTGCTGCGCTGTCGTATAGCGTGCGAACGCGCCGTATTCAGCCGTTCTCCCCGGTGGCGCGTTTCGTCCGCGAGCGATTGGATCCGTGGCTGATTGCCCCGATGGAACGCAAGCTTCTCCGTGCCGGCGGAACGCCGGCAGCCGCGCCGTGGTGGACGTTGGCCGCCGTGGTGCTCGGTGGGCTCGTGCTCCTCTCCGGGCTGCAGTTTCTGCGCGATCAGCTGGCCGTCATGGCCTACGCAACGGCCTCCGGGCCGGCGGGACTGCTACGCATGCTGGTGCGCTGGACTTTCGGCGTGCTGCGGATCGCGCTCTTTGCGCGGGTCATTTCCTCGTGGGTGGGTGGCTCCGCCTACTCGAAATGGTGGCGTTGGGCGTTCGTGTTGACCGAGCCTATCCTGGCACCGTTGCGTCGAGTGATTCCGACGATTGGCATGATCGATATCACGGTGATCGTGGCGTACTTCGGCCTGCAGATCCTCGAAGGGCTGATCGTATCCGCGCTCTAGCAGGGCGCTCTAGCAGGGCGCTTTGACGGTGGGCAAACGGCGGCGGGTTGGCCGCTGGAATCACCGCGACCGGACTCACCAGTCCGATACGTAACTGTTTGACGAAACAGGAACTCCCCGACGCCCGCTGTGTTCTATTTGGACATGGACCAATCGGTCCTAATCATAAACATCGTCTTTCGGAGCTCTCTGATGCGTAAGCTGTCGATGCTGGTTGCTGGTGCCGTGATCGCGTTCGCCGCGCCGACCGTAGTTCAGGCGCAGGACAAGGACATCGTTGAGACGGCCGTCGCGGCTGGCTCGTTCAAGACCCTCGCCAAGTTGCTGACCGACGCCGGCCTGATCGAGACGCTCAAGGGCCCGGGCCCGTTCACGGTGTTCGCCCCGACCGACGAAGCGTTTGCGAAGGTTCCTGCCGCGACGCTTGCGGCGCTGGGTAAGGACAAGGCGGCGCTCAAGAACGTGCTCCTGTACCATGTCGTCCCTGGCAAGGTGATGGCCGCCACGGTCGTGACGATGAACGGAAAGAGCGCGAAGACGGCCGAAGGTCAGGACGTCAAGATCATGGTCATGGGCGACAAGGTCATGGTCAATCAGGCCAACGTTGTGAAGACCGACATCGTCACCAAGAACGGCGTCATCCACGTCATCGACGCGGTGATCCTGCCGCCCGCCAAGAAGTAAGTTCGCAGTTCGCTCGACCTGAGCGCCCCCGCCGGAGACTCGGCGGGGGCGTTTTGCACGTACGGGAGCCTGTCGCGTTCGCGTATTTCGCGATCGGCTGTTTATTACGAGGCACGGGCACGGTCAGATTGCCCGCTCCTCGACCCCTGCTGCCCATGCACGTCGCGTTCCCTTGCCTTGCACTGCGTATCACGGCGCGCATCGCCATGGCATGCCCTGTGTTCATGCTCGCCTCCGGTTCGCTTCACGCCCAGCGTAGCGCACCGCCCGCCGACTTGATTGTCGTCAACGCGCGCGTGTACACCGCCGACGAGGCGCGCCCGCTGGTCGAAGCCTTCGCCGTTCGGGACGGCCGGATCGTTTTTGTGGGATCCAGCCAGGAAGCGACCGTCTTCCGGGGCCCGACCACCCGCACGCTCGATGCCACCGGCCGCACGGTGGTTCCCGGCATGGTGGATGCCCATGCCCACTTTGGCGGACTCGCCCAGAAGCTCCGGACAGTCGATCTGGTGGGCACCCGCAGCTACAGCGAGGTCATCGCCCGCGTGGCGGAGAAGGCCAAGAGCGTACCGAAGGGCACGTGGATTGAAGGACGAGGCTGGGATCAGAACGCCTGGGGCGACACGCGCTTCCCTACGCACGACCTGCTGAGCGCTGCCTTGCCCGATCATCCGGTGGTGCTTGAGCGAATCGACGGACACGCGACGCTCGTCAACGCTGCCGCCATGCGCATTGCCGCCCTGAGCGCCGCCACGAAGGATCCAAGCGGTGGCAAGATCCTTCGGGACGCACAGGGCAATCCCACCGGTGTGCTGGTGGACAACGCCGCGGAGATCGTGGGCCGCAAGGTGCCCGCGCCCACGGCCTCGGCGCTTCGCGCGTCGTTGATTGCAGCCACCCGCGAGATTCACCGGTATGGCCTCACCGGCGTGCACGATGCTGGCGCCAGTCGCGGCGCGATCGATCTCTACGAAGACATGGCCAAGCAGGGGCAACTGAATCTTCGCCTGTACGTCATGATCAGCGACGATTCCGCCGCCATCGCGCACTACATGGGCCTCGGCCCGCGGTCAGCGCTGTACAACGGACAGTTGTGGGTGCGCGCGATCAAGCTGTACGCCGATGGCGCCATGGGATCGAGGGGCGCAGCATTGCTGGAGCCGTACGCCGATGATCCGAACAACAGCGGACTGCTCCTGAGTGCGCCCGCCCATATTCGCGAGGTGGCCGAACGCGGGCTCAAGGCCGGATTTCAGGTGAACACGCACGCCATCGGAGATCGTGGCAATCGCGTCGTGCTGGATGCCTACGAGGCCGCGCTCCGCGCGGTGCCCACGGCGGACCATCGCTTCCGCGTGGAGCACGCGCAGATTCTGCACTACGATGACATTCCACGATTCGCGCAGCTGGGTGTCATCCCGTCCATGCAGGCCAGCCATCAGTCGAGTGACATGTACTGGATTGGGAAGCGCCTCGGGCCCACGCGAGTGCTCGGCGCGTACGCCTGGCGTTCGCTCATCAACACCGGCGTGATTGTCCCCAACGGCAGCGATTTCCCGGTGGAGCTGGTAAATCCGCTCATCTCCTTTCATGCCGCGATCGCGCGACAAGACAACCGCGACTGGCCCGCGGGCGGCTGGTTCCCGGAACAGCGCATGACGCGCGAGGAAGCGCTGCGCAGCATGACACTCTGGCCCGCCTACGCGGCCTTTCAGGAAAAGGATATGGGATCCATAACGGCAGGCAAGTTGGCGGACTTCGTGGTACTCGATCAGGACATCATGCGGGTGCCCGCCGAACTGGTGTTGCAGACCAAGGTCGTCGCCACCTACGTCGGTGGTACCGAGGTGTATCGCCCGTGAGAGTCGTGTCATTGCTCCCTGCGGCCACCGAGATCATGGCCTTCCTCGGAGCGACCGAGCATCTCGTGGGCATCACGCATGAGTGCGACTATCCCGACGTGGTGGCGTCTCGCGCCCGCGTGACGCACAGCGCCATCCCGCACAGCGCCGATCCCGCGCACATTGATGCCGCAGTAAAGGCGTTGTCCGGCGAGGGACATGCACTGTTCACGCTCGACGAGGCGCGCATTCGTGCCCTGCATCCGGATGTGTTGCTCACACAAGCGCTCTGCGACGTCTGCGCCGTGCGCGAGACGGACGTGCGTGCGCTCGTGGAGCGGCTTGCGTCACCGGCGCGCGTCGTCACCCTCGGCGGCACGACGCTGGATGGGATCTATGCCGATATCGTGGCCGTCGCGGACGCCGTGCACGAAGAGAGCGACGCGGAAGAGTTGCTGGCCGGCCTCCGTGATCGCGTCAAGCATGTGCACGATTCGCTGTCGGCGGCCCGGGCACCGCGTCCTCGTGTGGCGCTCATCGAGTGGACGTCGCCGGTGTACATCGCCGGGCACTGGGGGCCTGAACAGATCAAGCGCGCTGGCGGCGTCGACGTGCTTGGCACCGCGGGCGCGCACTCGGTCAGCGTGCCGATGGACGCGTTGATACAGGCATCGCCGGAGTTCGTCCTCATTGCGCCGTGCGGCTACGGTTTGGCTGCTGCGTTGACCGAAGCGCGCCGGCTGATCGCGCTTCCCGAATGGGACTGGCTGAAGGGCCGTCAGGTGTGGGCACTGGATGCCAATGGTCTGGTGAGTCGCCCCGGCCCCCGCGTGGTGGACGGCATCGAAACCATGGCCAGAATCTTCAATCCGATGCTGTTCAGCGCGCTCGACAAGCGCCACGCGACACGCGTGCTGTAGCCCTGCCGTCGTCCGACACAATCGCAGCGCCGCCGCGTCGCCGAACGGGTCATGTCGGCGACGTCCACACCTATATTCCCATCCATGTTTTCTGACTCCTCCATTGCCTTCCTGAAACGCCTCCTGGACACTCCCGGCCCATCAGGATTCGAATCGGCTCCCGCGCGCGTCTGGCGCGAAGAAGCATCCACCTTCGCATCGGTTCGTGCGGATGTCGTGGGCAACAGCCTTGCCACAGTGGAAGGGACCGGTGGCCCGACTGTTCTGCTGGCGGGGCACATTGACGAAATCGGCATCATCGTCACCTATGTGGACGAGAACGGATTCGTGTACTTCGAGCCGATCGGCGGCTGGGATCCACAGGTATTGGTGGCGCAACGCATGCGCTTCATCGGTCGGAACGGGGATGTGTTCGGGGTGATCGGCAAGAAACCGATCCATCTCATCAAGCCCGATGAGCGGGAGAAGGCCTCGAAGATCACCGATCTGTGGGTGGACATCGGCGCGCGCTCCAAGGCAGAAGCGTTGGAGTTTCTGGAAATCGGCGATGCGGGCGTGATCGATGCACGACTGCTGGAGCTCCCCAACGGACGCATCGTGTCACGCGCGATCGACGATCGCATCGGCGCCTTTGTCGTGCTGGAGGCACTCCGCCGGTATGCCGCTGCGCCGGGAAGTGCCCGTGTCGTCGCGGCCGCCACGGCGCAGGAGGAGATCGGGTACTCTGGGGGTGGCGCGCGAGTGGCGGCGCAGTCGATGGATGCCGCGATGGCCATCGCCGTGGACGTGACGTTTGCCACTGATCATCCGGGCGTGGAGAAAAAGGAGCTGGGAGAGCACGCCGTGGGCGGTGGCCCCGTCCTGACGCGCGG
This sequence comes from Gemmatimonadaceae bacterium, assembly GCA_031379145.1. Classification (GTDB taxonomy): domain Bacteria; phylum Gemmatimonadota; class Gemmatimonadetes; order Gemmatimonadales; family Gemmatimonadaceae; genus Gemmatimonas. The sequence goes on from JANNEV010000096.1 coordinate 12,798, forward strand.
ATCCGTGGTCAGTCCGGTGGCGTTCCGCTTGCTGCGAGACGCGGCTGTGCGTCTGGCCATTCCGTTCAGTGTGCACGCCGCAGGCCGCCTCACGAGCACCGATGCGGATGCCATGCATTTGACGAGAGGTGGCGTGGCCACGGCGCTGCTGTCCATTCCCAATCGCTACATGCACAGCCCGAACGAAATGGTGTCGATTGACGACCTCGATCGTGCGGCCGATGTGATCGCCGAAGCCTGCCGTTCCGTGTCCAGCGACACCGACTTTACGGCTCGATAACCCCTGCGGTCACGGTGCCTCGCAAGCGCGCCGCGGCGGCGGCGACCTCACGATCGTTGTCGTGCACGAGCGCCTCAATGGCCGGAAGGACGGCGCTGCCGCGCGCCCGCACCAGTGCTTCCAGCGCGGCAACACGCTGCCAGGTATCGCGTGCCGGCGGCGGTCGATCCACGCCGGAGAACTCCGGCGCAGCTGGCACGGCGATACGCAACAATCGCTGCACTGCGTCGGCGCTGCCCAGCCTCCCCAGCGCAGCGAGCATCTCGAGCGCGACGTCTTCGTCTGTTTCCTGCTCGAGCGCATGCGCGAGCCCCGCGACCGGAGGCCGGACAGTTCCGGACAGACCACCAGCGACGCCGAATGCAGCGGCAGCAAGGCGTCGCACTTCTGAATTGCTGTCCATAATGGCGCCGTGGAGACCCTGCAGGGCCTTTGAGGTTCGCAGACGCATCAGCGCGCGGGCGACCGCGATGCGAATGCGCGCGTCCGCGTGGTGCAACAGCGGGATCAACGCAGCATCCGTGTTTGGCACCTGCATCTCGCCGAGCAGCGCCGCCGCATTGCGCGCGACAAACCAACGTGCATCATGCAACATGTCGAAGAGTCGCGGCGAGCCGACGTCCATCGCCACAATGCTGTCGAAGTAGACTCGTCGCGCCACTGGATCATCCGTTTTCATCATTTCCGCCAACATCGTCTCCACACTCACATCGCCGGCGCGTGACAGCAGCTGCAGCAGCACGGGGCGCTCCGAACTCTCCGGCAGGCGCTTCACGAGCAGTGCGAGCGACGGCGACGAGAGCAGGTGGCGGAGCGCCGACTCCACGGCGAGACGACCGCCACCACCCCCAGAGGCCTGTAGCCAGATCATGCAGGCGCGGGCAATGTGCTCGACCGCAATCGCATCATCGTGGCGCACCGCGTCGCGGAGCAGCAGCAGCAGTTCAGCAACGGCATCCGACACCGCCGCATCACCACGCGCGCCAGCCAACCGGGTAAACGCGGCACCCGATCGCGTGCTGCCAAGCGCGTCCACGCTTGGTGTTTTCACCGGAGACACGAGCACGCTCCACGATCGCAGCAGCTCCCGCGAGGCGGGATCCACCGCGCCGAGCGCGGCGACAGCCCGCGGCGTGTCACCGGGTACGAGCGGCGGTGATGCCGTTGCTCGGTCAGTGGCCGCGCCACTATCCGCGCCACTGGCCGCGCCACTATCCGCG
>JANNEV010000118.1:0-3884 GCA_031379145.1 Gemmatimonadaceae bacterium
GCAGATCGCCGTCTTCGATTCGCAGGGCAGCAAGCACGACATCAAGATCCAGATGTGGAAGACGGGACCGAACACGTGGGATTGGCGCATTGATCCGATTGCCAGCGCGCAGACGCAGGACTTCCAGACCGACAGCCTGAGCCCGCCGACGGCGATTCCGCTCCCGACGCCGCCCACCGGCTATCAGATTCTCCCCGCGGACGTGGTCGTCAGCAGTACCAGCGGAACGCCGTACAACAACCCCGCCGACTGGACGTTCAATCCCACCACGGGTGCGGTGAACTTCACGGCCAATATGCCGTCGAATTCGGCGATCAAGATCTCGTACTTCATGAGCCCGACGACCGCGACGCCCAGCATCAACGGTGGAACGCTCACGTTCGATCAGGCCGGCATCATGAGCACCAACATCACGGCGGGTATCGATTTTGCGGTGCCGGGCGCCAACCTGGTGCAGATCAATCTGAAGCTCAACGGCGGCGTGAGCGGGCTGACGCAGTTTGCCTCGACGTCGTCCACGGCCGTGCTTCGCGACCAGAACGGGTACACGTCGGGATCACTGCAGAACTTCTCGATCGACCGTTTCGGTCTCATTACCGGCTTCTTCACGAACGGCACCACGTCGCCACTCGCCAAGATCGTGCTCGGCGACTTCAACAACCCCAGCGGCCTGCTTCGCATCGGCGACAACATGTATCAGGAGTCGGCCAACTCCGGCGGTGCGGTGCTGGGGTTTGCCCTCGAGGGCTCGCAGTCGCAGCTCACGAGTGGTGCGCTCGAAATGTCGAACGTGGACCTGGCACAGGAGTTCACGAACATGATCGTCGCGCAGCGCGCATTCCAGGCGAACGGAAAGGTGGTGTCGGCGTCCGACGAGATGCTTCAGGAGCTGATGTCGATCAAGCGGTAGTCCGCGCTAGGTGACTTGCTGGGCAGTGCTTCCGATCGTCGGAGGCACTGCCAGCCCCGTCTCCTGGTAGGCAAATCGTGCCGAGTGGGAGTGAAATGCCGGTTGGCCGGATCGCTGCTCCAGATATTTTCCATATTCCGAAATTGGTATTCTTTCTGTTAAAACATTGCTGCTATTGAACTTAGCGTCGCAGAACCGTTCGGGATTCCACGGCTACGCCGACGAAGGGGCTTTGGCCCGAAGTGTGCTTCTAGAGAGCGCGTAGCCTTTTCCCTCGACCGCTCCCGATCATGTCTACGAAACAAGAAGCCAAAGCGCCGGACGCCGAAGCCGCAGACGCGCCCGCACCAACTGGCATGAAGGCCAAGCTACCGATGATGGCCATTCTGGCCGTTGGCCTCGCCGTTGGCGGAGGCACCGGGGCAGCCTTCGTCGGCCCCATGGTCGCGAAAAAGATGGGCAAGGTCGTTGTGGCGCCCGCCCATGCGGACAGCGCCGGCGCCGATGGGGAGCACGCTGCGCCAGCAGACGAGCACGCGAAAGAAGGTGACGCCGCCGGCGGCGCAGCCACCGCTGATGCGATGCACGTCATCGAGAACCTGGTGCTCAATCCGGCGGCCAGTGGTGGCAGTCGCTTTCTGCTGCTCACGGTCGCACTGGAAGCCGGTTCGCCAAAGGCAGGCGAGGACTTCAAGACCCGCGACGCCGAGTTGCGCGACATCATCCTGACGTCCCTGGGTGGCAAGACGGTCGACGAGCTCGTGGACATGACAGCGCGAGAGAAGATCAAGTCGGAAGTGCAGGCGGCCATCATCAAGCGCTTCGGAAAGGGCGCGGTGAAGAGCCTCTTCTTCCCCCAATTCGTCGTCCAGTAAGCACGCATGAGCTCCGAGACGCTCAGCCAGAACGACATCGACCGACTGCTTGGCGGGGGCGCTCGCACGACCACAGCGGCCGCGCCGGTCGCGGTCGCGGGTCCCGACGTGCAGGTGTACGACTTCCGTCGTCCGCACCGAGTGTCCAAGGAACGCCTGCGAACGCTTGAGGCGATGTACGAACGGCTGGTCAAGAGCCTCGAAGCCTGGCTGATCTCGAGAGTGCGCGGACAACTCGAAATCCGGCTGCAATCGGTGGAGCAGTTTTCGTTCGGCGAGTTCACCCTCTCGCTTCCCACACCCTGCTCCAGCTTCGTCTTCGACATCGCGGGCACTGGGCAGAAGGGCGTGCTCGATGTCGGACCGGAGTTTTCGTACTACATCATTGACCGGCTGTTTGGCGGCGAAGGGTCTGGCAGTACCCTGTATCGCGCCCTGACGCCGATCGAGCGCATGGCGGTTCGCTCCATCGCCGATCGTGTGGCTGCGCTGCTGCAGGAGATCTGGCAGGACTACGTGCCGATGGAGATCAACATCACATCGTTCGAGTCGTCGCCGGAGATCCTGCAGGTCGTCAATCGCGAGGATCCGGTCCTCGTGGCCAATGTCGAAGTCACGGCCGGCAACGCCACGAGCCTGCTGCTCATCTGCCTGCCGTTTTCCGTTCTGGACAAGTTCTTCACGTCCAACGGTCAGCAGCGCACCGGTCAACTCACGACCAATGCCTCGGAGCAAGAAACCACACGCCAGCGCAGCGAAGCCGCCCTGCGCGCCACGAAGATCCCGCTGACCGCACGGTTGCCGGAATTCCAACTCTCGATGCGCGACATCGCGCGAATGGATGTTGGCACCGTCATTCCCACCGGCCTCCCCAAGGACTCGCGCATCATCGTGCGCGCCGCCTCGCAGGAACGCTTCATCGGCCACCCCGGCCGAGTCAACGGCAACCTCGCGGTTCGCATTCTCGATTCGGTGCAGTCCGCACCGTCGGCTCCCGAAACTCGGACCACCAACTCATGAATCCCGACGAAATTGCCGCGCTGGTGGCCAGCGCACAGGCGGCCAAGGCCGCCGGTCTCCCCATCTCGTCACTCGCTGACGAGGAACCAGAGACGGCTCAGTTGGCGCCCCGCGCGCCCCAGTTCACCGACTTCGAGCAGACGATGATGGGCACGACGGAAGTGCCCATCGGCATGCTGCTCGACCTCACGCTGCCGGTGTCCATCGAACTTGGTCGCACCAGCATGACGGTGCAGGACCTGCTGCGACTCGGGCGCGGCTCAGTCATTCAGCTCGAACGCCTTGCGGGCGAGCCGATCGACATCTACGTCGGGGATCGCCGCTTTGCCGAAGGGGAAGTTGTGGTGCTCGGCGAACATTTCGGGGTTCGGATTACCCGGATTCTCGCGCGTGCTGGCGCCGCCGCGACCGCCAACGCCGCGTAGGCCGCATGTTTCAGGCTGCCCTTGGTATCACCGCCGCGCTCGCCTTCGTGCTGGCGCTCGGTGCGTTCTGCCTCTGGGCGCTGAAGCGCTGGGGTACCGGGTCATTGCTCCAACGCTCACGACTGCCGGTGGAAGTGGTGCAGCGTATCGCGCTAGGGCCCAAGGTCGGAATCGCCGTTGTTCGAGTCGGCGAGAAGGTCATGGCCGTCTCCATCGGCGATGGTGGAGTCCGGACACTCTTCGAGCTCGATGAAGCGGATCGCCAGCATGTGCTGGCGTCCAGCACGGTCGCCACCCCGTTGGCGTCGAGCGTCGACGCCACAGCGTCGTTCGCCAAGTTCCTGCCCGACCCGCGTGCGCTGGTGTTCGGGCGACGCGTCGCGGCCATGGGGGCTGCGGCCATGGGAGCCGCGCCCACTCCAGCATTCGTCGCTGCGCTGGACTCCGCCGTTCCTTCGCCGCTGCGAACCCCTGCCGCTCCGGATCGCGACTTCCGCGCCATGCTCGGCGTATCACTCAGCGGAGCGACACGCCTGGTGGTACTCATCAGCGCGCTCAGCCTGGGCCTCGGAGCGCCACTTTCGGCGGTACCGCTGGAGGCACAAACCGCCGGAACGCCCACGGCCTCCCCAACGCCACCACCAACGGTTCAGC
>JANNEV010000137.1:0-3211 GCA_031379145.1 Gemmatimonadaceae bacterium
GCGACACCACGGCCAGCGCCGTTGCATCATTGCCGCCACCGTTGGCGCGAACGTCGATGATCAAGCCTGGCGCATCCCGCAGTCGGGCGAGCGCGAGATCCAGCGCGGCGATGTCGGTCGGGGCTCGCCACGATCCGATGAAGATGTAGCCGTATCCTCCGACCATCGCCTCGAACGTATCGCCGCCACGCGTGATCACCCCGGCGTCGCGCAGCGCTCGCTCCCAGCGTGCTCGATCGAAGTTGGCGATCGTGACTGGTCTGAAGGTCGGCACCACCTGACCGCGGGGGTCAATGAACCACACGTGCAGATCGCGCAACGGCGCCAGCATCTCACGCGCAATCGCAATGAACTCGTCCTGCGACCTCGCCCTCGAGGCTCGCTCGCGGAACGCCACACGCTGCGCGCGCCAATCGACCGACTTGTAGGCGAAGGACGGATACACCGACTGGAACTGCGACCAGAGTCGATCGAATTGCGCGGTGAACGCCGGCACCGCGCTCGGTGATACTCGAGCAACACCGGGGGCCTCGCCCATTGCTCCGCCCGACGCACTGACATGACACGCCGACACCGCGGCGATGATGGCCGCCCATCCGATGCAAGAACGCATCAGCAGGGAGCGCAATCGAGTCACTCAGGGCTGCAGGAGCGCCGCGACCTGTCGAGCCAGTACCGCCAGACCGGGCGATGCCTGCACCGACTCCGCGAACAACCGTTGAAAAGCATCGCCTTCGACATCGGCGCGCAGCAGCTCCCGAGCGCGCGTGTACAACGCGCTTGCCTCGTCTCGACCAAGCGGCGACTTCTTGTCGCTGGTACGCTCGTCGATCAAGAGCACCAGCTGCGCCATCGGACGTAGCCAGTCGAACCAGGGGTCCGAAATAACCAGTTGCAGGAACGCGCTGTTGTTGGCGATTCGTCCGTGCACCTTTTCGTACCGGACGCGCTCCGTCTCCAGCAACGCCCGATGGAGCCGAAGCAGTTCTCGACGCGCCAATTCGAGCCGAGCCAAGTCAGCTGGGCTGGCCACGGGAAACTCCACTGGCATGGCTCCCGCTGCGCCGTCTGCAGATAACTCGTCTGCCGCCATCGTTGCTCCCCCACAGTTTGAACGTGCACTCGCCAGCGGCGACCACCAGAACGTTACATTCTGAAATATGACATGTTCAGACAGCTGGGGCGGCCATCGCCGGGGCACCGTCGCTTCCGCGATCGGTTTTGCCATGAGCCTGACCGCGGTCTCCGCCGCGTGGGGACCGCTATACGCCCAATCCCAGCCCGACTGGCGGACGGTCACGCAGCACCATACCTGGATCGCCACGGTCGTAGACCGTCCACTCGGCGGTCCCTGGGCATTCCTGGGGGACGTGAGCTGGCGTCGGACCGGCTGGGGACGGTCGCCGCAGCAGCTGCTGACCCGTGGCAGCCTCACCTACCGAGTTGCTCAGGGACTGCGGGTCGGCCTCGGGCTCAACCGAATCGCGACGTCCAGCTACGGCGACCTGCCGCTGCCCTTTCCGACACTGGAACGTCAGGCCTTTGCGCTACTGCAGCTGAACCATCGCGCGGGCGAGTTCGACTTCCTGCACCGATATCGCTACGAGCAGCGGTGGATTGCCGATGTACGAACAAACGTCGCGGGCGACGACTCGCTGAGTGCCACCCGCTTTGCGCGTCGCGCACGGTATCTGCTGCGGGGCACACACGCGATCCCGTCGGTGAAGTTTGGTGGGCGGCCCGTTCTCGGCTTTGTATCCAACGAGGTGTTTCTCGGACTCTCCGGGACCGATCGCGGGCTGGCGTTCGACCAGAACCGCTTCGCGTTTGGCACCGGCATCCCGCTCAGTGGCACCTACCGCGTGGATGTGAGCTGGATGCAGCAATGGATCGCGGTGCCTCGGGCACGCGCGTCGGAGCGGAACGGCACGCTCGTCGTACTACTGAACATTTCGCCGCCAGCCGCGCCCAAGCGATAGACAACCTCGGGCGGCCACGCACCGCGCTGACATCACGCGATGCGTGGCGGCGTCGGCTAGAAGCTGGTGCCGACTGAGAGGAAGAACAGCTGCCGCGCACCGGTCTGCAACGTCTGGATGTCACCACGCGCCGCGAAGCCACCCGTGCCAACCGATCCGATGTACGCCTCATCGAACAGATTGACCGCATTCAGCTGGACCGAGACGTTCTTGGCCTTGCCGAGACGCGCAAAACGATAGCCAAAGCCCGCGTCCACCGTCGAATACGACGGGACCGATTGGTCGTTCTCGATGGTGATGTACCGCTTGTCGACAAACCGTGCGGCCAACGAGCCACTCCATCCGGCGTGCGCGAAGCGCAACGTGCTGTTGGCCATCAGCTGCGGCGCATCGACCACACGCTTGCCGCCCGACTTCACCGTCGTGGTGCCGGTCTTGTAGTCATCGTTGATCTTGGAGCTGTTGTACGAGGCCGAGTTGGCCCAGCTGAACGCTGACGACAACTTGACGTTCAACAAGCCTTCCGCGCCGTACGTCGACACGGTGCCGACGTTGGAAATCACCGATGCGCACGTGGCGGTGAGCTGGCAATTGGCCGTCGCAACAAGGCGATTCCGGTAGTCGATGGCATACCCGGAGATCGACGCCTCAATGCGCTCGCGACGTGTGCGAACGCCCAGATCCACCGATGTCGCACGTTCGGGTTTGGTGTTGGCCTTGAACGCGTCGAAACCGCCCGCCGAGAGATTGTAGATGCCGGACTGCGGACTCAACGGATACTGATTGACGTTCTCGGAGTAATTGGCGAACAGCTGCTCGGTGCCATTGAGTCGCCAGACCGCCCCTACCTGGGGGAGAAACTCGCCCTTGGCCGTCACGTTCAAGTTGGGCCGTCCGGGATCCCCGAACGTTTTTGCGTTGGCGGTGTTGCCGTTGCTGTTGAAATCGGCCTGCACATTCACATACTTCGCCCCGTACGTCAGCTTCAGGCGATCCGCGGCAAGCACGTTCGAATTCTGGGCATAGAACAGTGTGGTGGTGATCTGTCCGGTGCGATCGAAGAACAGGCGGATGTTGTTGTTGAAGTCGACAGCGGGTCCAGTCTGAAAATTGACAAGCCCCCAACCCATGCGACGGATGTTCGTGGTGTTGTCCTCGTACCACAGACCCGCCTCGAGCGCATTCCCCGCGATATTGGCCGTGAGCTTTGCGTTGGCACCACCGCGCTGGCC
>JANNEV010000154.1:0-15661 GCA_031379145.1 Gemmatimonadaceae bacterium
CTCATCTCGCGCTTTTCGCGCGTCCTCATTCTTCTCCCACTCTCGGGTCATTCCCCGATCCCGCGGGCCCTGTCCCATCGCTTGGCTGTCGGGGCCGGCCTGGTTGCTGCCGGGAGCGACACCAACCACGTCGTGCTCACCCACGCCCATGCGGGAGACCAATTGCTCGGGTTTCGAGGTGCCGGTGATGCGAACACTCTCCGACGTCAGGCCGCGTCGACCGAGCGCATCCTGCAACTCCGCGGTGTGCGAACGCAGCCGTTCGGCGCTTGCGGCGTCAGTGGTGATCTGCGTGTCCACCGTGTTCCCGCGCAGGTCCACGGTGATGCGTTGCGGACCGTTCGGACCCTCCACGTCCAGCGTCATCCGTGACAAGGCGCCCGACGGCGCATCGGCCCGCAGCTGCTGGATATCGGCAACGCGCTCGGCGGAAGAGACGCCCACGCTGGCCGCTACCTCGGTCGGTGCGGTCTGCGTGGGTGCGACGGCCACGGACGCCATCGTCACTGCGCGCTCGGCACCGGACGTGTCGATGCGGCCGTCCAGTTGGCGGGTCTTTGTGTCGCCCCGGCGCTGGCCGGCGCCAGAGGCATCACCACCGTCGGACATGAGACCGCCGCTGCGTGCACGGGCGTCCACGGCGCCGGGTTGGGCCGTAGACTCCGCGGGCGATGTGGGACTCGCGAGCGTCTCCGTGTACGGACCACGTCCTGCAACGCGCGCTACGGAGGCGACACTGGCGACGCTGGCAATCCTCGCCACCGAGGAGGTGCCCGAGATCGTGTACTTCAGTGCCGTAGCGGCGGCACGTTGCTCGATACGCGCCACGGCGTTGGCCGCGATATCGGTCTGCTTGCCGTCGCGCATCAGCTCGAGATGACCCGGATCCTTGAGGCCGAGGGTGCGAAGACCTTCTTCACGAGCAATGCGCTGCAACCGTGCGTAGCCATCGGCGTTGTTCCACGAGCCGTCCACCAGAACGTCGACGGCCTCACCACGCGTGTGCGCGGAGTCCTGGGTCCACGTCACGATGGGTCCCGGTCGTGTGCGACCTTGCGCGTACAGGAAGTCCTGTCGCTCCTGAGAACGCGCCGTTTCCACGATGGTGACGTCGCTGCCGTATTCGTCGCGCATCCGGGCGATCACCCGGTCGAGCTTCAGACGCAGCTCGGTAGCCAATGCATCGGGATCACGCACGGGTGTGGTCACGTCCGCCGCGGAAATCGCATTGGCGTCGGCCAAGGCCGCAGCGTCCGCAGCGGCGCGAGCGGCGGCTCGCGACGCCGCATCGGCATCGGCAATCGCTGCCCCTTCGGTCGTGCCTGCACGCGCCAGCAGGGCGTCGATGGCGGCCAGGAGTCCGGCACCGCGGTCATCTCCCAGCGCCAACAGCTCTGCCTGACGCGCACCGCGACGGCCCGCCAGCAACGACAACGCGCGCGCATCGGATGCGGAACCGCGGCGAGCAGAGAAGCTCGACATGACGCCGTCAGCACCGGAGAGGCCATCGACATCGTCCGCTCCGACCAACAGTCCATTCAGGGCATCAGCCTCGGAGCGACTGCGGCTGGCCTGTTGCATGAGGCCATAGCGCAGCAGATCGGACGCACTCGAGGAGCGTTGCGATGCCTCCGCACTCGCACCTGCAGTCGGCTCCTCCGTCTTGTTCGCGGCGCTACCGACGGCGCCAGCGTCACCGAGCAGTCGATCCAGCAGTGATGCGCTTCCTTCGGGCAGGTCGCGCAGCGCCTCGGCACGAGCAGCGGGAGACGCTCCGGCCAGCAATGCCAGCAGGAGCGAGAACTCCGGGCGCGCGCGCACCACACGCTTCTCGTCACGGGGATCACGTTCCGATGGATCATCCGGTCGTGAGACTGGCTCGGATCGACCGACCGGATCGCGGCGCGACGTTGAGGAGGAGAAGACCGGGGGAAGTGTCGAGGCGATCATCGGGGGGGTGCTCCGGGCGTGCGGCTCTTCGTGACCGCCGCCGCACGAGGTGCCGGGAGCGACGCAAGAATTGCGGCCGCCTGCTTGTCGGTCATGATGCCGAGAATCGTGCGTACATCAGCGTCGTTCATTTGCTCGAGCACCTTGGCCGCCTCCTTGGCCTTCATGGCCGCAAAAATCTTCGCCAGCCGTGCCTCCGGGAGTGTCGTGTCCATCGCATCACGCTTCGCGCTGTTCACCGCGTCTGCCGCGACCTGCGTGGAAGTCGCAACGACTTTGGGTGCCGTGGTTGGCGGCGCCGTCGGCGGGTCGTGGGCTGCGGGCGCATGTGTATCAGCCGTTTTCGGCGGTGCATTCGGTGGTGCGTGCGGTGGCGCGCCGCCGCTGGGCGTTTTCGACGGCTTGGGCGTGGGGCGTGTGACCGGCTTGGCGTCGGTCAATCCCTTCGTCTCCTCATGCAGCGAGGCTCGCGCCGCTTCAACGGCGCGCATGCTATCGGCCGGTGTCATCGGTTCGTGCGCCATCGCATCGACGACTTCCGCGCTATCCGCCTGCGTACTGTCGGCATCGTGACCGTTGCCGTCGTGCGTGGTGGAATCCGCGGGATGTGCCTTGAGGCTGTCAGCCAGTTGCGTCGAGTCGGCAACGTACTTCTTGGCCGCGCGCATGTACGAGTAACCGGACCCACCGCCGATACCAGCGAGGATGGCGATGACCGCCGGAACAATGAGTGCTTTCATGAAGGCGAACCGGTGTGGCGGGTGGGGGCGCTCTGACCTGCGCCCGTGCTTTCGGTGGACGACGAAAAGGCGCCGTTGTCCGCCGAGTTCGTGCGCCCGAAACGAGCGAGCGCGATCTCATCCATCTGGAGCTGATCCTGGTGCGCTTCTGTCGCGCGCCACGCCGTTGCGTGCCGCTCCTTCAACCGATCGAGCACGCGCCGATCTCGTGCTGCAGCATCCAGCGTCGCCTGCGCGATCTCCACGGCAGCGTCTGCCGACTGTCGCACGGCCACAGCCGAGTCGACTCGCGCCTCCAGCGACTGGAGCACCAGGCCAAGCTGCCGCAGGTGCCCGATGCGCGGATCGTCCGTCTGCGCTTCATTGATCTGAAGCCGCGTACGTTCGTGCAGCGCATCCAGCAACTCGAGCGCGTCGCGTGCGCGCTCCGCGTTCTCTCGCGCGACGGCAAGCACGCCCGCGGCGGCCTGTTCGGCTTCCAGCCGAAGCTCCAGCACCCGCTGCAGTCGGAAACGGAACATCAGGAGCGCCTCTGCACGGCCGACTCGATGGACTGGCCGAGCGCGAGCAGCGCGGCGTGCGTCGTGTCGTACTCGGAGACTTCATCGGGCAGTTGACGCAGGAAGTCCAGGGCACGTTCGCGATACTGGATTGCTGCATCGACGTATGCATCACTCCCGCGTTGATACGCGCCCACCATGATCAGATCTTCCTTCTCGCGATACGCGGCCTCGAGGCGAAGCACTGCGCTGCCGGCCCGCTTCTGCGCGTCGTTGACGATGTGGTCGCGCACGCGACTCTTGGACTCGAGCACGTCGATGGCGGGATAGTGGTTCTGCGCCGCCAGACGTCGCGTGAGAACGATGTGACCATCCAGGATGGATCGAGCCGCGTCCGCCACAGGTTCGTTGAAGTCGTCACCGTCAACGAGCACCGTGTAGATGCCGGTGATTCCACCCACGGCGCCGTTGCCCGCGCGTTCCAGCAATCGCGGCAGCGAGGCAAAGACCGAGGGTGGATAGCCCTTGGTTGTGGGTGGCTCACCCGTAGCCAGTCCGATCTCACGCCACGCCATCGCCACACGGGTGACCGAGTCCACCATGAGCAGCACCTGCTTGCCCTGATCACGGAAGTACTCGGCAATCGCCGTCGCAACGAGTGCGCCGCGTGCGCGAATCAGCGCCGCCTGGTCACCGGTGGCGACAATGACGATGGAGCGCTTGAGTCCCTCCTCGCCGAGCGAGTTCTCGATGAAATCACGCACCTCGCGACCCCGTTCGCCGAGCAGCGCAATCACATTCACATCGGCCTGCGCGTGCCGCGCGATCATGCCCAGCATGGTGCTCTTGCCCACACCGGAGCCGGCAAAGATGCCCACGCGTTGGCCGCGGCCGATCGTCAGCAGACCGTCGATCGTACGGACACCGGTTTCGAGCGGGCGATCAATGGTCTCGCGCTCCAGTGGATTCGGCGGCTCCGCAGAGAGCGGCACGCGGTCGATCACGTCGAGCTTCCCTTTCCCGTCGATCGGATGTCCGAGTCCGTTCAGGACACGACCGAGCAGGCCCGGTCCGACATCGACGCCGAAGGTGCGCCCCAAGGGCTGCACGCTTGACCCGGGGTGCAGTCCGTCCAGTTCGCCCAACGGCATGAGGAGCACGCCGCGCTCATGGAATCCCACCACCTCGGCCAGCACCGAACGGTCGCGCGAACGGCTCGTGATTCGACAGAGTGCCCCAAGGCCGACCTCCAGACCGGTTGCCTCGAGTACCAGTCCCACGACGCGCGTGACGCGACCATAGGTGGCGAAGCGGTCCTCGTCATTGAGGCGCGAGACCATCGAGCTCGTCGCGGGTGTCATGGTGTCGGCGAATGCCGGCGATGACAAGTGCAGCGCGTTCATGACGCCTCGACCTGGCCAATGGTGCGGTACGCGCGCTCGAGCGACGTGTCGATACGACCGTCCACGATGCGATCGCGGCCCTCCACGAGACAGCCGCCGCGTTGGATATGTGGATCGGCGATCCAGCGGACATCCTGTACCCGGCCAGCCTTATCCGGAGCTGACGCGGTACCGCACGCAGCCACGTCGTCGGGATGAAGTCGCACGCTCACCACCTGATCAATTGGAAAGGCCAAGAGCGCCCGTCGGACGAGATCGTGCACGATCGCGTGGTCGGCCTCCACTTCGCGTTGTACGAGATGGCGTGCCACTACGATCGCCAGCGCGGCAATGTTTTCCTCTGCGTTGGCCGTCCAGCGCGCTTCGTGAATGCGCACCGACTCCGCGGCGGCAGCCAGCGCCCGGAGTGCGAGACTGAGCTGCGTGTCCGCATGGTGACGGGCCGCCGCCTCGCCGTCAGCAACTCCCTGCGCGTAGGCGTTCGCCGCGGCTGCGGTCGCGGCGTCGACACCGGTTGATGTCGGTTCATGGGTGTACGACTCGTGGCGCTCGCCGTGGTGGTCGAACGAGCGATCGTGCGCCAGTGCGTCGAGGGACAACGCGAGCATGTCCGTCGATGCCAGTTCTTCGAGCGCCCAGGGAGTGGCCAGCATTGGCGGCATTCGGTTAGACGATGACATCGTCGGTTCCACCACTCATCACGATCTCGCCCGACTCCTCGAGCGCACGCACCTTTGACACGATGTCCGTCTGCGCGGCTTCGACATCGCGCATCTTGACCGGTCCGAGGAACTCGATTTCTTCCTTGAGGCCCGCCACTGCACGCTGCGACATCGTCCCCATGATCTTGGCCTTGAGCTCCGGGCTCGCGGCCTTGAGCGCAAGCGCGAGCTGCTTGACGTCCACTTCGCGCAGCAGACGCTGCAGCGACTTGTCATCCAGCGACATGAGATCCTCGAACACGAACATGAGGTTCTTGATCTGGTCGCTGATGTGCGGATCCTTCTCGGTGACGAAGTCGAGTACTTCCTTCTCGAGCGAGGAACTGACCAGGTTGAGCACAGCGGCGACGGCAGCGGGCCCGCCCACACTGCTCATGCCCTGCGAGAAGGCCAGGTCGGCCTCGTTGCCGATGGCGCGTTCCACGAGCGTGATCATGTCGGGCGCGATCTTCTCCATGCGCGCAATTCGGTACATGACGTCACCACCAAGCGCGGGATCGATCTCCCGCAGGATCGCGGCGACATGTCCGGGATCCAGATGGGCCAGAATGAGCGCGATGGTCTGCGGATGCTCGCCGCGCAGCGTGCTGCCCAGCTGCTGGGGATCGGCGCGACGCAGGCGACCGAATCTGTCGCTGTCCGCGAGCTGCCCCTGGATACGCTTGAGAATCGCCTGTGCCTTGACGTCGCCGAAGGCGCGAATCAACACATCGCGCGCGAAGTCCACGCCACCGGTGCTGATGGAATCCATGCCGAGCGTGAGCTCAAGCCACTCGGCGAGCACGAAGTTCACCGATTCCTGCGGGACGCGATCGAGCTGCGCCATTTCCAGTGCGACAATCTCTGCTTCTTCTCCGTTCAGGCCAGCCGTAATGGTCGCCGCGTGTTCCGGGCCGATGGCCATGCACACAATGGCGACTTTTTGGCGGCCAGTCAGGCGATCCGGCGCGTACTTGTCAGCATTGCTGACGCGGGCGAGGGCAACCATGGTCGGCTATGCTCAGCGGTCGGCGCGAAGCCAGGCTTTCGAAACGCGGATGGCCGCGTCGGGGCGCTGCGCGACGGTGGCGATGGCCTGCTCTCGCTCCTCCGTAATCATGGGCGCGGGGAGTACGACTGAACGACGCTCTTCTCCCTGTTGCTGATAGTCCTGGCCATCACCCTGCATTCCGTTGCTATCGCCATTGCGCATGCCGTTCTGTCCGCTGTTCTGTCCGTTGTTCTGGCCGTTGTACTGCCCGCCACTCTGCAGCGCTTGTTGCATGGCATTGTTCATCTGATTGGACGACGGGAGCTCGGCGTACCCGGACCCGGCAGCCAGTGTGTTCTGTGACTGCCCGCTGGACTTGGGTGCCTTCTGCCGTAGCGCTCCGAGCGTGAGCATGGCGACAACGAGCAGGCCGACGATGGCAGTGATCGTCACCACCGGCTTCGGGTTGTCGATGACGCGCTTCACAATGGTCGGTGTGGGCAAGGTGTCAGGCTCGGCGACGGGCTCAGGAATGAAGAACGGCGCGCTGACCACACTGATGGCGTCGCCACGTGTGGAATCGGCACCGATGGCGCGGCGAACAAGAGAGTCCACGCGGGCGAGTTCGGCCGGCGTACGCGCGGTAATGACTGGCGGAGCGGCTGGAGCGCCCTTGGCGGCCGCGGTCGCATCAGGTGCGGGATAGGTGACTTTGTCGGCAATCAGCACCGCCACGGTCAGCTTCTTGATGCCGCCCACCGAAGCGACGAAGCTCTCCGTGGAGCGCGTATAGTCGTAGTTGGAGCTCACGTTGTTGCTCGCGGCTCCCTGGGTCGGTGCGCCGGGAATGACTTCCTGTTTTGATTCGTTGGTCAGCGCCTGCTTGTCCGGATCAACAGACTGCGTGTTGCGCTCCACTCGATCGAAGTTCAAGTCGGCGGAGAGCTGCACGCGCGCGTTGCCTGCGCCATAGGTAGCGGTGAGCAGCGGTTCGATCTTGGCGCGGAGCTCCTGTTCGACCTCGCGCTGCTGCGCGAGCTGTCTGCTGGTGAGTCCCATCGGGCTGCTGGGGTCATCCATGGTCAACGCCTGTCCGCGCTCATCAACGATCGTGACATTGTCCGGCGTCAGCCCGCCAACGCTGCCCGCGACCAATCGCTGAATGCCAAGAACCGCTTTGGCCGGCGGCTGCGTTCCACCTTGCATCGTGAGCGTGACCGACGCTTTCGACGGTCGCTCGTTCTGTTTGAAGATCTGATCGTCTTCGAGTGCCAGATGCACCTGCACCGATTTCACGTCGGTCATGCTGGCGATGTTTCGCTCCAGTTCTCCTTCCATGGCACGCCGGAAGTTCACTTTTTGCGTGAAGTCGGTCATGCCCCATGCCGGCCGATCAAACAGTTCCAGTCCGGGACGACCCGCGTCCACCAGTCCGGCACTGGAGAGTTCAACACGGGCCTTCGCCACCGCGTTCGAATCCACCAGAATGGAGTTCCCGCCATCCGCGAGCTTGTAGCTGATGCCCACCTCGGACAGCTTGGTGGTCATCTTGCCGACAGAGGCCGCCGGTACGTTGGTGACCAGCGAGACGAGCACGGGCTTCGCTGCCCACTGGGACACGCCGTACACGCCAGCGGAAACCAATACGCCAACAAGAATGATCGCGGCCTGACGAACCCCACCAACACGATCGAGCAGATTCTGAAAGGATTCGGGCATTCGCTCAGGACTGCATGTTGATGACGGACCGATACGCTTCGACGGTCTTGTTGCGCAGCTCGATCAACAGGTCCATCGCGATCCCGGCTTCTTCGGAGGCGGCCATCACCTGATGCAGTTCCACGCTGGAATCGCCATCCAGGAAACGGCCCTTCATCTCGCCGGAGCGCGCGCTGGCGTCGGAGACTTCGTTGATCACGCGCTTGAGCGTGTTCCCGAAGCTGTTCGCTTCGTCGGTGAACACCGGTACCTGGACAGCGCCGGTGTCCTGGCCGCCGAAGGTCGGCAGCGATGCGGTGCGAAGATCAATTTTGTTCATCATGTCGTGGCTGAGTCGGTTCAGGCGCGAATGTCGAGGCGCACACCGCGCGCCATCGGCGTGACCGGATGCGTGACATCCTTGATGCGGCTGTACGTCAGCGGGCCGAGGGCAGCCGACTTGGCGAAGAAGTTCCGTTCCTCACTCGTGAGCACGCTCCACAGTGTCGGATCGGTCCCCGCTGGCGCTTCGGCAGGAACTGCTTGTGCGGCGGCGGTCGGACCGGCAATGGGCGCCTGGGTCTTGAGTGCCGGCCGGCCGAGCGGAGCCGCACCACCGCGATCGACTTGCGCAGGCGTGGCGCGATCGGGATTGGCGCGCGTGACATCGGGGCGAACCGCGTTGCCCAGTCCGGCGAGCGAATTGGAGAGTCCGTTGATGCTCATCGTCAGATATCGAGGGAGGCGCGGAGCATCGACTTCACCGTTTGAAAGACCGATGCGTTGGCTTCATAGATGCGGCGCGCTTCCATGAGTCGGACCGTCTCCATGGTCTTGTCGACGTTGGGGTAGCGCACAATGCCGTTCGCGTCGGCGTCAGGATGGCCAGGATCGTACACGTCACGACCTTCGCCATGATCTTCAGCGATGCCCGCGATGCGTACGCCGTATTCGCCACCGGCGTCTTCGCCGCGACCGCTCGTTTCCAGCACCGGTACTTCGATCGCTCGCGGCCCATCAGACATCGGGACGGTGTCGCCGCCGATGCCGCTGATACCGCCGCCGGCGCTTCCGCCACGGGTGATTGGCGCACGAGATGGTTCGGTGCCCGGATAGAGCGCCGACTTCGCGGTCGCCGTCTCAAGCACGACGTCGCGCCGTTTGTACGGCCCGCCATCCGGACCGCGCGTGACATCCATGTTGGCGATGTTCTGCGCGATGGTTTCGATGCGCTGCCGTTGCGCGGACAGTCCGCTTGCCGCGATGGCCAGCGACCTGAACATGGGTCGGACCACGCCAGACGACGGCGTAGAACTCGAGCGGCGAGTCGGGTCGATACCGCCCGGCATCAGCCTTGCCCTCGAATCGCGCCGCGCAGGCTGGCGTAGGTTTTTTCGAGCAATTTTGCCGTCATCAGGAACCGCAGCTGCTCGTCTGCGAGTCCCACCATCTCCTCCTCGATGTTCACATCATTCACCGCGCCTGCCGCACCGGCGTCCTCGTCGCTGTCCGGGTCCGGCAACCGGCGCCCCTTGACCGCAAGTGAAAACCCGTCGCCGTTTTGAAGCGAGGCCTTGGAGACCCGGTCCGCGCTGCTCCGCAGGCGCTCGGCGCTGCGGTCAAGCCCATCCTTGAGGGACGTGGCAGAGGTGGTGCGATCGATGAGTCCGAAGAGCATCGGCGAAATCCGAGGTGGGTGAGCAAACGTTTCCACCATCGGAAAAAGCAATGCCCGGGCCAACTGCATCACCGGAAAGACCTCCTCGAAATCCGAGGTCGACTACTGTCATCTAAATCATTCTATTGCAATGGATTACGAGAATTATTCTGATGCTGGCTGGATCCCTGTTCGGCCGCTGGGATCGTTCCGGCAATCGTCGAGCAGGCGGCAGAACGGAATAATTTGCCTATCACCATGGTGCCGGACTTGCCGAGCGTCCACCATCGGATCGTCCTACTCCTCGTCGGCGTCGGCGTCCCGGCCTGGTCCGTTCAGCTTATTTCGCAGGGTTCGCACGCTGATGCCGAGGAGGTCAGCCGCCTTGGTTCGATTGTTGTCGGCGGCGGTCAGCGCGTGCTGAATGAGCACCCGTTCGGCGTCGGCAACGTTGAGCGACGTGAGGTTGATGGCGTCACCGTCCACGGCCCCCACGGCCCTCAGCGACCCACGCGGCGTCCCTGATCGGACGGTCGGGAAGCTTCCCGAGCTGCCGACCGACCGTGGCCGCATGGCTGGCGCGCCCAACGAGTGCGCGAGCCCGAAGCGAGTCCCCTCGAGGCAGTGCGGTTGAATCATCGCGTCCGGTGTCAGAATCACGGCGCGCTCGATGACGTGCTGCAACTCACGAATGTTGCCAGGCCAGGGGTACTGCTGAAGCGCATCCACCGCGTCCGGGGCCAGTCCGTCAATCTTCTTGCCGATTTCTGCAGCGGTGCGCATGGCGAAACGCAGGGCCAGTACCGGGATATCCTCGGCGCGCTCCCGCAGCGGGGGAATCAGCACTGGAATGGTGGACAGTCTATAGTAGAGGTCCTGACGGAAGGTCCCCTGGTCGGCTTCGGCGGCCAGATCGCGGTTGGTCGTGGCCACGATCCGAACATCCACCTTGATGGAGGACGTCCCTCCAACGCGTTCGAACTCCTGCTCCTGAAGCACACGGAGCAACTTCGCCTGCAGGTCCAGCCGCATCTCCGAGATTTCGTCCAACAGAAGCGTTCCGCGATTGGCCCGCTCGAACGCGCCCTCCACTCGCTTGATCGCTCCCGTGAAGGCGCCTTTCTCGTGTCCGAACAGGGCGCTTTCGACGAGACCTTCGGGCAGCGCCGCGCAGTTGAGCTTGATGAACGGCTTGTCTCGGCGGTCCGATTGGTCGTGGATGGCGCGGGCGAATAGCTCCTTGCCCGTGCCGGATTCGCCCTGAAGCAGGACCGTGGCCCGAGTGGGGGCGGCCATCGCGACCGTCTGCAGAATGCGGCGGATCGGTGCAGAGTCTCCGATAATCTGCCGTTCGTTCCGGAACTGCATGACTTCCTTGCGCAGCGACTCGTTCTCTCGGCGCAGTCGAACAAACTCGAGTGCTTGCTCAACGGCCAGTTCCAGCTGCTGCGGCCGCACCGGCTTGGTGATGTAGTCAATCGCGCCAGCCTTGATGGACGCCACCGCGTGTTCGATGCTGGCATATCCGGTCAACATGATGAGCGGGATGTCATACCCCTCCCGGGCCAGCAGCTGGATGAACTCCAGTCCTGTGAGCCCCGGCATCCGGTAGTCCGAGATGATGAGGTCGATCCCACCTCGCTCCAGCACCTGTAGCGCTTCCGGTACGCTTCGGCTTCCCACCGGCGTGTGGCCGGCCCTCTCGAGGGTGTCTTCCAGAATGAGCCCGACGCTCGGCTCGTCATCGACGTACAGAATGGTCGCCATCGGGATGAACTGGGGGCTGGGGGGAGACCGGAGGACTGGAAGACACTGCAAGGTATGCGCGGACACCGTCCACCCGGCAAAAATAGCCGCTAAAGTGTTGATTCGCCGCAACCGATACTGACTGCAGAGGTGCCAGCCACGTATCGGTGGTGTGGCTTTGTGTGAAAGTCGCCCGAACCGCGAATCGCCATGCGCATATCGAATCAGATGATCCTGAGGGGAAGCCAAGCTCGTCTCCAGTCGAGCTTGCAGGGCATCGACCGTCTGCGCGAAGACGTCTCGTCCGGCGTGCGAATTCGGCGGATGTCGGACGATCCGACCGCGTCCAGCGAGGTCGTCCGCATCGGCAGTTCGATCCGCGCCATCACACGGTTTCGACAGAACAGCCAGACGGCCACCACGCGGGCCAGCGCGGAGGAAAACGCGCTCGACAATCTGACCAATACGCTGGCACGCGCAGCCGAGCTCGCGGTCGCACAGGCGTCGGCCACCGGGAATGCGCAGACGCGCATGATTGCGAAGGCCGAGGTGGATCAGTTGATCAGCTTCGCTGTCGACTTGGGCAATACGCGTATTGGCGACGAATACCTGTTCGGCGGTACCCGTGCGGGTGAGCGTCCGTTCGCCGTGCCGACCACGGTTGCGACGCCGTTCTCGCGTCTGGTGGATGCGGGCAATGCCCCGGTGAATCCCAGCGGCTCCACGCCAATTGAGGTGGGCGACGGCACGTACATCACGCCGAATCACAACGGCACCGAGGTATTTCTCACCACCGACGCCCTGGAGTCGCTCCGGGCACTGTCCACCGCGCTCGGCAGCAACAACGTCGCCGGCATCGGCACTGCGCTGGACCGCATCAATACCGCGACCAGCAATGTGCAGACCCTGATTGGCACGCAAGGTGCGCGAGGGAATGAACTGGAGATCGCACGCGCGAACCTCGACTCGCTTGAAGTCACCATGACGGTGTTTCGCGCAGACCTCCGCGATACCGAAGTGGACAAGGCGCTCGCAGAACTGGTGGGAAAGCAAACGCTCTATCAGGCTGCAATGGGCGCGACGTCGCGCATTCTTGGTCTGAGTCTTGCGAACTACCTCTGATCCGCAGCACTCGCCTCATCGACCCCGCAATCGTCATCATGCCGACCGCAACCTCTGTCCTTCCGCTGGAACACATCGCCGACGCATCCGCGGAAACGCCGGCGCGCGTGCGCCTCTTATCGACGGCCCTCGGCGAGATCGAGGTGTTGTCCACGTGGATGATCGACTTCCCCACCCCGCTTGGCGGGTTCCCCACGCAGCAGGCGTATGCACTCATCCCCGCCGCCCGCGAAGGGCTCTGGTGGCTGCAGGCAGCGAACGATCCTGACCTGACCTTCTTGCTGGCGGACCCGTTCGTTCAGGACGCCAGCTACGGATTCGACATTGGCGAGGTGGAGCGTGAGATGATCGGCGTCTCTGCGGAGACGGATGCCTTCGGTCTGGTCATGATCACGCTTCCGAATGCAACCGGGGAGCTGGCAACGGGAAACTTCCGCGCGCCGCTGGTCTTCAACCTGACGAAGCAAGTCGCACTGCAGGTCGTTAGTCGCGATGATCGACACGCGGTCCGGACGCCGGTGGATCTGTCGGCCTACACGCCGCAAGCCATCGGACTACGGATGCGGTAGGGACGTTCGCATCTGATCGCATGACTCCGAAGACCGCCCGTCCGAAAGCGTCGCAGGCCGACGAGCAGTTCCGCGCGGCGCTCGCGTTCGCGCAGAGTGGCGATGCGCCACGCGCCATGCGCCTGCTCGATCGGACGCTGTCACTCGATGCTCGACATCGCGGCGTGCGAAACGCGCTCGGTGTGCTTCGGCTGGAGTCGGGAGATGCGGTTGGCGCCATCGCCTTGCTCACGCCGCTGGCGCGGGAGCTGCCGGACGCCTCGGCGATTCAGGTCAACCTCGGCAATGCGCTGGTGGCCGCCGGCAGAGCGAGCGAAGCGGTGGCTCCGCTCAAGCGCGCCGCGTCGCTCGATCGTTCCTCCGTGCCGGCCTGGTATGGCTACGCGCGCGCCCTGCAGACAGCGGGACGCGTCGTCGAGGCAGAGGCAGCCTATCGAGCGGTCCTGCAACTCGCGCCCACCCACGTGGAGTCGAGAGCAAATCTCGCGGCGGTCTGCAATTTCCTCGATCGTTATGTGGAGGCCGAGGCGGAAGCGCGCGAAGTTGTACGCCTCGCGCCTGATCATGCGGGCGCGCATGTCAACCTCGCTGTGGCATTGCTCGCGCAGCAGAAGTGGGCGACCGGATGGGCTGAGTACGAGTGGCGAGAGCGCACGTCGTTGCTCGACGGGCAACGACAGCTCTGGGAGCGCCCGCGGTGGGCTGGCGAGTCGGTCCAGGAAAAACGCGTGCTTGTTCATGCCGAGCAGGGGTACGGCGATACCATGCAGTTTGTGCGCTATCTGCCCGCGCTGGCATCGTTGGGTGCACGCGTACTGCTGCAGTGTCCGTCATCGCTCGTGGATGTGCTGCGCTTCGCTTCGCTCGCTCATGAGGTCATCGCCACCGGCTCGCCGCTGCCGGAGTACGATGTGCATGTGCCCCTGACGAGCCTGCCGCATCTCTTGCCTTGTACGACGGACGCCGACGTCTACGTCCGACCGTCGGCGTATCTGTCACCACTACCGGCCAGCGAACGCCCGGCCCCGCCGTCGATCGCGCAGCTGCAGGACCCCACGGCACTGCGCGTGGGAATTGTGTGGGCCGGTAGTGCCACGCACGTGAATGACATGCATCGCTCGTGCGCGCTTGGCGCGCTGCTCCCGTTGCTTGCGTTGCCGGGTGTCACCTGGTTCAGCCTGCAGAATGGGCCGCGCGCATCGGACCTTGCGGGCTTGCCGTGTGACGTCGTCGTGCACGACGTGTCCGGGGAGTTACGGGATTTCGCCGACACCGCCGCCGCGATCGCCGCGTTGGACCTCGTGGTCAGCGTCGATAGCGCCGTCGCACATCTGACCGGTGCGCTCGGCCGGCCGTGTTTGCTGCTTGCCCCGCGCATTGGTCTCGATTGGCGGTGGGTTGGCGCGGGTGGAGACGGGTCGGACTCCGCCGTAGCCGCAGGCGAGGGTCACGGCTGTCGCCCCGCGAGCGCCTGGTACGGTTCGGTGCGGGTGCTCCGTCAGAAAGAAGAGGGCGACTGGAGTGGTCCCGTCTCTCAGGCTCGCGTCCTGATCGAGAAACTGCGGGTGCGACAGACACTCGGCTGAAAACGGCAGATTCTTCCCGTTTTGGCACATATTGTGCCGGTGTGTCGCCAGGTCACAGTGCCGACTTCGAACGTAAACTGTTGTAATGTATACGGTTAAATGCTGGCACTGAACCTGCAAGCTTCTGCAGGGTCCATCGGTGTTTGTGACGCCGTCCTCAGCAGGGTGCCCGCGCATGTGCGGTATCGCTGGTCTTCTCGATTTCTCGCGCGGCGGGCTCGGTGAACTGATCGACGAGTTCACAGACGCGCTGGCGCACCGCGGACCGGATGGGCGCGGCACGTACAGCGCAGGGCCGGTCGCCCTCGGACATCGACGGCTCTCGATCCTCGATCCGACGCCAGCAGGGCGATGCCCCATGGCGGTGGAGTGTCCCGACGGGACAACGCTGTATATCACCTTCAATGGCGAGATCTACAACTTCCTCGAGCTTCGCGAGGCGTTGCGACGTGATGGCTATCGATTTCGCAGCGACACCGACACCGAGGTCGTGGCGGCGGCCTTCCATCGTTGGGGCGACGAGTGCCAGCAACGCTTCAATGGTATGTGGGCCTTCGCGATATGGTCGGCGGCATCACAGACCCTGTTTCTGTCGCGCGATCGATTCGGCGTCAAGCCACTGTACGTGTCCGTGAAGGGCACACGCGTTGCGTTCGCGTCGGAAATCAAGGCGTTTCTCGCACTGCCCGACTTCATGCCACGGCTGTGTGAGGACGCAGCGCAGACCTTCTTCGCCAATCCGACCGCATACGACGGGGTTTCGTTGGCCACGGCGCTGGAAGGCGTGCATCGGATGCCACCCGGACACTCGCTCACGGTGACGAGCGCCGGGACACCAGGATTCCGCAAATGGTGGGAAACGCGCGATCACCTGCCGGAGATTCCGCAACGATACGAAGATCAGGTCGAGCAGTTCCGCGACCTCTTCCTCAATGCCGTTCGCCTTCGCATGCGCAGCGACGTGCGCATCGGTACTTCGTTGTCGGGTGGATTGGACT
>JANNEV010000156.1:0-2892 GCA_031379145.1 Gemmatimonadaceae bacterium
GTCGAGTCGCGCTGGAGCGACGCATTGGGTGACGCTGCCGGATACGAACTCCGCGACCGCGAAGGCGTGCTTGAGGAGACCCGGTCCATCTACGTCGAAGCACAACCCGACCAGGTCTTTCGTGCGTTCTGTCGACTGGGCGGTGAACAGGGCTGGCTCGCGTATGATGTCCTCTGGCGGATTCGTGGCTTCATCGATCGGCTGGTTGGTGGCCCTGGGCTACGACGCGGACGACGCGATCCGGCCTGGTTGTATCTCGGAGAGGCGGTGGATTTCTGGCGCGTTGAACTGATCGAGCGACCGCGAATGCTGCGGTTGCGGGCGGAAATGCGGCTCCCCGGGCACGCGTGGCTGCAGTTCACCGCCGTACAGGAAGGTTCCGGCACGCGACTCATTCAAACGGCCCTCTTTGCACCGCGTGGTCTCTTCGGTTTGTTGTACTGGTATGCGATGTTTCCCGCTCACCTCTTCATTTTCGGCGATATGGCCAAGGCAGTTGCGCGACTCGCGCTGACGGAACCGGTGACGGCGGTGGAGCCGCGTCTGCGGGCGACAGCGTGACGACGGGCCTCGGCGCGTTGGTCGTTGCTGGATATGTGTTGCTGGCGTTGCAGTCGGCAGCCTTGCTGTTGCTGCTGCTACGCCTCATGCCTGGTCGTACGCGTCGTGCGGCCGTGCCGCCGGTGCTCGTCGCGCGGCGCGACACGACGGTCACGGTCATCGTGGCCACGCTGAACGAAGCCAACCGGATCGGCCCGTGTCTTGAGGGGCTGATGGCGCAGACCGACCCGTTGCTCGAAGTGCTGGTGGTGGACAGTCGGTCAACCGATGGAACGCAAGCGCTGGTGCAGGCGGCGGCGAAACGCGATGCGCGTATTCGGTTGATTACCGACGATCCCTTGCCGGATGGCTGGGTCGGCAAGGTCTGGGCGCTCGAGACCGGACTCCGTCACGCACGCGGCATCTGGGTGCTGGGCGTCGACGCGGACACCATGCCTGAGCCAGGGATGGTCGGGGCAGTGGTTGCCGCCATGGAGCTGGACGGATACGACGTCGCGTCGTTTGCGCCGCGCTTCATGAATCAGACGGCGGGTGAGCGGTTCGTGCAGCCAGCCATGCTGGTCACGTTGGTCTACCGCTGCGGCGCGGCCGGGGCAACGCAGCCGCCGCCGGATCGTGTCCTGGCGAACGGGCAGTGCTTCATGGCTCGGCGGACGCTATTGGAAGCGCACGGCGGATACGCGCCGGCGCGCGCGTCATTCAGCGACGACGTCACGCTCGCCCGGCATCTCGCCGCGCGCGGCGCGCGCGTCGGGTTCCTGGATGGGTCGCGCATCATTTCCGTTCGATCGTACGCGTCGCTGTCGGAGATGTGGCGGGAGTGGGGACGGAGTTTCGATCTGAAGGACGCGACACCGGTCTGGCGCCGATGGATGGATGTGGTGCTCGTCTGGAGCGTGCAGGCGCTGCCGGTTCCTGTGCTGGCCACGCTGATTGCCCTCCTCCTGAGTGCGGCAACGGCCGACGCCGCGCGGTCGACGATGGTCTGGCAGGCGCTCATGATCGTGAACGCAGCTGCATTGGCCGTCCGCCTCATGCTGCTGGTCGCACTACGGGGCTGTTATGCGGAGCGAGGTGCCGCCTTCTGGTTCTCGTGGCTATCCGATCCAGCCGCCGCCTGGCGACTGACGAAGAGCACTGCCCTCGTGCCACGCAGTTGGCGCGGCAGAAGCTACACGAACATCGTGCCCAGCGAACCCTGATCA
Organism: Gemmatimonadaceae bacterium; assembly: GCA_031379145.1. Taxonomy (GTDB): domain Bacteria; phylum Gemmatimonadota; class Gemmatimonadetes; order Gemmatimonadales; family Gemmatimonadaceae; genus Gemmatimonas. The sequence goes on from JANNEV010000156.1 coordinate 1,767, forward strand.
GCCTCCGGGTGCACGTTGGCGACGTCACCCCCTGGGCTCACGTCAGGCGTCGAGCACCTGCAGCATGGCGCGCGCGAACGCCGGCAGGTCTTTCGGAACCCGAGCGCTGACAATATTGCCGTCGATCACCGCCGGCTCGTCGCGCCAAAGCGCACCGGCGTTGACGACGTCATCGCGGATGCCGACGGTCGACGTCAGCGTGCGACCGCGAAGGATACCCGCGGAAATCAAAATCCACGGACCGTGGCAGATCGTGGCAACCAGTCCGTTCGCCGCGTGTACGCTGCGCACCATCGCGAGCACCGCGGCATCGCGACGCAACTTGTCAGGTGCCCAGCCTCCCGGCGCGAGCACGCCGCGCAGCGAAGCGGGATCCACGTCAGACACATGACGATCCACGACGGCGGGATATCCCCATTTTCCCGAGTACTTTGCATCGCCCATGCCCACGAGCGGTGTATCGAACCCGGCCTCTTCAAGTCGGAGTTTCGGATACCACACTTCGAGGTCTTCGTACTCGGGGCCGACCAGAATGGCTATCGTTCCGCGGGACATGGTGTGTACCTGAGCGCCTGTAGAAAGGAAACCGCAGCAGAGCCGCCGGTACGCGAGTGATACCGCCAGCCGGGCAAATAAAGTACGTTGCGGACGCCGCGTGCCGCATGAACGTCCCGCCGATCATGCAGACGCCGCCACTCCTCATTCACGAATATCAAGGAGCGACATGAAGCTGATCATCGCCATTATCCGGCCAGAGAAGTTGGCCGACGTCAAGCGGGCCCTCTTTCAGGAAGGGGTGACAGGCATGACGCTCTCCCGCGTCAGCGGCCACGGCGGCGAGCGCGACGTGGTGCAACGCTATCGCGGGGACACCGTCGTGCTTGAGTTTCACGAGAAGGTGAGGCTGGAGATGGCCTGCTCCGACGACTTCGTCGAGCGGACCGTTGATGCGATCTGCGACGCGGCGCGAACGGGAGACGTAGGCGACGGGAAAATCTTTGTTCTGCCCTTGGACCACACCGTCCGGATCCGAACCGGTGAGCGTGACAACAGTGCGCTGACGGCTGTCAATGCAGATGAGATCATGCGGAAGACGCAGCTTGAAATCGCGGTGCCGCGTCCGGCG
>JANNEV010000196.1:0-2706 GCA_031379145.1 Gemmatimonadaceae bacterium
GAGGATCGCGACGCGTCAAACGCCATTCGCGTGATTCATCATGCGCTTGAGCGTGGCATCACCCTGCTGGACACCGCCGATGTCTACGGTCCGCGCACGAACGAGGAATTGGTCGGACGCGCAATCGCCGACCGACGCGACCAGGCCATAGTCGCGACTAAATTCGGGATCATCTACGATCCCAAGGATCCAGGTCGCCGGGGGGCAAACGGACATCCGGACTACGCGCGCACCTGTTGCGAGCAGTCGCTTCGGCGCCTGGGCGTTGACACGATCGATGTGTTCTATCTGCATCGGGTAGACCGGGGCGTTCCCATTGAAGACACCGTCGGCGCAATGTCGCTGCTTGTCGCCGAAGGGAAGGTCCGTTTCCTCGGCCTCTCGGAAGCCGGGCCCGCCACGCTTCGACGTGCGCACGCGGTGCATCCGATCAGCGCGCTTCAATCCGAGTGGTCGCTCTGGACGAGAGATTGGGAAGATGATGCGTTCCCGGTCGCGCGCGAGCTAGGCATCGGCATCGTGCCATACAGTCCGCTTGGTCGCGGATTTCTCACCGGCCGTTTCACCTCGATCGCGGATATTCCGGCAGGAGACTATCGCCTGACGTCCCCGCGTTTCCAGGCGGAGCACTTCGAGGCGAACCGCCGCCTGGCCGACACCGTCGTGGCCATGGCCCGTTCGAAGGGGTGCACGCCGGCGCAGCTGGCGCTCGCATGGGTTCTCTCACGCGGCGACGACGTGGTGCCAATACCAGGTACCACAAAGCTCGAGCGCCTGGAAGAGAATGCCGCCGCCGTGGACGTCGGTCTCAGTGCGACGGAGCTGGCAACGCTGGCCTCACTGCTCCCGCGCGATGCCGCATCGGGAGAACGCTATCCTGGTGGCATGTCCGGCCTGGTCGACCGGTAAAGCCCGTATGGGACGTCAGAACCAGGCATCCTGCATATCGAACGGCGTGGAATCCGCGCGCTCGAGCAGGTCCGCGAGTGAGACGGTGCGGGGCAGCTCCCAGCCAAACCAGTATCGCGCCGCCTGCAACTTGCCCCGATAAAACGCCCCTTCGGCTGATGGAATAGAAATGGTCAGTGCGTCGGCAGCGACGACAGCCTGTCGCAGCCAAAGCCACGCCACCACAGTCCGGCTCACGAGGTCGAGGTACGCGCTCGCGTTTGCGAGAGCACGTGCTTGGTCGGCGCCCTCAGCCGACGTGATCAATAACGACGTGACACGCTCGAGACGAAACACGGCGTCACTCAGCTCCTCGGCCAACTCCGTGAGCCCGTCGCGCGCACGCGCAGCGGTGACGGCGTCGCGCATGCGCCTCAGGAGCGCGTGAAAGCCCGCTCCCGCGTCCTGTCGCACCTTTCGGCCCAACAGATCGAGCGCCTGTACACCGTTCGTTCCTTCATGAATCGCATTCAGGCGGTTATCTCGATAGTACTGCTCAATCGGGTATTCGCGCGCGAAGCCGTAGCCGCCGAGTGTCTGCATCGCGAGTGAGATGGCTTCCTGACTTGCCTCCGCGGGCCAGGACTTTGCGATCGGCGTGAGCACCTCGAGCAGCGCCGCTGCCTCCTGCCGTACCGCCATGTCCGGGTCTGTGTGTTCGTCATCCACGAGTCGCGCACATTCAAGCACGAGCGCCACGCCACCTTCCGCCAATGCTTTCTGCGCCAGCAGCATCCGCCGCACATCCGGATGCTCCACGATGGCCACCGGCGAGCGAGCCGGATTCTTTTCACCAGACAGTCGCCCCTGACGCCTCGTCCGCGCGTACTCCAGCGCGTGACTGTACGCCGCACAACCCATACCGACCGCGGCCCGCCCCACGCCAATGCGTGCTTCGTTCATCATTTGAAACATGCAGGCCAGCCCGCGGTGCGGTTCACCAACCAGTTCGCCAAGACACGCCTCATGTTCCCCGAAATTCAGAATAGTGCTTGTCGTGCCCCGCCATCCCATCTTGTGAATGAGACCGCCGAGCGCGACGCCGTTGGACCGCGTGCTCGCGCCGTCGTCGTCGAGCCGATAGCGAGGCACGAGCATGAGCGATATACCGCGCACGCCTGGAGGCGCACCATCAATGCGCGCCAGCACCATGTGCACGATGTTCTCGGACAGCTCGTGCTCGCCGCCCGAGATCCACATCTTCGTTCCGGTCAGCCGATACGTGCCGGGAGCATGGCCTTCGCCCGCGGGTTCCGCGCGGGTGCGCAAGTCCGCCAACGACGAACCCGCGTCGGCCTCCGTCAGGGCCATTGTACCGAGGAAGCGTCCCTCCAGAAGCGGCGCGAGGAAGCGCGCACGTTGGCTCTCGGAGCCGAACGCCTGCACCAGATTCGCGACGCCGCTGGTGAGCATCGCGTACGATGCGGTCGCCACATTCGCCGCATCAAACCAGAGCAGGGCCGCGTTGGCCACGACCTGCGGGAGCTGCATGCCGCCGGCCGCGTAGTCATAGGTCGCGGCAATGAAGCCCGCATCCGCCATCGCGGAGACGGCGTCTTTCACCGCCGGTGGCGTGACCACCCTTCCATCGCGGAGGAACGGTTCGTGCTCGTCGCTCTCTCGTCGATGCGGATGGAGCGCTGACTCGGCGATGCCCCGCGCCGTGGCCAGCACGGCATCGAACGTTTCCCGGGAATGATCGGCGTACCGTTCACGCGACGACAGCGCATCCGCATGAAGCACTTCGTACAACTGAAA
>JANNEV010000256.1:0-1616 GCA_031379145.1 Gemmatimonadaceae bacterium
GAGCGGTCGAAGCCGACGCAGTCAGTTCAGACAGGTTGTTCGACGCGAGCAGGTCGCCGCCACCCGCTACGGCTGCCCACAGTGGGTTTGCTCCCGCTCCCTGTGTTTGGAGAAAGCGACCGCTGGTGCCAGCAGGGAGCCGAACCCATGATGTCCCGTTGTGATAGACGACGTCGCCCTGAACGCCGGAGATGGCCGCCAACGCGAGCAGGTCCGCGTCGTACGCCTGCACATCCGTGCCCGGCACCAGGGAGAGCTGGGTACGCATCGCACCGTAGTTCGCTGCCGCGAGGAAGCTCTGCATGTTCGCGGAGTACGTGATCACCGCGAGCGCGGCGAGGTCCGCATCGTAGGCCATGAAGTCCACGCCGGGCTCAAGGTTCACCAGAGCCTTCCATGCAGCTTCACTGGCGGCGGCTTTGGTAGGCATGAACCAGGCGGATTCGTTGTTGGCCACTCCGGCACGAGACACGCACGGCATGGCCAGAAGAAGGATGAGGCAAAGAAGTTTTTTCATGGTCTTAAACCCAGCCGGTGAGGGTGCCCGCCGCGCTGGTCTTGATGTAGGTGATCGAGTTGGTGGTGTCGTAGCAGATGCGGCCAGGCTGGCCATCCACCACACCGTTCGGAGTGCCGGCGTTGGTCGTCGGCAGCATCAGCCGGATGAAATCGAAATCGGATTTGGCCGGGTGCCCGTAAAGCAACTTGTAGGTCTTACCACTCGTGTTGTGCGCAACGGCCGTGCTGCCTTCCTGCGCGCGGGTCATCGCGCTGATCGCGGTTCCGCTCGCAGCCGTGATCAACACGTCTTCCGCATCCGGATCTGCGTGGGGCCCTTCCGGGTAGTCGGTGTCGTTCCAGATGACGCCATTGATGTTGCGAGTGGCGGCGGCGTCCAGCACACCGCTATCGCCCGCGACCAGCGTGGCGGTCAGAGCTCCGGAAGTGACGCCGGACGCCAGCGTGGCCACTCCGCGGCTGAGAAATGTCTTGTTCATTTGTCGCTGTTTACAAGGCCAACCAAGGCCAGCAGGACGAAGTCAATCGCCCGCCATTGGTAACGCGTCCGCTGGAATGGCAGGGTCCGCCTCATTCGGGTTTTGCGAGCTCGGCATCCGTCTTCCAACGGTCGTCGGCCATGGCGTCGGTGAGCTGCTTTTCATTCGCCGCGACCTCGGCGTCGTTCAGCGCTTTCGTGCGCTGCGCCTGCGCCTGCAGCTTGCGGAACAGTTTAATGGCTTGAATCGCGCCCGAGAGCGCTAGGGAAATGGTGGCGGTATCCATAATCAGTTAGCGGGGGTGAGGAGTTGATAGGTGGCCGCGCGCGTGGCGAGGTCGGTGAGCACGTCAATCGCGGCGTTCAGCGACGTGTGATTCTCCGCCGTGCTGGATCGCTTGTAGGTTTCGAGCGCACCGCGGGCGTTGCGGGTGATCGCTTCGAACCGGCGTTCGTTCAGTGGCGGTATCTTCTCACGCATCCGCTCCGCAAACGCGTGTGGCTCGGGAGCGTTTGCCCGATACCACGCGCGGTTCTGGTGGTTGTGGGCAATGAAGGCGTCAACCGTGGCGAACGAGCCATCGATGGCCTGCTCGCTCCGCACCACAATTGGATCCTC
>JANNEV010000293.1:0-1501 GCA_031379145.1 Gemmatimonadaceae bacterium
CACTGAGCAGCGTTGTACGGGCCGGGGCTGCATTCGGGGTGAAACGGCATCGGTCGATCGATTTCGCAACCGCCTTCACCCCGCCGCGCGGGCTGGGCCGTATCAGCCCTGTCACCCCAACCAACGGAGCCCCACGATGCCGCACCTGTTTCGCACCTTGCCCCGCCGCCATGCGCTGATGCGTGGTACTGCCGCTGCCGCGCTGTGGTTGCTGGCCAGTGCCACCGGCACCGCGCACGACTGGCCTTCGCCACGCATCGGCGTGGCGCCTGCGGCGCCAGAAGACGGTCAGCGCGAACGCCCCGGCGTCCATACGCCTTGGGCCGGGCTGCTGTGGGGCGGCCCCGAATCCGGCCCGCCGCCTGCGCCTTCGGCCACCGACTGCCGGCGCGCACCGGTGCCGTTCGAAATCGAAGGGCCGCCCAGCTTGCGCTGGCGCACCCGCAGCGGAACTGCCCGCGCCATGATGGCCGAGGGCGCTGCGGTGGCCGACAGCGCCGCGCCCGCCGAGCGCAAGGACAAGCGTGCCGAACTCGCCAAATCAGTGGCACCCGCCGCACCGCCCGCCGTGGCGATGCAGGCCACCGAAGCAGCACGCGCACGGCCTGCTGATGAGCCCGTCACCGCTGGCGTCGTCGATGACAACGCCGACTTCGGCGAGTACTTGAACTTCCGTGCCCGCAACGCACAGCTCGTCAAGCGTGAGATTGCTATCGCCGACCGCGTGCGGCTCGACGTGCGTGATGCGGCGGGCCGTCCGGTGCCCGATGCCGCGGTCGCCGTCTACGCCGCTGGCAACCCGGCGCCGCTGTGGGCCCGCACCGATGCCTCGGGCCGCGCCTGGTTGATGCCGCAGCCGGGGATGTCGGGGATTGGTGTCTATGAGGTCCAGGTCAGCAAGGGCGGTGCCAGCACGCGCGTGGTCTGGCAGCGCGGCCAGAAAGACCTGCTGCAAGCGCGGCTCGATGGCGCACCGTCGCAACCCACGCGCTTGGACCTGGCCTTCCTGATCGACGCCACCGGCTCGATGGGCGACGAGATCGACAAGCTCAAGCGCACGATGAAGAACGTGGCCGACCAGATCGCCACGTTGCCGAGCAAGCCCGACGTCTGCTACGGCCTGGTGGCCTACCGCGACCGTGGCGACGAGTTCTTCGTGCGTGGCGCCGACTTCACGAACGACCTGTCGGCCTTTCAGTCGCAGCTGGCGCAGCTGCAAGCCGGTGGCGGCGGCGACTACCCCGAGGCGATGAACGAAGCGCTGCACACGGCTGTGCACCGCCTGTCGTGGCGCGGCGAGGGCACCGCGCGCCTGCTGGTCTCGGTGGCCGACGCACCACCGCACCTGGACCACGGCCGCCCGACCTACGACGAAGACGTGCGCGGCGCGCTGGCCCGCGGCATCAAGGTCCTGGCCATCGGCGCCAGCGGGCTCGATCCGCAGGGCGAGTTCATCTTTCGCCAGGCCGCGCAGTTCACTGGCGGCCGCTTCGTCTTCCTG
>JANNEV010000356.1:0-5553 GCA_031379145.1 Gemmatimonadaceae bacterium
GCGACAACGTGGGCGACGTGGCCGGACTCGGCGCGGACATTTTCGAGAGCTACGTAGGCGGCATCATCGCCACGGTCGCGCTGGCCGCGACGTCGCTGCTCATTCCCGACGCCACTCGAATGAACGCGATGCTCTTGCCGGTGGCGTACACCGGCGCGGGCCTTGTGGCCTCGCTCCTCGGAATCCTCGCGATGCGCGCGCTGTCCAAGGGCGACCCTGCATCGGCGCTCCGATTGGTCACGTTCATCGCCGCCGGACTGTTTCTCGTCTTCGCATACTTCATTACCGGGCTGGTGCCGCTCAACATGACGCGTGCCGATGGCTCGCTGCTGCCGGCGCTTGGTCCGTTCTGGGCCGTGGTCGCGGGCACAGTGTCCGGTATCAGCATCGGTCTGGTCACCGAGTACTACACCGCCGGAAAGCCGGTGCGTCGAATCGCCGAAGCCTCAGCGACCGGTCCCGCCACCAACATCATCGCTGGCCTGGCCATCGGAATGGAAAGCTGCATCCTGCCGGTGCTGCTCATCTGTGGCGCGATCTACGTCTCCTTCGAGATGGCCGGACTGTACGGCATCGCCATCGCTTCCGTCGGGATGCTGGCAACGGTTGGCGTGACCATGTCGGTTGACGCGTATGGCCCGATCTCGGACAACGCCGGCGGCATCGCCGAGATGAGTCATCTCGGAAAGGAAGTCCGCGCCATTACCGACGGCCTCGACGCGCTTGGCAACACCACCGCCGCCATCGGAAAAGGCTTTGCCATCGGATCGGCGGCGCTGACGGCGCTCGCCTTGTTCTCGGCGTACGCATCGGCCGTGGGTCTTACGGCGCTCAACCTGATCGACCCGATGGTGGTGATCGGTCTCTTCGTTGGCGGCGTCATGCCGTTCTTCGTCGGCGCGCAAACCATGACTGCCGTGGGACGTGCAGCGCAAGGCATGGTGGAGGAAGTCCGTCGGCAATTCCGCGAGATTCCGGGATTGCTTGAAGGCAAGCCTGGCGTGAAGCCGGATTCGGCGCGATGCGTGGAGATCTCAACGAAGGCGGCCCTGCGTGAAATGATCCTGCCGGGTGTGGTGGCACTCTTGCTGCCCGTGTTCGTGGGCAAGTTCCTCGGCGTCACGGCGCTGGGAGGGCTTCTCGCGGGTGCAACGGTCACCGGTGTAATGATGGCCCTGTTCATGGCCAATGCTGGTGGCGCGTGGGACAACGCCAAGAAAACCATTGAGGGCGGCTTCATGGGCGGAAAGGGCAGCGATCCGCACAAGGCCGCGGTCGTGGGTGACACAGTCGGCGACCCATTCAAGGACACCAGCGGACCGGCCATGAACATCCTCATCAAGTTGATGAGCGTGGTCAGCCTCGTGATGGCGCCGTGGTTTCTCAAGTAAGCGTGCGCTGACGCGGCATTGGCCGCAGGCGTTTCACGGGGGCGAGCTGCGCACGGTGTGCGGCGCGCCCCCGTCGAGCTTCCCGCGCTCGCGCGTTGCGCGTTCGCGCCTCACTACATTTCGCTGGACCCTCGGCGCCGCGCAGCGGGCAGTCGTCTCCTCAAATTCAACCGTTACTCTCTGTGCTTCGCCTCGGAATCGTGGGTCTCCCCAACGTCGGCAAGTCCACGTTGTTCAACGCCCTCACAGCGGCCAAAGCCGAGGCCGCGAACTATCCGTTTTGCACGGTCGAGCCCAACGTTGGCATGGTGGAGGTGCCTGATGCTCGCCTTGATCAGCTGGCGGCCATCGTCCAGCCGAAGCGCACGGTTCCGGCAGTGGTGCAGTTCGTGGACATTGCCGGACTGGTTGCCGGAGCATCGGCCGGCGAGGGATTGGGGAACAAGTTCCTCCAGAACATTCGCGAGACCGATGCCATCGTGCACGTGATCCGGTGCTTCGAGGATCCGGACGTGACGCATGTGATGGGCTCACCCGATCCCGCGCGCGACAAGGAGATCATTGAGCTCGAACTCGCGCTCAGCGATCTCGCCACGGTCGAGAAGCGGCTCGACAAGGTGAAGCGCTCGGCGAAGGCGGCCGACAAGGAGGCGCTCGCGGAGCTGCCTGCGCTGGAAGCCGCGTTCGCTGCCCTCTCGGATGGAATGCCCCTGCTGCGCGCGGGGCTCACCGCTGATGCGATGGCGAAACTGTCTCACATGCAGCTGATCACCGCCAAGCCCGTCGTGTACGCCGCCAATGTCACCGAGGCCGAGCTGGCTGGTGACGAAGGTGCATACCTGCTCGCACTCCGCGCCGCGGTTGCTGCCACCGGTGAGCAGTCGGAAATCGTGCCCTTTTCGGCCAAGATCGAGGCGGAACTCGCCGAACTTCCGGTCGAAGAACGGAAGGAGTTCCTCTCCTCGCTCGGACTGGAGACAGCGGGGCTCGATCGGCTCATCATCGCCGGATACCACTTGCTGGGCCTGCAGACGTACTTCACGGCGGGCGAGCAGGAAGTGCGGGCGTGGACCATTCACCGAGGCAACACGGCGCCGCAAGCGGCCGGAGTGATCCACACCGACTTCGAGCGTGGATTTATTCGTGCCGAGACGGCTTCGTTTGCTGACTTCGTCGAACACCACGGATGGAAGGTGGCAAAAGAGAAGGGTGTCGTGCGCTCCGAAGGCAAGGAGTATGTGGTCCACGATGGCGACGTGCTGCTGTTTCGCTTCAACGTCTAGCGTTGCCTCGACGCGCGGAGGCAAGGCTCAGCGCTCATGCATCGGCTATCGGCTGAGTGCAGCAAGAAGCGCTTCGGCTTCGCGGGTGGTGGGGTGCGCTGGGCCAGCTCCACTCCGGAGGGCCTTTTGCGCAGCGCCGGCCCAGACGCGGGCGCTATCCGGCATGCTGAGGCCCGCGAATGCCCGCGCGAGGTACAGGTTTGCGAGGCCAACATCTGCACTCTGGATCGCGGTGAGTGAGTCGGTATTGGCAATGCCACGCATGACCTTCGCATAGATCCGTGCCCGCTCAGCGCTGCCCTGGCTGAGCAGCAGCGGGGTCAGCGTGCGCAAGGCACTCCACGACCTGCGATTGGTCTGTGGTGTGACAAGGACGCTGTCGAGCGTCATTACCCCTTCGAGCAGCAGGACGGCGCTGGCCGTGTCGTTGAGCGCCGCGTTGATGCCGGCAACAAGAATGAGACTGTCGCGATCCGTGGGTCGTCGCAGGGCGCGCAACATCGCCAGGTACCTGGCAAGAGCGGGCGCCGCCTCCGCGCCGCGCCCCAGCGAGGCAAGACTGCGAACAATGCCGAACTGCGCTCGACTCTCGACCACCGCGTTCTTGCGCATGGCCGCGCTGGCGGCGACGGCGCGATACCACACCAACGCCGAGTCGGCCTGTCCATCGGCCAACAACTCGGCGGCGAAGTTGAAGCCGGTGGTTGGATTGACCCCGCCCGCAGTGTCCGCCGCCATGAGGCGCGCGTTCACCTGCCTCCACACCGGAAGGATGGCCGCGCGTTCGCCGAGCGGACCTCTCGCCGTGGCAATGTTGGCCATGACGCCGGTGGACGCAACCGATCCCTCGAGGCCAAGACGCGTGAGAGCATCCTGCTGACGCTCCAACACGGCGATGGCCTCACGGCCGCGATTGAGGTCTCCCAGGTGAGCAGCCAGCAGCGACTGCACGACGACCATCTGGAGCGTGTTGCTGCGGCCCGTGCTGTCCAGGATCGCGACGACTCGGCGATACACGATCAGCGTGGAATCGATCGCGGCACGCTTTGGCAGGAGGCTTGCCCGCGCCAGCAGGCACGCCACACGGTCCACTCGACTCTCTGCCTCCGTGCCGGCAACGACCTGCTCGGCGCGCGCCAACTGCTGTCGGCCCAACTCCGGCGAATTGCCCTTGATATAGTTTCGCGCGAGAGCGCACGCCGCCGCAAACATGGCTGGCACATCCGCAATGCGTCGTGCCGCAGAATCGGCGCGCAGCAAGATGGCTCGCGCTTCTTCATTCCGCTCCAACTCCGCGTATCGATCGGCAAAATTCAGCTGCATGGAGATTGTGACGCGCGGGTCGGTGGTCTTGCCGGCATCGAACATCTGTACACCCTTGTCGAGCAGCTGCTTCTGACTCAGCGTCGTGGTGCTGATTTGCGACAACAGCAGCGTCTGGAACTGTCGCGTCGCCTCCGCACGCTCCGCCTGAAACAGCGCGCGATCGCGCTCGCGTTCCGCTTGCTGCGCCTGACGCATCGCCACCCCGGCGGTCGCAATCACCGCGAGTAGCGCCACCGAAGTCCCCGCCACGCCGGCCCGATTACGCCGCACGAAGCGACGCATCCGATAGCCAAGCGTATCCGGGCGCGCGCGCACCGGCTTGTGCTCGACATACCGGCGCAGATCATCGTTGAACGCGGCCGCCGTTTCATAGCGTTCACCGGGCACTTTCTTCAGCGCCTTGCGAAGCACCGTATCGAGATCGCCCAGTGCCGTACGCCGCGGCTCGGAGTCGAGCGTGGTGCGCAGCACCTCTGCGGTGGTGCGGCTGTCTCCGGCGGTCGGATGCGTTCCCGTGAGGAGCAGATAGGCGACCACGGCCGCGCTATACGTGTCACTGGCAGTGCCGATGGCGTCGCCGCGCAGTTGCTCGGGTGACGCAAACAGTGGTGTCAGGGCGCGTCCGCCCACCTCGGTCAGGGTGGAGAGCTCATCGGCGGACGCTTGCAACAACTGCTTGCCGATGCCGAAGTCGAGCAGCGTGAGACGACCATCGGGACGCACCAGGATGTTCGACGGCTTCAAGTCGCGATGCACGATGAGATGCGCATGCGCATGACTGATTGCGTCGAGCAGCTGTCGTATCAGGGCCAGCCGCTGTACCTCTGTCAACCCGTGCCGCTCGGCGTAGACATCCAGCGCCACGCCTTCGACGTACTCCATGACAAGATAGGGCTGGCCGACAGTGGTGACGCCGGCGTCCAGCAGGCGCGCGATGTTGGGGTGCGACAGGGTGGCCAACAACGTGCCTTCGCTGCGGAACCGTTCCAGCGCAACCGGCGTCACGCTGGCGGGATGCAGCAGCTTGATCGCCGCGCGCCCGGAAAACGTGCCGTCGGCGCGATGGGCCAACCACACTGACCCCATGCCCCGTGACGATGGCCACGGTTTGCACTGCAAAAATAGTCCAGGCCCCGTGCGCCGTATTGAGAAAGGACGTGGTGACGTGGGCCTGCCCGCCGCCAAAGAGCGCTGCGAGGGCCGCCAAGAGATACTGCCCGTTCACGAGCAGCAATGTGAGGAAATGGGCGAAGTGGAAGGCAATGGAAATGGGGATGAAGGACAGCGCACAGCGCCCGAACAGGGCGGGAAAGGAACCGGGCCGTTCTGCCGCAACCCAGCCCAACCACACGGCACCCGCAATGGCACCAGCCAGCAGAAAGAAAAACGCCACAAGACCAAAAGTGTTCGGTCCCATCACGGCCGTCCGTCCCGGAAAATCCAGCGGGTTGACGCCGATGAGCGACAACCAGGTGAAAGACGGGGTGATGGCGTCAAACGCAATGGTGCTGAGTGTGGCGATGACGAGGAAAGATGCCGCAAGCGGAATGGGG